>CAYRZP010000020.1:0-22384 GCA_964428885.1 uncultured Lentisphaeraceae bacterium
GCGAGCAAAAGCGGAATAGTTGAGCGGGTGAGGGCCATCGTCCTCTTTTGCTCGCACCGCTAGGGTGCAAAGGCAATTTTTTGGAGGTCGCGATTGGGATCGACACCACGAAAGACACGAAAGGCACGAAGTTTCTAGGCGATGTTGGATTGCTCTCGACGCAATCGGCTCGCTCCGTATTCCATAGGTTTCCTAGGGATGAAAACGGTAAACAGCGACAAAAATCGCACATCACCAAAAAAACGACCTTGCACCCGCACCGCTATAATTTGACATAATACTGCGGATAGCTTAAGATATCCCTGTACTTTATTGCAGAGGTGGGCTATGGCCAAATCTGACGTTTTTGAAATAACATCAAAAAAACGCTTTGAAGTGGCTGAGGCCAGCGAGATCAAACTGGGTCTGGGTAGTAATTTCAAAGCCCAGGATATCGGCACACTGGGCTTCAACTCCGGCAGCTAGTGACAGTCGTATGTCTGGGAAGTTTTTTTGGTGTTGATCATGTCTGCCTGCGGAACGATATGTAGTTTGGCGGATATAGACTTTATGTTTTCTTCTTTGTCTGCGGAGGACTTCAATCGTTTTTTCCGCCCTTTTTTCGCATCTTCCGCCCGACAAGGCGTCGCTTGTTTTGTTGATGTTGCCGGGGCGGCTCCGGAGTTGGAGGGTCTGCGCGCTGCCGGCGCATGGAATTTTTCTGAGAGTGGCGGACGGGTCTGCGTGACTGGCGCCAATCCTGACGGTGTCGTGATGTGGCGCATGAGCGGGCACGCGCCCTACGACGCCTTGAGATTCGAATGGCATCCTGCGGCCTTTGCCCAGATGTACCGGAACGAGGTTTATGGGATGTACGGGATTGTCGCGTTGATCGCGCTGGTGCTGCGACTGTTGCCTTTGGGAGGTTTGGTCTTGCACGGTTCGGCGCAGGTGCTGGACGGGGCGGGCATAATCTGCACCGGGCCTTCAGGCCGTGGCAAGAGCACTATATCCCGGCTGTTTGACCAAAGCGGCGTGGCCGTGCTGACGGACGAGCGCCCGATCGTGCGTCCGCAGCAGGGCGATCGGGCGGGCGGTTTCCGGGTCTATGGTTCGCCGTGGCCCAGTTCGGGCGGTTATGCGGTTGCCGCCTCCGCGCCGCTGCGGAAGATTTACTTTCTGGAGCACGGGCCGGAATCCGTATTGGAGCCCGTGACGAAGCGGGATGCGGTGTTGCGGTTGCTGGATGTCGCAATGGTGCCATGGATCGACAAGGCGTTTTTCGATCCTTTGATCAGCACTTTGGAAGGGCTGATCAGCCAAGTGCCGCGCGCGGTTTTGCGGTTCCGACCTGACGTGTCGGCGGTTGATGTCGTGCGCCGCGATTTGGCCGTTTCGTGAAGTGACGGAAGGAATGCGGCCAAGGAAGGCGAAGGAGGAGAGCGATGATACGAGTTGGTTTTTTGAAGCGTGTCAAACTGTGGTCGGCGATGTTGCTGTTCAGTGTTGTGGTGCCCGGCTGGTTGTTTGCGCAGGCGCAGTCCCCGTTCGGCCTGCGGTTGATCGTGGTGGATGTTGCGGAGACGCTGGTTTATTTGCGTTTGACGGTTGAGGTTCCGGAGAGTCATCTGCTTTACGCGCACACCCTGAGGCTGTCTGATGTGCAGGGCCGGAGTCTGGCGGCGGTCAGACTTCCGCAAGCCGAAAAAAAGGAAGATCCGGCCGCTCCGGGGCAAAAGGTCGGGGTTTACAGCCGGACGTTCGAGTCTCTCTGGCGTTGGGATACCGCCGCTACGCAGGCGGTTGTGCGCGTGTCGTTTCAGGGATGTGATGATGCGGTTTGTTTCATGCCGGAGGAACGGCGTTTCCGGTTTGACCGCCTGTCGAAGACGGTCGGGCTAGTGTCTGACGATGGGAAAGAGGACAAAGCTGGCGCGGGCGCGGGCTGGTCGGACGGCTACAGGGTCCGCGCGGCTGGCGGATACATGGGCGTTGACGCGTTTCTGGCGTTTCTGGATCAGGAACAAGGAGAGGTAGCGGAAAAGCCAGAGAGCGGCGCGCTGGCGGGCTTTCTGGGTGACCCGGTGGCGTTTTTCCGTGCGCGCGGGCTGTTCGTGACCTTGCTGCTGGTTCTGGTCGGCGGGGCGCTTTTGAATTTGACGCCGTGCGTGCTGCCCATGATGCCGATAAACCTCGGGCTGATCGGGGCGGGCGCGGGGACCCGCGGGCGGGGCTTTATGCTGGGCGGGGCGTACGGCGGCGGGATCGTGCTGGTTTACGGCGGTCTGGGATGGCTGATCTTGCGCAGCGGCGTACTTTTCGGGGCCTTGCAGTCCTCGCCATGGTTCAGCCTGTCCGTGGCACTGATCTTCACAGTGCTGGCGCTGGCGCTGTTTGATGTGCTGCTGATCGACCTCGCGCGCTTTATGACCCGGAGGGAAAACGGGCGCAAGGGGGCCGCGGCCGCGTTTTCCGCAGGGGCGCTCTCGGCCCTGCTGGCGGGCGCATGCGTGGCGCCGGTGGTGCTGGCCGTGCTGCTGTTGGCCGGCACCCTTTATGCGGGCGGCGCGCGTGAGGCGCAGTTCCTGCCCTTTGTGCTTGGGCTGGGCATGGCGCTGCCGTGGCCTTTCGCCGGCGCGGGGCTTTCGGTGATGCCCCGTCCCGGGCAATGGATGGTGCGGGTCAAGCAGGTTTTCGGCGTTATGCTGGTTCTGCTGGCGGCATACTACTTCTATCTTGCGGCGGTGGGGTTTATGCCGGCCGGGCGTGTCGCGCGCGAGGGCTCGATCATGGCGGGTGACCGGGCGGCGTGGGATCTGAAACTGGCGCAGGCGCGACGTGAAGGCAAGCCGCTGTTTGTGGACTTCTGGGCCACCTGGTGCAAGAACTGCGCGGTGATGGAGCGCTCCACTTTTGTGGACGAGCGGGTTAAGGCCAGGCTGGCCGGCTACGTTATCGTCAAGGTGCAGGCTGAGAAGCCCGGCGAAAGCCCGGCCAGAGAGATGCTGCGCGATTTCGGCATCCGCGGCCTGCCGGGTTTTTTGGTGATGCGCCCAGAATAAACAATCATAAAGGCTTGGTAGCGTTTTGAAGGCTGTTGCGTTGGCGCAAGGTTTTCCGCTATCATGAAAACCGATGCGCATATCAGGCGGAGAAATGTGCGGACGCAAGATCAAGGTTCCGGCGGGGCAGAAGGTGCGGCCCACGCAGGACCGGGTGCGCGAGGCGTTGTTCTCCATGTTGGTGAACGTGATCGGCGGATCGGACTTTATTGACCTTTTCGCGGGGTCGGGCGTGGTCGGGCTGGAGGCCTTGAGCCGAGGCGCGCGGAGTGTGGTGTGTGTGGAGAAAGATCCGCGCAACATAGCTGTCATCAGGGAAAACGCCGCTGTCTTGGCGGCTGGCGCGTGCGAGACCGCCTGCTGTGATGTGCTGCGGTGGCTCAAGTCAGCCGGTGCCGGGCGGCAGGCTGATGTCGTTTTCGCCGATCCGCCTTATGTTGAGGGCAGGTGGCCGGATTTTGCGGAAGTGATGGAACTTCTGGCGGGCCGCAAGGTTTTGCGTCCGGGCGGTTTTTTTGTGGCGGAGATGCCGGACGGCAGCGCGGTCCGGGAGTTGGATGGCTGGGCGCTGTTGCGTGACCGCACATACGGTCACACGCGTCTGGCGCTGTACAGGTTGGTCGGCGCCCCGCCCGGGGAACGCGAACAAAAGAATGGGCAAATTTAAGTTCAACGCTAAACGTTATTGGCAGGGACGGTTCGCCGAACCGTCCGCGGCCCGTTCGGCGAACGGGCCCACCGGTTTCAACATGACTTTAGTGTGACAAAACGGCCAAGCTACAGTTAAGGAAAATTATGCAAAGGACTGCGGTATATCCGGGGACGTTCGACCCGTTGACATTGGGTCATTTTGATCTGTTGCGCCGCAGCGCGGCGCTCTTCGACCGTGTGATTATGGTGGTGGCGGGGGTTTCTCACAAGGCGGGCGGCATGTTTGACCTCAAAGCCCGCATGGCCATGATCCGGGAGAGCGTGGAAGAGGATGGCCTGCGGAACGTGGAGGTGGACAGTCTGGACTGCCTGCTGGTGGATTACTGCCGCCGCAATAAGATCGGGGTGATCGTGCGCGGCTTGCGGGTCTACTCCGACTTCGAGTACGAGTTCCAGATGGCCTTGACCAACCGCAAGCTGGCTCCGGCGATCGAGACCTTGTTCATGATGCCGAACGAGAATTACAGTTACGTGACGGCCAGCACCGTGCGCGAGATATCGCGTTATGGCGGCGACACCAGCGCTTTTGTGCCGAAACCGGTGCAGAAGCATATAGAGTCTTATATGCGCGCTCATGCGGCGCATGACGTAAAGGCAGGAGGGGCAGTTGCAAACACAGGGGCGTTTGATCGTTGACGTCGCCCGTCTGGACAAGTGCGGCGAGTGGTACCGCGGCGAGACCGCGCCGGACCTGCTGGAACTGGGGGAGAGCGAGTTTATCATTCCTGAAGGCGGCATGCTGTATGAGATTAAGATCGAGGCGGTAGGCGGCCAGCTGCTGGCGCGGGGCGCGGTCCGGCAGAGGCTCAAGTGCGTGTGTTCACGGTGCGCGGAGATTTTCGAGACACAAGTTGAGGATGTTGAGTTTTTCTGCGCGGCTGAAATTAACGGGCATATCGAGTTCGTAGACTTGACCGCTGATGTCCGGGAGGCTATCATACTCGCCCTTCCCGGATATCCGGTTTGTGACGAAGCGTGCCGCGGCCTTTGCATGGCCTGCGGCGCGAACCTGAACAAGGGCGCATGCGAATGCTGCCGGAAGTGTGCTGAAGTAAAATGGTCGGCGTTGGACGCGCTTTAGACCGGAGTTTTTGTTGAGGATGTGTGAAGGTCGGCCGGATAGTTGGCGGCAAGGCCGCGGCGGCGAGACCGATGGAGGAGAGCGGAAATGGCTGTACCCAAACATAAGAAGTCGAAAATGCGCAAGAACCAGCGCAAGGGGCATTTCAAGGCGGTTGTGGCGCAGGTTCAGGCCTGCCCGAGTTGCGGCGCCGCGCAGCAGACGCACCGCGTGTGCTCCGCCTGCGGGATGTACAACGGGCACAAGGTCTTGACAGTGGCCGATTGATTCGCGTCCGGATCCGTGGGTGGTCGTTAAAGGTTTCCGTTACTTGCGGAAACCTTTCGCGTGATAAGGTCATGCCATAGGGATTGATTATGCGAATTGCTATCGACATGATGGGGGGGGATCACGCGCCGCAAGAGATAGTGCGGGGCGCGGTTGAGGCTTCCGTCCGGCTTAAGGAGATTGACCGGCTGCTGCTGGTGGGCGATGAGGGGGTGGTTCGCGGCGAACTGGCCAAGTGGCCCAGGGCCGTAGGCAGCCGGATCGAGATCGTCCATGCCGCGGAAGCGATCGGCATGGACGAGTCGCCGGTGGCGGCAGTGCGTAAAAAAAAGTTCTGTTCTATCAACGTTTGCATGGATCTGCTTAAGAACGGGCAGGCGAACGCCATGGTTTCCGCCGGCAACTCGGGGGCGGTGACGGCGGCGGCGGTCTTTAATCTCGGGCGGGTGCCGGGTGTGTTGCGGCCGGCCATAGCGACGGTGATGCCAACGCGACAACCCAAGCGTCCGCTGTTGCTGCTGGATGCGGGCGCCAACACGGATTGTGACGAGAAATGGCTGGCGCAGTTTGCGGTTATGGGCAGCACTTATTCCCGTTATGTGCTGAAGCGTACCGAGCCGGTAGTGGGGTTGCTGAGCATCGGCACCGAAGACGGTAAAGGCAACGAAATGACCAAGAAGGCCTTTTCCTTGATCCAGAAGACCGGCGTGAAATTCCGCGGCAATGTGGAGGGGCATGATCTTTTTCTGGGCAAGACCGATGTTGTGGTCTGTGACGGATTCGTCGGCAACATTGTCTTAAAAACCACTGAGAGCGTGGCGCACGCGGTGGGCTACTGGATGAAAAGAGAGTTTTTCCGGCATCCCGTACGGATGTTCGGTGCCTTGCTGCTAAAAGGGGCGTTGGAAACCCTCAAGCACCGCATGGATCCTGAGATTTACGGTGGAGCGCCGCTGTTAGGCGTGCCGGGAACGGTGATAATCACGCACGGCTCTTCATCTTACCGAGCGATTTACCATGCGGTCATAGCTGGCGCGGCTGCCGCGGTCGGCAATGTCTCTGATGTCATAGCCAAGAAGATAGGCGTGCTGGAGGCGGGCGGGGCGGGCGTGTGAAGCCGGTTTTTCCTGTGGCCTGAGGTATGGGCGTATGTTATATTAATTATCTTTGAAGCGGTTTTAGTTTGACGTTTTCGGCGGTTTTGTCAAAATCAGATAGTTAGTTTTCTTTTGATCGTATCAGAGAGCAATATGTCGGTTGGGAATAGGATTTGCGAATGAGCGATAACGTGTGTGTTTTTGCGGGACAAGGCGCCCAGGTTTCCGGTATGGGTCTGGATCTGGCGGGCGATGCGGAGATCGCGAGCTTGTTCGGCAAGGCTGGCGAAGTCTTGGGGTTTGATTTGGCCAGACTGTGCTTTGAAGGGCCGGCGGATGCATTGACGAAATCTAACGTTTGTCAGCCCGCGATCTTCACGGTCAGTGTGGCCGCTTACCGGGCTTTGCGTAAGCGCTGCCCCGGGGCGGAGTTCAAAATGGCGGGCGGTTTAAGCTTGGGCGAGTGGACGGCTCTGCACGTGGCGGGTGTTTTGGATTTTGAGTCGGCGCTAAAGGTGCTTGAAGCGCGCGGGCGTTTCATGCAGGAGGCGTGCGAGGCGCAGGCAAGCGGGATGGTGAGCGTCATGGGCGCCACTCAAGCGCAAGTCGCGGCGATCTGTGAACGGGCGGGTGTCGCGGTGGCCAACATCAATTCTGATTCGCAGGTGGTGCTTTCAGGGACTAAGGCTAATGTGGCGGCGGCGGCTGAGGCGGCTGGCGGGCTGGGGGTCAAGGCGATCATACTCAATGTCGCGGGGGCTTTCCATTCGCCGCTGATGGCGTCTGCCCGTGAAAAACTCGCCGGTGTTTTGGCCGGCGTTGAATTCAGGACTCCAGAGTTTCCGGTGTTGTCGAATGTCAGCGGCATGCCGCATCAAAATGCCCCGGCCGCCATCAAGGACGCTATGTTGCGTCAGGTCACTGAAACGGTGCGCTGGTCGGATTGTGTCAGGGCGGCCATAGTTTCTGGCGCTGGTCGTTTCGTTGAATTCGGCCCTGGAAAGGTGCTTTCGGGATTGATCAAACGCATTGACAAGTCGATCGTCACCCTTAATGTGCAGGACGCGGCTTCTTTGGAGCAGACGGCGTCAGCTTTGGCATGCTGATTTTTTAATTAAGGAGATTTTCTGATGGGAGTATTTGAAGGCAAGGTGGCGCTCGTAACCGGTGCCGCGCGCGGCATCGGGCGCGCTATCGCCGAAAAGTTGGCGCTCGAAGGCGCCGATCTAATTGTTTGTGATTTGCAGGCCGAATGGCTTACGGAGACCGCTGATGCCGTCCGTGGGATGGGTCGGAAAGTTCTGCCGCTGGCGGTGGATGTGGGGGATTCCGAAGCCGTGAACGCCTGTGTCGCCGAGGCGCTGAAGGAGTTCGGCAGAATTGACGTGATGGTCAACAATGCCGGCATCACCAGAGACACGTTGCTGGTGCGCATGTCTGACGACGACTGGGACGCGGTGTTGCGTGTTAACCTGAAAGGGACTTTTCATTTCACGCGCGCTGTGGCCCGACCGATGATGAAACAGCGCGGCGGAGCGATAGTCAACATCGCCTCGGTGATCGGACTGATCGGTAATGCGGGTCAGTGTAACTACGCGGCTTCGAAAGCCGGTGTGATCGCGTTGACCAAATCCACGGCCAAAGAGTTGGCGTCCCGTGGGGTGCGTGTCAATGCGGTCGCGCCGGGTTTCATTTCGTCTAAAATGACGGACGCCCTTTCGCAGGAAGTTCGTGACCAGATGCTGGCCAACATCCCGTTGTCCTGTTTCGGGACCCCGGACGATGTTGCTAAAGCAGTCGTGTTTTTGGCTTCTGACGAAGCCTCATACGTGACTGGTCAGGTGTTGAGCGTGAATGGCGGAATGGTCATGTAGTTCTGATTGGCACGGCGCGAGCCGGGGCCTCATTAGGAGAAACAAGGTTAAGGAGAGAGACACAATGTCAAGCAAACTCGAAGATCGGGTAAAAGAGATCATTGTTGAGCAATTGGGCGTCAACGCCGAGCAGGTCACACCGGAAGCGTCGTTCATCGATGATCTGGGAGCTGACTCGCTCGATACCGTCGAGCTGATTATGGCTTTCGAAGAGGAGTTCGGGGCTGAGATTCCGGACGAGGAAGCCGAAAAGCTGACGTCGGTCGGCAAGGTGCTCGAATATCTGGCTGGCAAAGGACTGGGCCAGGAATAAGAGTCCCTCTCCCGTGAAATCCAAGAGCCGGCGGCCATCAGATGGTCACCGGCTCTTTTTACTTTGCTTCCGGCAGGGCAACGGGTAAACTTCACACAACTTATGGCATATGAAGTTTTAGCGCGCAAATGGCGCCCCGCGGGCTTTGATGATGTGGTCGGCCAGGAGCACGTCACCAGAACCTTGCGGAACGCCATCGAGACAGGCAGGGTGGCACACGCCTATTTGTTTGTCGGGCCTCGCGGTATCGGCAAGACCTCGCTGGCGCGGATATTCGCCAAGGCTTTGAATTGCGAAAAGGGGCCGACGGTCAATCCATGTGGCGTGTGCGACATGTGCCGTGAGATAGTCGGCGGCAACGCTCTGGATGTGCTGGAAATTGACGGCGCCTCCAATAACGGGGTCGACCAGGTGCGCGACCTGCGGGAGCAGTTGCAGTTCGCGCCGGCGAGCGGACGGTTCAAAATCATCATTATTGACGAGGTTCACATGCTTTCGGCGGCGGCGTTCAACGCGTTGCTCAAGACACTTGAGGAGCCGCCGGCGCACGTCAAATTCATTTTAGCCACAACGGAAGGTGATAAAGTTCTGCCGACCGTGATCTCGCGCTGCCAGAGGTTCGACCTGCGCCGCATCCAGACCCCGCTGATCGTCGAGCGGCTGCGGTTCATCTGCGGCGCCGAGGGGATATCGGCCGGCAACGACGCTTTGCTGGCGGTGGCGCGTGGCGCGGAGGGAGGCATGCGGGACGCGCTTTCATCGCTTGACCAGTTGATCTCGTTCAAGGGCGATGTCCTGACGGAGGAGGATGTGCTGGCTGTTTTCGGATTGGTCTCCCTCAAGTCACTGGAAAGTTTGGCGGAGGCAATCCTTAAAGGCGACATGGCCGCGATACTCAAGCTTGTGGCGGTCTTTGACAGTGCCGGCAAGGACATGCGAAGGCTGGTGGTCGAACTGATGGAGCATTTCCGCAATCTGCTGGTGTACCAGTTTGTCGGAGAAGCGATGGCCAACCTTGACGTCACGCCGGAACAGATCCGTGTTCTGGCGGATCAGGCTGGCCTGGCCGAACCGGCGCGGGTGATGCAGATAGCGGATCAGCTTGGAGAAATGGAGGGAAGACTGCGCTATGCGCTGTCGGTTAGAACCCTGATCGAGATGTCGCTGATACGTTGCGCGCGCCTGGCGCGAGCTGTCTCGCTTGATGCTGTCATGAAACGCCTGCAGGAGATGCGGGCGATTGAGGAGACAAAGCCTAAAACTGTGTCGGCGCAGCCAGCCTGCGAACAGGACAGCGCCGCTGCTCGCCTTGATTTATATTCTGACCCGGCTCTGAAACATGTTCTAAAAGAGTTTGACGGCAGGGTGCTGGAGGTCGACAGCACAGACTGATAAGCCTGAGAGATCTTTTATAAGCGCCCGAAAGGATAAAGCGAGGATGTTATGGATGCCAACAAACGCAAGTTGCTTTTGGTTGATGACGACCCCAGTTTGCTGATGACTTTGGGGGATTTTTTGCGGTTAGAAGGCTATGAAGTGCTGTGTGCCGTCAGCGGAGAGGACGCATTGGTCAAGATGCGGCTTTTCCGGCCTGATCTGGTGATTCTCGATATGGGTATGCCGGGTATGGGCGGCAAGGGTTTTCTTGACCGCATCACGAATCCGGACGGCAGTACTTTGTATCCGGTGCTGGTGCTCACGGCGAAGGTTTCAATGGCTGAGTTCTTCGCCAACAAGCAGATTGCCGGGTTTGTCACCAAGCCGTGCAATCCGCCGGATCTGTTGTTGGAGGTCGGGCGCATCATTTTTGAGACAGCCAGCGAAGGCGGACGTGCGGCGTCGTTCCGCGAGGCAAGGCGTCTGGTTGTGGCAGACGGCGATCCTGATCTGCTGCAGACGCTGGAACTTGAGTTCACGCATATCGGTTTCGAAGTCAGGACGGCCAAGAATGGCGCGGAAGCCTTAGAGACGGTCGTTACCTTCAAGCCGGACGCGTTAGTCATGCGCCTGGAACTTGCGGGCATGAGCGCCGATGAAGTGGTCGCGATGCTTAAGCGTTTGCCAGGTTCGCGCAACGTCAAGGTTCTGGTTTACGGGCTTGATCTGCCTGAGGCGCATTTGGAGCATGTGGCGAATCTTGACATCATGCAGAACCGCATGATTAAGGATTTGTCTGTAAACACGATCATTGACCGGACTTTGGCCGCCACTGGCACCTGAGACGGGCGGGTTTGGTCTGGGTGTAGGAGGGTGGCTCTATGCGGTGTCCGAAATGCGGTCATTCTGATGATAAGGTTCTGGACAGCCGGTCGGCACGTGAAGGCGCGTCGATCAGGCGCAGGAGGCAGTGTCTGTCCTGCGAGTACCGGTTCACGACATACGAGGAGATCGTCAAGGACGAGTTGCGCGTGATCAAGCGCGATAACCGGCGGGAGGAGTTCAGCCGCCTGAAACTGGAACGGGGGCTGATGCGCGCCTGCGAGAAGCGACCGGTCAGCGCCGACCAGATCCATGATCTCGTGGATCAGGTAATAGAGAGCTTTGAGGGCGAGAGCGAAGTCACCTCGGAGCAGATCGGGCAGGCCGTGATGACGCGCCTGCACCGGCTGGATGATGTGGCCTACATACGCTTCGCTTCCGTGTACCGAAGGTTTGCGGATGTGAACCAGTTTCTCAAGGCGGTCAAGGATATTGTCGAATCCTGAAAACGCGCGGTTACTGCTGACATGTACAAACTGACGGTTTACATTCCGGAAACACATCTCGAACAGGTCAAAGCTGCCCTGTTCAAGGCCGGGGCGGGATGTTACAAAGGGTATGACTGCTGTTGCTGGCAGGTCTTGGGCCAAGGGCAGTTCCGGCCTTTGGCTGGCAGCGCGCCTTTTACGGGGGAAGACGGCACCGTGGCAGTGGTGCCGGAGTATCGTGTCGAGATGGTCTGCGCGGATGATCGGCGCGATGCGGTGGTGTCGGCCTTGTGCGCTTCGCATCCTTACGAGGTGCCTGCGTTCGATCTGTTGCGTGTTGATGTCTGACGCGGCCGCAGCCTTGTCTGTCGCACAGTCTGATTTCCCCTTGCATCGGCCATAGCCCCGTGTCAGACTATGTTTCAGGCGCGAATCGAGGGGAGAGCGCCCGTAAGCGATCTCTTTTTTTTACTGGCCGCTGGTTGTCGGATCTTATATGGGTGTGGGGCAGAACAAGATGAGCAGGGTTGAGAAAGAGCGGTGGCGGGAACTGTACACTCTTGCCAGACGCATAGGCAGGCTCGATCCTTGGCAGTGGATGGATGTTTCGGACTGTTTTGGTATAAGCCTGCCGGAGATGGAGCAGCCCTGTTTCGTAACATTCAACGGCGAGTCAGGAGTGTTGCGCAGCGTCAGGATGCTGCTCGGCTGGAAGGCGCTGTATGAGTTCATGACCAAAATATCTGACAGTGCGCATCAATCTGAACCTTGGCTGCTTGAGATACGCATGATTGAGCTTGTTTTCGCGAATGCCGGCCTGCTTTTCAAACACGAGGAGGCTTTTCTTAGAAGCATGCGGATCAAAGCCGGTGAAGAATTTAACACGCCGGTATTCCGTTCGGTCATTCCCGGATATCAGCCGTGGTTGCCGGATCAGGAAGAGCGAGGGGTGGTGTCCACCGCGTTATATCAGGCCTATGGCATGGCGATGAGGGCCGAGAACGACGCCAAGTTACTGAAAGCGCATCTGCCCGGACAGGTTCTGGTCAGGCGGCAGGATGCCGATGGCGACTGGCAGGACGCATGGATGCCGGTGCAGGAGATCGCGGACGAAGAAGTCGAAGTCAGTATAGATTCGGACGGTTTGGCGACACTTAAGAAAAAGCCTTTGATACCTGTCTCACTTCAGCTTGACCTGGCCTTCATGCCGATGACGATCCAGTCGGCAGGGGAGAGGCCTCAGACCGCCTACTTGCTGCTGGCGGTTGATGCGGACAACGGCATGATCATTTCGGGAGAGGTTATGCAAGCCGCGGATGGCATTGCGAGAATGTGGGGGCAGGTTCCCGTGCGGCTTCTTGAAATTTTCAAGAAGCTGGGTGGATGTCCGGCGGTGATCGAGGTCAAAAGCGACCGCATGGCCAATCTTTTACGTCCTTTGGAAGAGTTCTTGCCTTTCAAAATGGTGCGGCGAGAACGTCTGGGCATGTTGGCTAAAGCCTACAGAAGTTTGGGTGAACACATCACCCGCGGGGAACAGCAGGACTAGATGTTTTTACAAAGCGGCGATAAATTACCACGCCGGACGATCTGGCTGCTGACGGCGGTTTGCCTCGCGGTCATAGTCCCCTTTCTCGTCTGGGGTGACGCCTTGAACGCTGTCGCCGGAAGTTTGATCGGTCAGGCGCAAGAAAGGCGTTTGCTGACCGGTCTGGCGTTGATCGCTTTGCTGGCTGCGGACATACTGCTGCCGGTGCCTTCCAGCCTGACAAGCACCGCCTGCGGCATGGCGTTAGGATTTGTCGGCGGGACGGCGGTCTCTTTCGTCGGCATGACGATCAGCGCGCTTTTCGGCTTGATGATCGGGCGGTGCTCGTCGGCTTATGCAGAAAAGATGATCGGCAGTGCAGAGATGAAAATGTTGCGAGGGGTTCAAGCACGTTACGGGGTATGGCTGTTGCTGGTCATGCGTCCGGTGCCGGTTATGGCAGAGGTCTCAGTTCTGTTCAGCGGATTAACGCGGCACGATTTTGCGCTAATGTTTTTAGTGACGGCGCTAGGCAACCTGACTGTTTCGGTGGTGTATGCGGCGGTCGGCGCATGGGGCGGAATGTCCGAATCCTTTATACCGGCTTTTGCCGCTTCGGTCGCATTATCCGGATTGTTGTTGGTGGTGATGCGTGCCGCTAACGGGCGCGTGGGCGAGAAGTGGCTGTTTAAAAAGGAGCGTCGGTAATGCAGAAAGGCAAAGAGTTGACTGTGCAGGGGATTGTGGAACTTGCCTGCGCGTACTACGGCTCGTCAGTGTTGTTTGCCGCCTTGGAGATCGATTTGTTTTCTATGATAACACGGGCTGGCGGGAGGATCACCGCCGAGACCGCTGCCGATACCGCAGGTTGTGACAGGCGCGGCGTCGGTTTGTTGATGGACGCCTGCGTGGCGGTCGGACTGCTGCGCAAGCGGCAGGGCGAGTACAGCAACACGGCGGATTCCGCGGAAGCCCTGGTGGCGGGCGGCAAGAGGGACTTGACGAGAGCGATCAGATACAACAGGGATGTCTATCAGGCTTGGGGAAGGTTGGGGGAATTGGTCAGGCGCGGCAAACCGGTGGAGTCGCCGGAACTGCACTTGGGTGATGATCCCGAACGCACCAGAAGTTTTGTGATGGCGATGCGCGGCCGTGCCTTGGGCATCGGCAGGCTGGTCGTTCCGATGCTGCGACTCGACGGCTGTCGGCGGGTGCTTGATCTGGCCGGCGGACCGGGCACATATGCGGTGCTGATGGCGCAGGCGTTTCCGGATCTGACGTGCGTGACGGTGGATTTGCCGGCGGTGTCGGCGGTGGCCGCCGGTCTGGTCAAAGAGGCCGGCATGGAGGGGCGGGTGTTTTGCCGCGCCGGCGATTACCATACCGGCACCTATGAGAGCGTGCACTATGACGCAGCGACAATCTTCGGCGCGCTGCACCAGGAACCGCCAGAGATGATCGTTCGGATATTAAAGCGTTGTTTTGCGGCGCTCAGGCCGGGAGGTCGCGTTTATGTGTTGGACATGATGACCGACGAGACGCACGCATTTCCGCCGTTTTCGGCGTTATTCGCCGTTAATATGGCGCTGACCACCTATAACGGCTGGGTGTTTTCGGACGCTGAGCTGTACGGCTGGCTGTCTGAGGCGGGGTTTGAGGATTGCGTTACCGAACCGGTGCCGCCGCCCATGCCGCACTGGCTGGTTTCTGCTGTGAAACCCTGCCGTTAATTCCGGCAGTGCACCCCCTCAAAGACCAAGGCGCCGTTCTGATACAAAAGACAATAAACGCCACGTTCTATGAATTCTTGCCGTCCGTCTTTTGAGATATAGCGCACACCGAACGGCGAGAAAGACTGATAGAGGGTCAGTCGTTTCCCGTCAGGCAGGGTCAGGCGCACTTTGTTTTCAAAGGTAGACACGAGCCCGCCCGGCATAGTCTCCGTGTGCTTCTCTTTCGCGTATTCGGCCTGGATCACCTCTGCGTCCATGTTGATGAAACGGCTTGCCCGATACGGTTTAAACGACATTGACGCGCAACCGCAAACCAAAGCTGCGGCTAATACACCGGTCGCGCTAAAACGGCTTTTCGGCGAACCGTTGAGTCGCAGGATTAATGGCGCAGACATGTCAACAATATAGCGCGTTGCAGCCTGCACCGCAAGCGCAAGCGCAGGCAACCGGCGCCGCCAGGCGGGGCGCTTATACCGGCAAGTTTGAAACTGAATCGCGCCGGTCATTCTTCCAACGGCATCGGGTTGCACAGGTTGCATGCGTTATCTGCCACGCGGCCGCAGTTGAAACAGATGAAACGCGGTTCGCGGGTGAGCGTCTTGATCAATTCGAAACTTTCATCACTGGCCAGCAGGCAGATGTGCCCGGCGTGGTCACCTTTGCAATTTTGTTTGTCCACGATAAACTCCTTAAGTTCAGCCTTCATGGCATTAATTACTCCTGACACCTGACGCTTGATTCCTAACTGCTGAACAGGGGATGGCGCCGCGCCGCTAGTCTGACCAGACGGTTCATCATGTCCGGGTAAAGGAAGCCTGCTTTTTCAGCGGCGCAAGCGATGCTGGCCTCGCAATCGAGGTCGGCGTTCGGGTTAACATCCAGCACGTAAAACATGTTGTCGCGCATGCGCACGTCCAGGCGGGCGTAGTCGCGGCATCCGACAGCGCGATAGGTGTCTAGGCAGACACGTTCCAGCAACGACAGTTGATCCGGTGTTAACGGGGCGGGAACAAGGGTTTTGATATCATTGTAATGCTGTGAAGCGGGACTGAACTTCGAGTCATAAGTGCAAAGCCGTTCGTGGATGTCGCGGAATGCAGAGAAATCCATTTCGACCGGAGGCAGCATCCTGATCCGGCCGTTGCCCCAGAGCGCGACGTGGAATTCGCGGCCGTCTATGAAATCCTCAACGAGCGCGGGCTGCCGGTAATTTTGCAGGACGTGCCTTATACGGGCTTCCAGTTCTTGGCGGTTGAGCACGACCGATTCTGGGCTAAGGCTGATGCTGCAGTGTTCCCTGACGGTTTTGACGATGGCGGGGTATGCGTTCCAGTCGGCGGCGTCAGGTTCATGGAACACCTCCCATGCCGGTGTGGGTATATTATTCGAGAACAATATGTTTTTTGTTGCAGCCTTATCGCTGGTCAGGGCGAGGACCTCAGGCGCAGATCCGGTGTATGCGAAACCGCTGTCTTCGATAATGCGCGCCGCTGTATGCTCGCTGTGCGGCACACCCGGCAGCGACTCGCACTGGTTGAAAACGACAAAGTCATTCGCGGAGTAGTCATCCAGCAGGCGCTCAAGGTTACAGCAACGCAGTTCAGCCGTCTGCACAGGATGCCCGGCTTGCTGCAGTGCGGCAGTCATCTTGGCGTTGGACTCCATCGCCGACGCATTGTCGGCGGTATCCCAATCCGGCTCCACCTGATATAGGAACAGCACCGGTAAATTTTCAGGGTCGCTTTGAACAGGCATCCTGTCTCCCGGCGTCAGAAGCGGCTGAGTCAGCTTTGCGGCCTTCCCGTACCTTGCTTAAACGCACACGTTCATTTGGCCAGCATGAATATCTCGCGTACCTCCTTAGCGCCGAGGTCGCCGTGTTCACCCAGCATCACACCGCGTTTGGACAGACGTTCGGACGCGATGTCTGCGGCTTCTTCGGCATCGATCTGGTACTCGTACAGGCGGGTGGACATGCCGGCCTGGCGGAAAAACTCCTCCATGCGGTCCACGGCCTTGTCAGCGCGCACGGCATCGTTGATGGCCGTGATGCCCCATACGCGCTCCGCGCACTGTACAAGTCGCGGCATCTTGCGCTTGATCTGATGGCGGTGCACGGCCGGCATCATTACAGCCAAGGTGCGGGCATGGTCCAGTCCGTAACGCGCGGTCAGCTCGTGCCCCAGCATGTGCGACGACCAGTCTTCGGTTTCCACGCCGCAACCGAGCGAGCCGTTCAGGGCGATCGTAGCGCACCACATCAGATTCGCGCGCACGTCATAATCCTTAGGGCGGGCCTTTACTTTTGGCGCTTCCGCGATGACAGTCATAAGCAAGGCTTCGGCCTGCCGTTCGGTCAAAGGGGCGCTGCCGACCGCGCACATGTATTGTTCCATGACATGCGCGAAAGTGTCCACGATGCCGTTCTCCACTTGCCGCATGGGAATCGAGAACGTGGTTTCTGGATCCAGAATTGAAAACTTGGGATAACAGTGCGGCGAACCGAAGGCCAACTTTTGGCCGCTCGATTCGCGTGAAATTACCGAGAATGAATTCATCTCGGATCCGGTGCCTGGGAGGGTCACGACCGTGCCGATTGGCAAGGCCGCCTTTACAGGCGTGCGGTGCTCCATGATTTCCCAAGGATCGCTGCCATCATCATACAATGCCGCCACCGCTATGAACTTGGCCGCGTCCATAACTGAACCGCCGCCAGCCGCAAGCAGGAAGCGGGTGTTCTCCTCCCTGGCCTGCGCTGCCGCACGCATGCATGTCTCATAACGCGGGTTAGGCTCGATGCCGCCGAACTCGGTCAGCGCCATGCCCTCTAGAGCTGCCAGGATTTGATCATAAACGCCGTTTCTCTTTACAGAACCGCCGCCGTAAAGCAGCATGACCTTATCACCCGATGGCACCAGATCCTTAAGCTCCGCGATCGTCCCCTTTCCGAAAACGATTTTGACCGGGTTGTGATAGGTGAAGTTTATCATCGCATGATTCCTCGTTTGCATCGTATATATATCACTTTGCGGCAGAGTCGGCAAGCAGTCCGGACAAAATACCGGAAGTCCGAGTTTTTATAACGCGGCTTGTCCGCCAGAGGAATAAATGCAATAATCTCACAACATCTTGTAAAACCCGCAAGATCACATAACCGGGCGGATTTTTTGACAGAACTACAAAAAACATAGGAGGTGCTGAATGAAAGTTGTGGCGTTTAACGGCAGCCCTAGCCGTGAAGGCAACACTGTGATACTGCTGCGCAAGGTGTTGTCGCCGATCGCGCGTGCGGGCATTGACACCGAGCTTGTTCAGGTTGGCGGCACATCGCTGAGCGGCTGCACAGCCTGTAACCAGTGTTTCAAGGAGAAAGACCGTCGTTGCGCGATAAACTCCGACATCGTGAACGAATGCATCGCGAAAATGGTCGAGGCGGACGGCATAATAATGGGGTCGCCGTCTTATTTCTCCGGCATGACTTCCGGCCTGAAGGCGCTGATCGAACGCGCGGGGCTGGTGGCGGTGGCCAACGGGAACATGTTCTCGCGTAAGGTCGGCGCGGCCGTGGCCGTTCACCGGCGGGGCGGGGCTGTCAATGTGTTTGACGCGATAAACCACATGTTTCTTATGTCGCGCATGATTGTGCCAGGATCCACTTACTGGAACTTCGGCGTGGGTCTCGAAGCCGGGGATGTGGCGGATGACGACGAGGCCACTCAAAACATGCACGACTTGGGCGAAATGATCGTGTGGCTGCTGAAACGCCTGCACGGCGATGCTTAGCGCGGCGGCACAAAACAGGCGATGGCGGCGAGCCTGCGGCGTGAAGTCAGCTCATGCCACGCCCGTGCGGACTTTTTACACTTTTTTCAGCGCATGTTACAAGACGCGGCGCGTTCACATGCGTACAATAAAAATCATGACGATTGTGGCGGTTGAATTTGTTCTGTATCCTTGACCGCGTGAGGCATTGCGGCCGAAGGGGCAGGGCTTTAGTGTGAGGGAGGTTGTTGATGAAAGCGAAGGCGGTGAAAGAGCTTAAAACGGTAAAAGCCAATGTCAAAAGTCTGGCGGATGCCGCAGTTAATGCTGGCAATGGCGTTTTGCGTCTGGCCCCGAACTGGGTGCCGCGCTCGTTTTGTTATCCCGGGCGCAGGCTCAAGCTGCATCCTGATGACATTTTCGCCTTCGGACTCGACCGTGGCGGCATTGACGAGCGCTGGTTCGGCTCGACCACCGAGGCGGCCAACGACGGACGCCTGCCGGACGAGGGTCTGAGCTATGTCGTTTTCAACGGCAAGCGGTTTCTGCTGCGCGAGGCGGTCGCCGAACTGGGCGCTGGCATCGTCGGCGCGAAGATTTGGAAAAAATACGGACGCTGGCCGGTTTACAGCAAGTTTTTCGATAACCTGGGCCCGCTGCCGCACCACCTGCACCAGGACGACAAACTGGCCAAGCTTGTGGGACAGGAGGGCAAGCCGGAGTCATACTACTTCCCGGCGCAGCACAATAATCTGGGAGCGCGTTTCCCCTATACTTTTTTCGGGCTGGTGCCCGGCAGCACCAAGGCGGACATCATCCGCTGCCTCGAGCGTTGGAACAAAGGAGACAACGGCATCACGGACATTGCGCAGGCCTACCGCTTGAAGGTCGGGACCGGCTGGTTCGTGCCGCCGAACGTGCTGCACGCGCCGGGGTCGCTATGCACCTACGAGCCGCAGTGGGGTTCGGATGTATTCGCGATGTTCCAGAATCTTGTGGACGAGAATTACGTGCCCTGGTCGCTCTTGGTAAAGGACGTTCCAAAAGCCAAACAGAAAGACCTCGATTTTATTGCCGGGATGGTTGACATCCAGGAGAACACAGATCCTTATTTCTACAAAAACCACTTCCTTGAGCCGGTGCTGGCCAGCGGCTCCGAGAATGACGGATATGTAGATTACTGGATCAACTACGGGCGCGTCAAGGGTTGGCAATGCGTCACCGCGAAACGCCTCACCGTGTTCCCGGGCTGTTCCTGCAAGGTCAAAGACAACGGCGCGTACTGCTTGATCGCTGTGCAGGGCGAGGGCACGATCAACGGTCAGCGCCTTTCCAGCCCCAACCTGATCCGTTTCCACGACATCACTGACGATGAGTTCTTCGTGGTGCATGAAGCCGCGCGCGCGGGTGTCACGTATGTCAACAAATCGGACAGCGAGCCTTTGGAAATCCTGCGTTATTTCGGGCCCGAGGTCAATCCGGACGCGCCGGAAGTGGGAGGGGGAAAATGAGCGGTTTTTTTCCTAAACTTCACAATGCCACCTGGCCGGGAGTGGTGGGCAAAGGCCCCGGCACGCCCGAGCCCGCCATTAGCCTGGAGCAGATGATCGGCCTTACGGCGGCGGCGGCTGTGGGCGGCGCCAAGTTCGACGGGGTTGATCTGTTCCTGTGCGCTCCGCATGTGGATATAGACGCCACTGATGATGACCTGAAACGCCTTGCCGAAACTGTGGCCGCGCAGGGGCTGGCCATCGGTTCGCTGGTGGCTCCGGTTTGGAGCGGTTGCGCTTTCGGCGGCGCTGAAAAACGCGCGCACTGGCTTGAGCAGGTGCGCAAGGCCTGCCGCATCGGTCGGATTCTGCGTGAAACGGGCGTGCGGCCTTACGGCGTTATCCGGATCGATTCCTCGGGCGGCGTCGCCGACTGGGCCAAAGATCCGGCGGGCAACACCAATCTCATTATCGAGACCTTCTCCACGGCGTGCGACATCGCCGAGGATGCCGGCGAGTGGCTGGCCGCCGAGGGCGAGATCTGCTGGGGCGGCATGCATTCTTGGCGGGCCATGCTCGATGTGCTGGAAGGGGTGGACCGGCCCAAGACGCTGGGTTTCCAGGCTGATATGGCGCATACACTTCTGTACATGCTGGGATACAACGCGCCGGAAGCCCGCATGGTGCCGCAAGATTTCGACTGGAGTGACACAGCGTCTTTCCGTTCGGCGTATGCCAAGCTGGCCGCATCGCTGCGTCCGTGGACGGTCGACTTCCATGTCGCCCAGAATGATGCCACGGTGAAAGGTCAGGGTACGCACGACAAGACCGGACGGCACTGTCTGCCGGACGACCCCAACGCCAAACTGGACATAGTCTGGTGCGCGGGCCAGTGGCTGCGCGACGAGGACGGCGATCTGACCAAAACCATGCGCCACATCTGCTGGGACGGCTGCATGTTCACCAACGAGGTGATGATGAGCCCCGGAACCTGGAACAGCATTCTCGGATCGATGCTGCAGGTACGCAAGGCGCACGGCTGGACAGAGTGAGGCAACACCCACCCGATGGAATCGACAGAATCGAGCGATTTGATTTATTCGATTTGATCGGGTTTCTTGAAAAGGAATAACCCGAAATGGCATACAAAAAAGAACTTAACATCGGAATGATCGGCTATGGCTTCATGGCCCGCACGCACTCTAACGCATACCGCCGGGTCGGCAACTTTTTTGACGTTCCGTATAAGCCAGTGCTCAAAAGCGTCTGTGGCCTGGTGGAGTCCGAGGCGCAGTCTTTCGCCGACCGCTGGGGGTATGAGTCCTGCACGACAGACTGGCGCAGGATTGTCGAGCGCAAGGATATCGATCTCGTGGAGATCTGTGTGCCCAACAACTATCACGCCGAGATCGCCATTGCGGCGGCCAAGGCCGGCAAGATGATCGTCTGCGAGAAGCCGATCGCCCGCAACAGCGCCGAGGCTTTAGCCATGACCGAGGCGGTGGAGGCGGCCGGCGTACTCAACTTCGTTTCGTTCAACTACCGGCGGATTCCGGCCGTGACTCTGGCGAAACAGCTTATCGACGATGGCCGCCTCGGCAAAATTTTCCATTACCGCGCTAACTTCCTGCAGGACTGGACAATTTCGGCTGACGTGCCGCAGGGCGGCATGGCGACATGGCGGCTTGACGCCAAAGCGGCCGGTTCCGGTGTGACCGGCGACCTGCTCGCCCACTGCATCGATCTTGCCGTTTGGCAGAACGGCGCGATCAAAGGTGTGAACGCGATGACCGAGACGTTCGTGAAAGAGCGCAAGAATGTCGAGACCGGCAAAGTCGAGCCGGTCAAGATCGATGACGCCTGCACGTTCTTCTGCCGTTTCGAGAACGGGTCTATCGGCAATTTTGAGTCGACGCGTTACGCGCGAGGCCACAAGGCGCTCTTTACCTTCGAGATCAACGGCGAGAACGCCTCGATACGCTGGGACTTGCACGATCTGCACCGCCTGCAGTATTTCGACCACCGCGACGAGGGCATCCTGCGCGGCTGGCGTTCGATCCACGTCAGTGACGGCGACCAGCCTTATATGAAGCACTGGTGGGTGCCTGGCCTGCAGATCGGTTACGAGCACAGCTTCGTGCATCAGACGGCGGACTTTCTCGAAGCCGCGGACAAGGGCGAGAACGCGCGTCCGACCTTCCGCGACGCTTTGGAGACGGCCCGGGTCTGTGACGCGGTGCTCAAGTCTGCGGCCGGCGGCCAGTGGGTCAGCCTTTAGTGCCGTCTGGATTTGATTATTCTGATCGATCCTGCCATCACAATGCAGCCTGATCTTCGTAAGCGTCACACCAACCTCATCTTCAAAATGCCGTCGTATTTCCCGATACTGGTGGCTTGAAATGAACCGGTATCATGTACGAGAAGCAGGGCAGTGTTGCAGAGCGGCGCGCGGCGGCGCGGGCGTCATTGTGAAAGCCCAAAGATCCGGACTGCTGGTCTTCAATGAGCGTCTGCATGACCGGCAGGAGGTCTTGGTGGACGGTAAGCCGGCTCCCAAATATGTGGCGGACGCGATCTGGCCGGCGGCCTTGGTTCCGGCAGGGGAACATGAGGTGGTCTTACAATGGAAACGCTCTTGGCATGTGTTGGGTATGAGTGTGCTGGCGTCGCTGGCCGTGACGCTCTGGGCGCTGATCGACAAAGCGAAACATTGGAGAATTTGGCGCGATTTAACTGCGTTGCGTTGCGCCGAATAATTAGGCTATAATATCACACATGCTCCAACCCCGACCTCTTCTTT
>CAYRZP010000021.1:0-7138 GCA_964428885.1 uncultured Lentisphaeraceae bacterium
CGCTGGCCGCGCCATGCGTCGGGCACCTTCAGCGCGCGGCGGTACCAGCCGATGTCGGCCCCGTTCGTGACGCCCGACAGCGCCGACCCCCAGCCGAACGGCACGTTGATCGTGAGCGGGAATGCCGCCTTGCCCGCAGCCCACCCCTCGGCGGTGCCGGCGTTCTCCTTGTCAAAACGGAACCCCCACACTCCGTTGAGGTTCTGCCACGCCGGGCGCTGGAAATCCGGGCGCGGATGTTCCGGCAGCGGGATCTCCGCTGTGCGCCCGCGTCCAACCCCCGGCAGCCCTGCCGTCAAGCATGCCGCCAGCCCCGCCCACATATAAATTCTGTTCATCCCCGTGTCCTTTCAAAAAGCACCGCTAGCATCCAACAAACCAAACCGGAAACATCCCGACCCGATAATGCTCGTTTATAATGTAGTGTGGCCTGAAGACAGTCAACCCCTTTCCTTCGAAAAAGCAATCATCGGGCTACAAAAGTATGCGATCCCCGTTTCAGATGTCAGGAATTTCGGTTGACTCTTTTCAAACCCCACCGTATTTTAGGTGCCAAGCATGGGAACCGAAGTGTCACCGTGTAAACCTAAGAGATACTAATGGGGCAGTTAATGAATAGTTGCAATGCCATTGTCGCTGCCGCATTGGCGGCAACCGTCTCCTGTGCGCAGCCGCTTGCGGTCGCCACGCGCGGCCAGCCTGCGAATTATACGATTGTGCGTCATGCCGGCGCTTCGCCGTCACAGGTCCACGCGGCCGGGGAGTTCCAGCGTTTCGTGGCAGAGATGACCGGCGTCAGGCTGGACACCGCCACCGACGATGGGCCGCTGCCGTCCAACGCCGTGCTGATCGGCAACACGCGCCACACCGCCGCGCTGCTGGGAGGCCCGGACGGACTGGAAGGGCTCGGCGCGGACGGTTTCCGCATCGTTACAAAGCCGCCCCACCTGCTGATCGTCGGCGGGCCTGTGCGCGGCACGCTATACGGCGTTTACGAGGTTCTGGAGCGTTTCGGCGGCTGCCGCTGGTACGCCTCTTGGCACAGCGTCATCCCGCGCTTAGAAAGGTTCGAGATCGCCCGGACGGACATCACCCAAACTCCGGCCTTCACCTTGCGCGAGCCGTTCTGGTTCGACATGTTCGACGGCAACCTCGCCGCGCGCAACAAGGTCAACGGCTCCAACATGCGTCTCGATGAGAAGCACGGCGGCAAGACCCGTTTCGGCAAAGGTTTCTTTGTGCACACGTTCAACACCCTTTGCCCTCCTGACAAATATTACGCCACGCATCCAGAGTATTTCAGCGAGATCGACGGACAACGGGTCAAAGATCACGCGCAGTTGTGCCTGACCAATCCCGACGTGCTAAAAATCGTCACGGGAAACCTGCTCGCCGCCATCCGCAAAGACCCGGACGCCAAGCTGTTCAGCGTCAGCCAGAACGACTGGCAACGCTTCTGCACATGCCCGGCCTGCAAGGCGGTTGACGAACGCGAGGGATCCCACTCCGGCACCATGATCGAATTCGTCAACAAGGTGGCCGAGGCGGTGGAGAAAGAATTCCCCGAAGTATGGATCGAGACGCTGGCCTACCAGTACACGCGCAAGCCGCCCAAGACCGCGCGGCCGCGCCATAACGTCGTGCCGCGCCTTTGCACGATCGAATGCGATTTCTCCGTGCCGCTCGACCAAAGCCCTTACGGGCAGAACAAGAAATTCGCGGACGAGATCCGGGCATGGAGCGCGATAACCGACAAGCTCTACATTTGGGACTATACCACCAACTTCCGCAACTACACCGGCCCCTTCCCGAATGTGCTGGCACTGCAAGGCAACGTGCGCTTTTTCCGCGACAACAGGGTTGTCGGCCTTTTCGAGCAGGGCGCCTTTCAGGGACGGCACGGCGATTTCGCCGAGCTCAAAGCCTGGCTGCTGGCCAAATGGCTATGGGACCCTGAGCTTGACTTTGAGGCCCTTATGGCTGACTTCTTCACCGGTTATTACGGCAAGGCCGCGCCGTTCGTGCGCGAATATTTCGACGGGGCGCATGTGTTCTACCAGCCGCCAGCCAAGAAGCCATTGCTCATATATGAGGACGTTTCCCAAAGCGCGCTGTCGGACGAATTCCTGAAAAAGGCGGCAAGCCTCTGGCAAAAAGCGGAAGCGGCTGTCAAGGATTCGCCCGCCCACTCCTATAACGTGCGCATGGGCGCAATCCCGGCGCTGCACGCCCGGCTGAGCCGCATGACGCAACAAGAAAAAGCTAATTACGAGGCGATCAAGGTGTGGGCCACCCGGCAGCCTGCGGGTTTCCTGCCGACACCAGAAGCGCGCGCCGTCGCGGCTGAACTTGTGGCGCGTTTTGATGAAGCCAAGAACATCCGCATTTCGGAGAGCATGGAGCATTCCTCGAAGACTTTAGCGAAATGGCGCTTGCTCGCCACCCCCACGGCACTGCCGCCGCCCTCCTCTAGCGCGGTCATCGAGGACACGCTGCTTGAATTGGGCAAACGCGGCCAATGGGGCGACACGGTGGCCGACCCGCTGGCCGAGGACGGCTCAGCCATGAAGCTTTACAACAACCATTTCGAATGGTGCACGACCCTGCGCTTCGGCCATGTCGCTTTTGACAGAGGACAGAAATACCGCATCCGCATGCGTGTGCGCGTGGAAAAAAAGCCCGGGCAGGACGGCGAGGCTTTCTGGGCCGGCGTGTATGACGAGACACAGAAACGTCATTGCGGCGGCATCGAACGCAAACTCTCTCAGACCGGAGACGCTTATGCTTGGTATGACGTGGCTGAGTGGGTGCCGGAAGCCGGGCACTTTTTCTGGATCGGTCCCGGACGGTTTGACAAGAAAAGCGGGGCGGAATCTTTTATTCAGGCCCTTTACATCGACAAGCTTGAGTTGGCCCGCGTGGAGTGAGACGGCGGTCAACCGGCGCGGACGGGCGGCACAATCACGGTGACCGCCCGCGGCAGCACCTCGATCAGGACCGGCGTTTCCCCGATGATGTCGCCATCGGCCTGCACGATCACGGGCCTGGAGCTTTCAATCTTCACGCTCCGGAGCGCCGGGATCTCGTGCATGATCTTGTTCACCCGTTCCGGCGCGATATGTTTCAGAAAATAGTACCACGGATATTCCAGCGGCGTCTTCATGCACAGGACGCAGACATCGATCTGGCCGTCGTCCACGCGGATATCAGGCCCGTTGGGATTCAGCGCCCGCGCGAGAATGCCGCAGTTGGATATCGCTATGTCAGTGGCGTTGAAGACCCGGGCGCCGCCGTCAATTGTCACCTCGAACCGCTGCGGCTTGGCCTGCAACACTTTCCATACCGCCGTACCCACATAGGCCGTGCGTCCGAAAAGGCTCTTGCCCAGGCGCGAGGTCTGGTCAATGACCTCGGCATTGATGCCCACCCCGGCGTTCAGCAGATAAGTGCGCCCCCCTATCTGCATCGCGTCGATCTTTTTATTTCCGGCGCCCCTGGCGACCACGGCCACGGCAGCCCCGATCTCCAGCGGAACACCCAGTTCACGCGCGACCAGATTGCCGGTGCCGGCGGGCACGATGCCCAAGTCCATCCCCTTGCCGGCAACTTCATGCGCCACGGCTGAAACCGTGCCGTCACCTCCCACAGCCGCCAGACACGCGATACCGGAAAGATCATGCCGGGTGATCGCCGCCGCCATATCCTCGCCGGGCTTAACCTCGCAAACATCATAGTCCAGACCGGACAAGTCAGCGTGCGCCCGCGCCGCCAGACGCAAAGTCTCGCGGTCATGTTCGCTGACAGTAGGTGCCACAACAAAGCGGGCCTTCATGCCGCCTCCGTTTCAGACAAGCGTCGGCACATCCTCCGCCTCACCGCCTCACAGCACTCCTTGACCGCATCCCGGCCGCATAGTCTGCCCAAGAACTCTTCGCGGAACTCAAGAACCCGGCGCTCAGCGGCCAGACGCAACGCGGTACGGTAATGCAGCCCGCCCGCCAGCCACCCCGCCTGGATCAGGATGAAATCGGCCAGAGACTGGACCTGCGCGTAATCGATGGTGGCCCCGGCCGCTGCCGCCTGCAAAACATCCGGTGCGGGCGGGCCGTCCATCTGCAAGCCCCATGTCATCTCGGGGTTGCGCTCAAGCATCCCGTCCGCCGCGGCCGCCTCAAAAACCCGGAAAATATCAAGTTTGTCGGCATCCCTTACCAGACGCGCGTGCGCGGCGGTTGCCGTATCGAGCCCTGCGGGCAGATCCCTGCGGTTGTGCAGCGCGACCGCCGCCAGCACCACCTTGCGCTCCGCCGCCGCCAAACCGGAGAGCCAGCCTTCCCGCGTGATCACCTCAACGGCCCTCTGCGCGTGATCGACCGACCTTGAGTCCTGAAATGTCCCGAACTCTGCCCACTGCGAATAGCGTCCAGTGTCGTGCAGCAACGCGCACGCTCGCCCGATGACACGGTCAGCGGACGGCCATCCCTCACCCGACATGATCAGGGCGGCATCATCCGCCACGCCGCGCGTGTGCCGCAGCTTCAGCACGATCATCTCCGGCAACGCGCCGGCAGCGCTGCGGAAGGAGTCCACATAACCGTTGTAAAGGCGCTCAAGACCTGCCAGAAAATCCTCTGTCATACCTCACCGGGCGTACGCCCTGTTTCTCCCGTGCTTACCGATCCTGATAATCCGAATCGTCGGGCTGAGTCACGGTCTTCAGTAGCCGCCCGACAATCGCGCTCGTGGAGATGCCCTCTGAATCCGCGGCGAAGTTCGCGATGATGCGGTGACGCAAAACCGGGACAGCGGCCTTGACCACGTCGTTGCAGCTCACGTGTATGCGCCCTTCCAAAACCGCGCGCGCCTTCGCCGCCAGAATCAGGTACTGGCCCGCGCGCGGCCCGGCGCCGTTCGAGACATATTTCTTTATGAAGTCAGGGCTCTTCTCGTCATGGGGCCGCGTGGCCCGCACCAGCCTGACCGCATACTTGATCACATGGTCGGAAACCGGGATCTTGCGCACCACATCCTGAAGTTGCAGAAGCTCCGCTTTGGATATGACCTTTCCTGGCGTCTGACGCTGAGCCACGGTCGTGGCTTTGACGATTGTCTCCTCCTCGTCCTCCTGCGGATAATCGACCCACAGGTTGAACATGAAACGGTCCTGCTGGGCTTCAGGCAAAGGATACGTGCCTTCCTGCTCGATCGGGTTCTGCGTGGCCAGCACAAAGAACGGCGCGTCAAGCCTGTACGTCTGATTGCCGACAGTCACGCACTTCTCCTGCATGGCTTCCAACAGAGAAGCCTGCGTCTTGGGCGGGGTGCGGTTGATCTCGTCAGCCAGCAGCATGTTGGTGAAGATCGGGCCTTTTATGAAACGGAAGCTCTTCTGGTCCGTCACCGGATCGTGCTCCAGAATCTCCGTGCCGGTGATGTCGGTCGGCATCAGGTCCGGTGTGAACTGCACCCGTTTGAACTCCATGTCCAAGACTTTCGCGATCGTCGCGCACAGCGTCGTCTTCGCCATGCCGGGCATCCCCACTAGCAGACCGTGCCCGCCCGCGATGATGACCATCATGACCTGGTCGATCACATCGACCTGCCCGATAATCACCTTGGCGATCTCCGCCCTGATCTTGTTGGACCGCGCCGCCATCGCCTTCACCAGCCTGAGGTCATCTTCTGATGCCCCTTGCGCCTTGAGGCCTCGCCGGCCCGCCTTGCCGGCCTTGCCATCGCCGTCCCCCGGCTGCGGCTTTCCCTCCGCCAGTTCCGCCGCACCCGCGGCAGCCTGCCCTTCCGTGAACAAAAGCGCGACCTGCCCGCCGAGCACGATCTGCGCCGTGTCCGAGAGCAGCGCCTGCGTGATATCCTGCCCGTTGACGCTGGTGCCGTTAGAGCTTCCCAGATCCTCCAGCATCCACCCTTGCTCTGTCGGGGTCAGACGGGCGTGTTGACCTGATACCGCTTCCGCCGGAATGCAGATGGAACAATCCTCTCCCCTGCCGATGACATAAGACTGTGAAGCGTCAAGATCGGTCAAAAGCTGATCGCCATATGGTTGCTGAATCATCAATTTAGCCATTTCATTCCCTCATTTCATTGCAAAAAAGTGCCATTACGACTTTGCCGGCTCGTCATTATTCTGCGGTGGCTTTGTCCGCGCTCCCAGAGGAGTCGGCGGCAAGCCTGATCACGCCGATATCGCGCAACCGCCCGGAAACACGTACCCCCTGCAGCGACTTGCGGAAATGCCCTGTTATCACGCCTTTGGTTTCTGGCGGCCCGAGTTCCTGCCTGATTATCTCGCGGGTCTTCTTCATCTCCCAATGCGTACCCAGCCGCGCGGTCCCGACACTCTCCATGAAACACAATTTGATGCTGCGGATCTGTATGTGGGAGAGCACCCGCGCGTCCTGCAAAGTCACGGGCAGCGTCCGCACCTCCTGCTCGACCACGCGGGCTCTGCCGTAGGTTCCGGTCTGCCCCTCGATGCGGTGCTGATGTTTCAGGTTGAAGAAGGGGTTGGACTCGTTGATCTTGTTTTTGATGGATTTGATGTCTGTCTCTTGGAGCGTGTTTTCCGCGCGGGAAAGCAACAACCCCTCGTAAAAACAATTTTCGCACAGCACGAAAAGGTCGTATTTGCCGGGCGGCAGCCCGTGCGCCTCAAAAGCGTTGTCGCTGCCGAGCCGGGCCAGGTACACCTCGTTTTTTATGTCCTTGTTGATGTTGCGGACATTCTTGTCCGACGTGCCGCCCTCGATGTTCGATAACGCCGCAACGTCAGGAAACTTCTGAGCTATCACCAGCACCCCGAGCACTTCCGACGGCGCGTCAGCGATGACGCCTTTGATGCCGCCCGCCGCCGCGGGATCAGGCTTGGAGTAAAGGTTTGCGCTGACCTGGGTCTTGCTGTAAGGCGACATGTTGCCCGGATCGATCTTGATGCCGCCCCGCACCGCTATGCCCGACGTCACCAAAACCAAGAAAACCGCGACACATTTCACACCGGCAAATCGCCTGCCGCCTTTTTTTACCACCTTCCCCATTCTGCCTCCTGGCCCCTTACAAACAATCTGTTGTTACCGCTTTCGCCTGTCCGTGGCTTTCTGATTCACTCTTGAACTGACGCACT
>CAYRZP010000021.1:7238-22186 GCA_964428885.1 uncultured Lentisphaeraceae bacterium
TGTTACCGCTTTCGCCTGTCCGTGGCTTTCTGATTCACTCTTGAACTGACGCACTAATGCACTGCCCCTCCCTCCGCTCCTTCACAGCTCTGCCTTCATCCTCGTCTCAAAAGGATGCCCCGGGAATCTTTTCAGGAATTCACCCGCGACCTCTTTGACCGCGGCCTTGTTGTTAAGCCGCTGGTGGCACTCCAACTCCAGCTTCATCGCGTCGGCAAGTTGTGCGCTCATTGTAACGTTTTTGCGATAAGCCTGCAAAGTGTGGACGGCCCGGCGCACATCCTGCACATAGATGTAGAGCGCGGCTTCAGCCAGAGTATACTCGCCGCCCAACTTTGACACCGGCGACTCGTTTTCCCACTCGCTGAGTTTCTGAAAAGCTTCCGCGACGGCGTCCTGCCCGATGTAGGTTGTTATTGTACTGTACATGGAAGCGTCGTGAACAGTGTAGATTTTCCAGTCGTCAACCCGACGCTGCATGGCCGCAGGCTTCGTTTGCCGCTCTTTTTTCGCGTCCGCGCCGCGACGCGACGGTCCGGCATAAACGAGCCCGCCGCCGGCCGCGCCCAGCTTGTTGCGGCTGCGGTAACGTTCCTGCGCCTCCTGATAAAACTTCAGGGCGGCGTCACGGTTGCCGGCGGCACACTCGACATCGCCCAGGCGCAAGGCCGCTGTCGGCGCAAGGTCCGGCGCGATGGTGCTTTCTTTCAAAGCGGCGGCCGCGCGCTTGGCCCCCGCCAGATCGTTAATGTAATAGAGCAGCGCGCTGACACGTTCGTTTTGCCACCGGAACTTCCGGGCGTTGTTGCGCTCGTTAGACTCCAGACGCGCGATCCAGTTTAGCATCTGCTTGTCGTTGCGCCCGATCCGCAACGTTTCAATGAAACGGTCTTCCAGCGCCCACCGCTGCCCCGTCTGTATTTTTTGCAAAGAACCAAAGCTCCGGGTAAAAAGCTCAACCAGGAGCGGTCCCGCGCGGTAAGGCTCCAGCAGTTCTACCAGGGCGCCCCAATGATCTTGCGACCAACCCGCGCAAGGATCCTGCGCCGCGGTCACGGCCCGCGCCATATCATAATAGGCCTTGCGGAACGCCAGCCGGTCGGATGCTTTACCCAAAGAAAGCGCGGTTGGTGTCCACGGGCAGACCAGTCGGGCGGTTGTCCTGGCAATACCCGCCGCGTTAGAAACCGCAAGGGTCACAGGATACGCGGTCACGTCATGGCCGCCGCTCACCAGCCACTCTACCGCAGGCCCGCCGAACCGTTTGTTGCCGTCAAGTTCCCAAGTTGCCGAGATCGCGGGGCCCGCACTGCCTGACCCTTCATATGCGAGCGAAAACAACGTCAACGGCTGATCTCCCAGCCAGAAATAACCCTTCGGCCTGTTGGCGCCCTGAATCACTGCGGCGGCCCGCCCGTCACGGAACTGGATGCTGCTGACGGACGCCGCGCCGGATCGGGCGAACCCTGTCACAAGTTCGGGCAGATCGCCTCCGGGAACGCCCTCGCGGCGCCAGACAAGCTGCGCCTCCTGCGGCCCGCTCACATCGAAATGGTAATAGTCGATCCGGTGCAGGCCGGCCGGCAGTTCGACATACCCGCCGCGCTGGCCCTTGGCACCGGCTTGGCGAGTTTGCCGCCCCGGCAAACTTTGAATAACATTACCGTTGACGGTGAACTCCGAGCCTTCATCAGAAACGGTCGCGAAAAAGATCTTCTCGGGCTTTTTGAGATACAGGCACCCGACATACCAGGACGAATAATCATCATCCGGCCCGAACGGGTTGACCATCGAGCCGATACACGGCCACTCGCTGAAGAAAGCGTCGCCGGCAGGCGGATATCCGCTGGCCAAACGCTTGGCCGCGGCCAGGCCGGCGTTGCCGTTCTTCGTGAACAGGAACACGCTGGGAATCAGTTTGACGTTCTCCGGAATGGGCGGCGGCTTGGCCGATCCCTTGATGTAAATCTGCACCGCATCCCCTTCCGGCGGCGCGGCAAAAAGCACGCCCAGCCCGTCCGCCGGATGATAGCCGATCTGAAGATGCGCCAAAGGGACGCCTTTCCCGTCAAACACCTCCGTGACCGGGAACTTGCCCGGCAGCGTGTCGCCGGGCGGTATTCTGACAAAAACCCCCAGATCCGGATGATCGGGCGCTCTGTCGACACGCGCCGACACACGCAGCAAGGCATCCTTGACCGCCCAGGGCGTTTTTTCCTGCCCCCCTGCGGACAAGCACCCTAATCCTGCCAGAACGCACACGGACAAGCGCGCCAGGCGCGCGCGTCGGCCCGCCGTGATTACCCCCCCCGATCCGCGAATGTTGCCTTTAATGCTGTCCATCCTCTCCATCCTGTCAAACACAATGGCGCGCTCCGACACCCCGTTAATTCAGTCCGCCGATGACCTTGAAATATTCGGACACCATTTCACGGTACTCCGCCGGGGCCTCGTCCGGCGAAGACGCCACCGCGTCGTCGGCGCCGTCGGCGCGACCGCCCGCCGCGCCCATATCCTGGCCGCTTATCCCGCTTTCAATAGACGTGTAGGTTACCGTCAACGACTGCAAAGCTTTTTTGTGCAACTCCATAATCATGGCCGGCGCGGCGTTCTGCTTCTGCAGCAGGTCAATCTGCTTGCTGAACTCGATGTATTTCTTCAAGTCGTAGGTTTTCAGGTTGCGCAACTGCGCCTGGGCATAAACCGCCGCGGCGTTGCGAGTCAGTTGGGCGCGCGTGCTCTCGGGCGAGTCGCCCTCGACCTTGGTGTCGCGGCGCGTGCCGCCCTCGCCGCCCTCCATGCCCTTGTCCTGCGAATACCCGGAGTTCTTGCCGCCGCCCGTGGCCACCGCGTCAGAGTGCCCCTCTTCTTCGACATCCCCCGACTGGTTCGAATCCTGTGTGCGGCGCTTGTCGATATTATTGTCGCCCTCGTTGATCTTGCCCGCGCGCGCCATGACCTCGCCGTCAGACATGCCCTGCCGCCCGACCTGCGAACGCCCGTCCTGGTCCTTGTGTTCCGGCCGTTCGTTGCCCGATTTGCCCGCCGCGCTGTAATCGACGGTCTCGCCTTCGGCAATGCCCCAGCCAAAATCTGGGTTGGCCATGCCCTGGTTGGTGACTGAGTCGTCGGCCTTCTCCATCTCATCCTTTTCCTGCTCCATCAGGTCGCCGATAATGTCCTGCAGCTCTTCCGGCATCGTCACCTGCCCGATCGGGCCTTTCATCTCCTCTTTGTCGATCGTCTCCATGTTGCGCTTAACTTTGTCGGCCTTTGCGACCAGCCACATCTCCATCTCGTCGGCCTTCTGCCCGGTCATCATCATCATGTCCAGCAGCCAATCCTCCTTCTGCAGGCCGAGCTCAGTCACAGCGTTGGTGCCGGCCCCCTCTTCTTCCTGCTTCATCTCTTCGTAGGTCTGGAAAACGTCGGTCACCAGTTCGTTGACCGCGTCCAGTTCCGGCATGGCCTGCAGGTCGGTGGCCACCTTCAGCATGGCCTGAGCCATGTTGGCCTTCAGTTCCAGAATCTCCTCCAGCATGTCCTCGTCCAACTTCTCGGTCTTGTCGCCCTGACTGCCGGTCTCGCGCAGGGCGTCGACAACGCTGGCCTGCAAATCCTTCATCTTCTTGAGCGCCTGCCGCGCGTCCTTGATGATGGCCAGGGCGTCTTCGGTTTTCTCTTGCGTGTCGCTCTCACGCCACTCCTTGAGGAACTCCGTCAGCGCCGCCAGATTGTTGGTCACCGCGTGTTGCGGCGGCACAGCCTTGGCCGCACCTTCAGACTCCATCACTTCCGCGATATCCACCATGGCCGGATGCAGCCGCATCTCCACGGCCTTGTCCGCGACCAGGCCCATGAGCCGACCGAACTCCTCGTCCTTGCGGTCCATCTTGGCCTCGGAACGGCAGAACCCGATCATGGCGTCCATGTCCTGCGCCAGAAGATCCTGACGGTCGACCACCGCTTCCGGCAACCCGACGCCTGACTTAGCCGATTTCAACGAGACATTCAGATTGGAAGTCTGGCCTTTGCGGATGCCTTCCAGCATGGCCAGGACGCCCGCCGCGGCCTGCGAGACCTCGCCCTTGTTCATGCTTTCATCGGCCTGGACAAGCAACCGCAGCACGGCGTTCTGCGCGTTGACCGCCGCCTGCGCGTTCGCGTCGCGCGTCTCGGACGAACCGCTCACCATGCGCGTCAGGCGCATGACCGCCTCAGGCAAAGGCTCTTTCAAAGCCCGCTCCAAAGACACCCGCGCCGCGCCGATGGACGCGTCGCGGCTCTTGAGCAGCTCGCCGGCGAAATTGCGGATCTCGCCCTGACTGGCGGCGGTCTCAGACCACGGCCGCTCGTCAAAAGTCGGCAGTTCAGCGCGCAAACGGGAGGTCGCCCCGAGAACGGCACGTTGGCGGGCTATCAATTCAGCCAGCGTCTTGCGGGCCGCGCCGCGTTTTTCCTTGTCGTCCGCCATGAGCGACTTCAACGGCGCCGCCTCAAACTGTATCAGCGGGCTGACCGCGCGGTTGGGACCGCCTGCGGCAGCGTTGTCGTAAGCCACTACGCGCAAAGCGGCAGACGCGGGAATGTCCTCGATCGCGCCAACCCACTTCTCGCTGAAACGCCGCTGCCCCCGCGCGTCCCACTCTTTCAGAACCTCGCCTTCCGCCGAAGGCTTGGCGCCCCTAGGCACACGCTCCAGACGCACCGCGCCCAGGCCGTATTCGTCCGAGGCCTCGAACTGTATCACCGGTATGGCGTTGGGCGTCAGCCGCGCGTTGTTGCCGGCCGGCGCGATCAGGCGTATCGCAGGCGCCCCGTCTTCCAGCAGCCTGTAACTGAACGGGACGCGCAGCTCCAGCCCGAAGCTGTCTTTCGCCACAACCTGGAACGCGCCGCCGTCATCGATCACCGCGGCACCGGCCCATACCGAGCGGTCCTGGCCGGGGGCCAGCCCCAGCCGCTCTTTCTCGAAGACCAGCTCGGCCCCGACAACCGGCCTGTTGCAGACCGCCTGGAACCGTGCCTGCGAATGCGCCGGGATCACGATCACGTTGGTCATAGCCTCGAAACTCTGCGGCAGCAGCGCGGTGTAATCCGGCGGCGTCACGGTCATGCGCAACGCGGTCAAGGCCAGCGGCGGCACGGTGTCCACGGTGTACTTGTCCGTGGGATAGGCGTCGCCGACCCTGAAACGGTATGACAACGAGGACGCGATCTTGGGAACGCGGTAGGTGAACTCCTCTGCCTTGCCGGTGACCTTGAGCTGCCCCACGCGTATCGTGGAACGGCGGTCATCTGACGGAAAGATGTCAATGTCCACGAACTGTCCCGCCCGCCCGCTGGCCTTCAACGTCAAATCGACTCCGCTGCCCTGCACGATGGTGGTGTTTTCAGGCAAAACCTCGATCACCTTGGCGAAAGTCGGCGGCGCGAGAGTGGAGAAAGGGTTCACCACGCGCCGCATCGAAACCGTCCAGGCGCTCCCCAGCACGAAGGCCGGCAACGCCAGCAACAGCAGCGCGACAGCGGCCGCCGCGCCGCCGCGTTGGCGCAGTTTCCGGTTTTTGATCTCGTGCAGCGGCAGCGCAGCGAACCCGGGGACGCCTTCGCACAAATAGGTTTTGAGCCAAGACGACGAAGATCCCTCGTCGGCGAAAAGCACATGGTTGATCAGATGGTTGTCGAGCTGCGGAAACTTGTTTTCAAGAAACGCGGCCACCGCCGCCGGCGTGCGCTTGTGGTTTAGCACCTTCACGAACCATGCCGAGGCGGCCAGCGCCAGCACCGGCATGACCGAAGCCAGCGCCGCGCGCGCGAAAAACCGCGGACGCAACCAAACGTCAAGGGCGGTCATGACAATCCATGCCGCCAGAAACACCGCCAGCGCGAAAATGAAATGCTCGAACATGCGCCAACGGTTGATCTTGCCGTTGATTTTATTCAGGTCATGGTCAAACTCAGACATAAACCGCTTCCCTCGCTGCCCCTAAACGGGTCAGACTGCCAATAACAACTGAATATTAACACAACGGCATGAACCTGTAAATCAGGGCTGGGGGGGGGCTCTACTTTTGAACGCATGCGGGTTTGCAGACCCGGCGAGCGAAAGTGGCGGTCGGGACTTGTGGACTGTCGTCCCCGGCGGGCAGTCCCCTTTTCCCGCGGAGACAGCTGATTACGGCAATATGGTTCGGAACGGGCCGCCGCGTACGGCTGGCTTGCACACAAATCAGTCTTTTGCCTGACGCTCGGCATGTCGGCGCTGCTGACGGGTCAGGGGCGCTTCAACCGTGACGGCCTCCACGGCGGCATTGTGCGCGCTTTTGCGCCGCATCATCCACATCTGGACAATGGAAAGCACCTGGCTGACGGTCCAGTACAATGACAGCGCCGAAGGGAAACTGTAAAACATGAACAGCATCATTATCGGCATCATCACCATCATCATCTTCTGCTGCTGCGGGTCGCCGGCCGACGGCGTCAGATAGCTCTGCAAAGCCATGGTTCCCGACATCAGGATCGGCAGGATGTTGATCGGGATCGGCAACACCTCCGCGAACAGGTTTTCCGGCTCGCTCAAATCGGATATCCACAGGAAAGGCGCGTACCGCAACTCCACCGCGCTGCGCAGGACCGTGAACAGGGCGATGAACACCGGTATCTGTATCAGCATCGGCAGACAGCTCGACATGGGATTGACCTTGTTCTCACGATACATCGCCCACGTCTCCTGCTGCAGTTTCTGCGGATTGCCCTTGAACTTGGCCTGAAGCTCCTTGAGCTTGGGCTGGATCTCCTGCATCTTCTTCATGCTCTTGGTGCTGTGGTGCGTCAAAGGCCAGAAGATGATGCGCACCAGAAAAGTCAGCAGGATGATCGCCACGCCGTAATCGGGAATCAAGCGGTGGAAAAAATTAAGGGTCGGCACCAGCAGCTTGCAGAACCAGGTGAAAAAACCGAACTGCATCACGGCGTCCATCCCGTTGCCCATGGCCTGCAAGAGCGCGAGCTTCTTCGGCCCTACATACAGCGTGTATTCGCGGCTGTAGATTTCCCCCTGACCCAAAATCCGCCCAGGGTAATACACGCGCGCCGAAACGCTACTTAAAGTGTACGACGGCTTGGAAGTGTCGCGCGAAACCTTGACCGCAAACCCGCTGTTGGTCTCCGAAGAAGAAAATCCCGCGACGAAAAACCGCGATTTTATCGCGACCCAGCTCTGCGGCTCCTTGACCGGCAGCGTGACGCTTTCCGGCATGCCTTGGGCGGACGCCTTGCCGCCGCACCCGAAGCCGCCGACCGCTCCAGACAAAAATTGCTTGGTCGCCTTTTCCTTATCCCAATAACGAGCCTTGGCTTTTTCAAAGGCCGGCAGCGAGTCAACCGACAACATGTCGTTCTTGGATCCGCCGCGCTCCATCACCCCGACCGAGACGCTGTTGGTCCCCAGCGCCAGCACCTTGTCCCCCGCGTTTCGCAGGGAGTCGGTGACCTTGACACGGTAATCCTTCTGCAGTTCGATCACGCGCGTCACGGCCAGCCCGCCGCCGGTCACGCTTTTTAAAGTCACGGCCCTGCCGTCCGCCCCGCGCTCCACCTCATACGCCGCGTTGGGCGCCAGACCCGCCACCCCCGCCAGCTCCAAGCCCGGCGCGGCGCTGAAATCGAGCTTCACCGGCGGATTGTCCGGCCCCGGCTTCCCGGTGAAAGATGTGTAGCCGCTGAGCGTGGCGCTTTTGAGCACCGCCCCGTGCGAAGACACCGCCAACGTCATCTCGTCGCTGACAAGATCAATCACCCGCTCTTCCACGGCGGGCGCGGGCGGCGCCGGCGCGGGCACCGGCGCGGCGGCCTTAAGCTCAACCGGCCGCGTCTCAACAGGCTGCGCGGCTTCAGCCGCCGGCCGCTGCGGCCCGCGTTCACGCGCCCTTTGCGCGGCAGTCCGGTTGCTGTAAAACATCCACGCCACCAGAGCCAGCCCCAAAATGGCCGCCATCACTCTCTCTTGTCTGTTCATGCTGCTAACCTGTATAACTTCAACGTTCGGCGTTCAAGTTGCCCGTTCGCTTTTTCACGCTTCTTCGTGCCGGCGGCACCGGGTCAAATCCGGAAGCCCCGAACGGACGGCAGCGCAGCACCCTGCGGGCCGCCAGCCATCCGCCTCTGATCACGCCGTGTTTCTGCAGTGCCTCGATGCAATACGCGGAACAGGAAGGCTCAAAACGGCAGCAATTCCCCAAATGCGGCGAAATCACCGCCTGATAAGCCCGCACGAAATAAATCAACACGCCCTTAACCAGTACGCTGACGGCCAGACTTATCCGTTGCATACGCGCCTCCGTCACCGTCCGGGTTCCGCCGCGCCATCACGCCGTCAGCCCGGCGCGCCGAAATACCGCCTCAAGGTCCAACGCCACCTCACCGCAAATCCTCCCCTCGATGCCTTTACGCGCCACCATAATCAGGTCGACATCGCCGGACAGCATGTGCCGCTTCAAACGGAATGCCTCCCGCATCAGCCGCTTGGCCCGATTGCGGTCAACCGCCCTGCGGAAAACCCGCTTTGAAACAACAACGCCGGCCTTGCGGCCGGCATCCGCCCCACGCGCGAACCAAACCAGCAGGGTCCGCCCGTAAACTTTCTTGCTCGCGGCGAAAACGCTTTTGTATTTTGAAGATTCCAGCCGGCATCCGCCGGCCTTGCGAACGGGAACGCGTTCAATCTCATCTGATCCGAACATGCCGCCCCCCGGCATCCTCATTACACCTGCGTCAAGCGCAGACGCCCCTTGCGGCGGCGGGCGCTGATGACCGCGCGGCCCCCTCTTGTGGCCATGCGGGCACGGAACCCGATCTTGCGCTTGCGCTTGATCTTAGATGGCTGCCACGTCATTTTCATTTGTCGGTCTCCTAACCCAATTCATTGAAAAAAAAGGTTTTTTAGATTAGCACACATCCATTGCGCGGTCAACCCGCGCCGCAAACTATTTTTGCGGGGGCACGCGCCTTTACGCGTTATGCATTTGCGGTTCTGTCGCGACGGTTGATCCGCAAGCGCACTATCCGCCCTTGAGACGGCGGATCTCGTCCAGCGACCGGTTCATGTGGTCGCGCTCGTCCAGGCCCACCCGCCGCACGAGGTCCCCAAGCGACTTCTGGCGCGGATACCGGCTGAACCAGACCGATTCCACCGGCTCCTCGTCGAACTCGGGATGTTCCTGCGCGAAGAGCATGTACTCGTGCTCGGCGTGCGACTCGAAAGCCGCGTTCATAGCGAACGACCAGACCGGGTTTATGCGGTACATCAGGCGCGTCAGGCAGAAGTACACGCAGGTCATCTTGCGCGGCAGCAGGAAATGTCGGAACCATGAGAGCCGGATGCCTTTCTGCCGACACAGGTCGCTCCACAGCAGCATGTGCCACTGCTCGTTGTCCTGCGCCTCGCGCCCCATCCGAATATGCCGCAATGCGGTCTCGATGCGCTCGCACGAGGGCGGACGGGTCGAGCAGTGCAACCGGGACAGCACTCCGTAGGAGACGTTTTCCCAAGCCCAGTAGGGATAACGCGCCAGAATCTCCAGCACCAAAACCTTCGGCAAAGATCGCCCCTCCCCGTACAAGACATCGAATGTCAGGAACATTATCTTAAGTGCCAGATTGGCCCGCAGCTTAGGTGTCGCGAGCGTCCGATCCTGTTCCGCCTTAAGGTCCAGATCCTTGCCCATGGTGTAATCCGCATCAGACATATCCACCTCCTGTCCCGTTATATTCACACACCCGCATTTTTAAGGCCAGCACACGCGACTGCGGCTGCTTCTGAATATAGACAACATATCAAAAGTTTATGCCCTAAGGCCATACCGGAAAATCCGCGGGAACCACCACTATTTTACCGGTGCCTATGGCCATAGTTTGATAATATATTCGCAAATGCGCGGACACTGAAGCGTTCAGCATAACCGTGAGAGGTTAAACAAATGCGAGGCATTTCAAAAATTAAGCTGACCGTACGCATACCGGTCTTGGCTGTGCTGTCTGCTGCGCCACTGCTGTGCCGGGCGCGCGGGGAACGGATCGTGTGGCTGGATGAGCTTGACATCACGCACATGACCTGCGCGTGCGAACAGCCGCAGACCAACCGCACCGTCAACGGCAACGCTTTCCAGATCGCCCGCAAGCGCTATGCCCGCGGCGTCGGCACCCATGCCGAAAGCTGGTACGCGCTCGACACGCATGGGCAGGCAATCTCATTCCATGCCACAGTCGGACTGGACGACGAGGAGCTGAACCGCGGCAAAGGCTCGGTGATTTTCCGCGTTTATGCCGACAACCGGCTCGTCGCCGACTCCGGCGTGATGCGCCCGCGTCAGCCTGCCGCCCCTCTCAAGGCTGACCTGTCCGGCGCGCGGCGCGTCGTCCTGCACGTCTCTGATGCCGGCGACAGCATGGAGCACGACCACGCGGACTGGTGCGACGCCTTCTTCACTGTCCGCGCCGGCGCGGCGCCGCAGCCGCTGCCCGGCCCGCTCAGCGAGCAGACCGGGATACTGACCCCCCGGACACCGCCCGCGCCGCGCATCAACGCGCCGCGCGTCTGCGGGGCGCGCCCCGGCAGCCCGCTCCTTTTCACCGTGCCGGCGACCGGCGCGCCGCCCCTGACCTATTTCGCCAAGAATCTGCCGGAAGGTCTCGCTCTCGACCGCGAGACCGGCATCATCAGCGGGCGCGTGAACACGCGCGGAACATACCGCCCGACCCTGACAGTCAAAAACGCATACGGCGAAACCAGCGGCGAATTGCGGCTGGAGATCGGCGACCGCCTCGCGCTGACCCCGCCGATGGGCTGGAACTCATGGAACCGCTTCGCGGACAAAGTCACTGACGCGGATATCCGCCGCGCCGCCGAGCGCATGGCGGAAAGCGGCCTCATCCGCCACGGCTGGAGTTACATCAATATCGACGACTACTGGCAGACCTCGCCCGGCGAGAAGAATGACCAGACCCTGATGGGGCCCGCACGCGACGCCGCCGGACGCGTCTTGCCCAACCGGCGCTTCCCGGACATGCGCGCCCTGTGCGATCATGTCCACGCCCTGGGACTCAAGATCGGCCTTTACTCATCGCCCGGCCCGCTCACCTGCGGCGGCTGCGGCGGCAGTTGGGAACATGAGCGGCAGGATGCCCAGACATACGCCGAATGGGGCTTCGACTACCTGAAATACGACTGGTGCAGCTATGTGCGGATGGCCGGCGGCGACCGACTGAAACACATGATGCGGCCTTACCTCGTCATGTCCGACGCGCTCCGCGCACAGCCGCGCGACATCCTCCTCAGCATCTGCCAATACGGCATGGCGCATGTATCGGCCTGGGGACGGCAGGCGGGCGGCCACTGCTGGCGCACGACCCCTGACATCGTCGACACCTGGGAAAGCATGATCCAGATCGCCGACGCTCAGGACGGGTTGGAACCGTTCGCCGGCCCCGGCGGTTGGAACGATCCCGACATGCTGGTCGTCGGCACTGTCGGCTGGGGCGAGCCGCACCCGACACGCCTCACGCCCAACCAGCAATACACCCACTTTTCGCTCTGGTGCCTGCTCAACGCGCCACTGCTGCTCGGCTGCGACCTCTCCCGGCTCGACGCCTTCACGCTCGGCCTGCTCGCCAATGACGAGGTCATCGCGGTCAACCAAGACCCGCTCGGACGCCAGGCCGCCCGCGTCCTGCGCGACGACGCGGTCGAAGTCTGGGCCAAACCCATGGAGGACGGCTCCATCGTGGCGGGCCTCTTCAACCGCAGCATGCTGACCGCCGACCTGACACTCGATTTTAAAACCGTGGGCCTGACCGGGCCGCAACGCGTCCGCGACCTCTGGCGCCAGCAAGACCTGGGCGTGCTTGCTGACAAATTCACGGCCGCAGTCCATGGCCATGACGTCCGCCTGCTCCGATTCTCGCGCCCATAACTTGGCCGTTTTTGTTACACTGACGTGGTGCCTGACTCCGGCCGGGCGGTTTCCCAGAAACCGCCGCGGACGCGACGAAGCGCGTCCCTCCATGCCCTCATCCGTGTTTATCCATTCGTGGTTCTTTCCCCGGTCCCCGCCGGTTTAACGTTCAACCAACTTTTATCTCTTCTCTATTCACTATTCCCTTTTCACTATTCCCTATTCACTACTCTCCCTCTTCCCTTAAAACACCGTTTGTTTTCTGCGCTTTTTACGATAGACTAATCTCCATTACCGAAAGGAGTCATAGTGAAGATTCTCGTAACCGGCGGCGCAGGGTTCATAGGCAGCCACACATGCGTCGAACTCTTGAACGCGGGCCATGACGTCGTTGTGGCGGACAATTTAAGCAACAGTAGCGAGGAGAGCCTGAGGCGCGTCGGGAAAATAACCGACCGCCAGGTGCCGTTCCATAAGGTGGACATACGCGACAGCACCGCGCTCGACGGCATTTTCAAAAAATCCGGACCGTTCGACGCCGTGATACACTTCGCGGCGCTCAAATCCGTCGGCGAATCGGCGCAGATCCCCGTGCAGTATTACGACAACAACATCGCCGGCACCATCACGCTGTGCAAATCCATGTCCGCGGCCGGCTGCAAAAATATGGTCTTCAGCTCTTCCGCCACCGTCTACGGCGACCCCGCATCCGTGCCGATCCGCGAGGACTTCCCGACACGCGGCGCAACCAACCCTTACGGCTGGACAAAACTGATGATGGAGCAGATCTTCCGCGACGTGCAAAAAGCCGACCCGGCATGGAACGTCATCATGCTGCGCTATTTCAACCCCATCGGCGCCCACAGCAGCGGGCTGATCGGCGAGGATCCGGCTGGCATTCCCAACAACCTTTTGCCATACGTGGCGCAGGTGGCGGCAGGACGCCTGAAATGCCTGAACGTCTTCGGCAACGATTATCCGACACATGACGGCACCGGCGTGCGCGACTACATCCACGTCGTAGACCTGGCCTTGGGACATCTCAAAGCCATCGATAAACTGGCGGCGGCGCCCGGACTCGCGGTCTATAACCTCGGCACCGGCAAAGGCTACAGCGTGCTGGACGTGATCAAAGCTTTCGAGGCGGCCTCGGGACGCAAGATACCATACGCCATCAGCCCCAGACGGCCCGGCGATGTCGCGGAATGCTGGGCCGACCCTTCCAAAGCCGCAAGCGAACTCGGGTGGCATGCCTTGCGCGGCCTTGACCAAATGTGCGTGGACGCCTGGCGCTGGCAATCGCAAAACCCCTGCGGTTTCAATAGTTAGAGTACCCGTACGATGATCGGCTACACCGGCATAATTGATGATCTGATCGACCACGTGAACTTGCTCCAGGAACTGGGCGCGCGCTCAGTGGAACTGGACCCGTCTGTGCTGCCTCTATCTGCGCCGGACAGTCCCCGCGCGCCATCGCGCGACACGCGGCCAGCGACAGTTGAAAAAACAAGACTCGCCCCTCCGGCCGGCAGCCGTATACCAGCCGCCGCGACACCAAAAGCCCGCGGCAAAGCCAAGCCCGCGCTTTCGTGCGCCGAGGCCGTCTCCGACATCTGCGCCCGTGTCGCGGAATGCACGGCTTGCCCGCTGCACCAGAGCCGGACACGCACCGTGCCGGGCAAGGGGAACATCAACGCGCCGGACATCATGTTCATCGGCGAGGCGCCAGGCGCGGATGAGGACGCGCAGGGCGAGCCGTTTGTAGGCGCCGCCGGCCAGTTCCTGACCAAGATGATCATCGCGATGGGCTACCGCCGTGAAGATGTCTTCATCGCCAACATCTGCAAATGCCGACCGCCCAACAACCGCACGCCACACACCGAGGAAATGCAGAAATGCCTGCCTTTTCTTCAGGAGCAGATCCGCGCCGTCCGCCCCAAAGTGCTTTTCCTGCTGGGCAACACCGCCATCAAGGGAGTGCTCGGCGGTTCGGGCATGCGCGGGCAATGGGACAGATTCAACAACATTCCGGTCATGTCCACATACCACCCCTCATATATCATCAGGTTCGAGCGCGGCAATGACGACTCCGGCATGAAACGGGCAAAAACAGAGGTCTGGCGAGCGTGCAGGCTAGTTCTCGCCCAACTCGGCAAGCCCGTGCCCGCCGTCACGTCCAGACCTGCCGCCGAAAAGCGCTAACCGGCTCTCGTTCAGCGGAAGCACAGCACACATATCCATCGAACGGATATGCGGCCAGCGATGGATCCCGTCGCAAAAGGGAGTCAGCCGACACGCGAGATCACGCAGCCACGCATCGTCCGAGACATCCGGCTAACCCTCAGCCGACAACGTGCGGCGCAGAAAACAGATACGCGCCTGTAGCGCCCGCGCTTGCGGAGACCAAGGAAGTTGCGCGATCCGGGCAGTATGTCCGGTGTACGGTGACGTGCGGCACGAGATGCGTCCGCCCGACGGGCAGCCCGGCGACCTCCCGCTCCCGCTCGCAGTAGACGGCGCCCCGTCCTGTCCGCAAGCGGGGCACCGGAATCCGGAGCGGATCGGGCTGACGCTGGCGTCCCGCCCGCCGTCCTGCCTTTCCAAATAGGCCGATTTCCCTGCTTGAAACCCGTGGATGCCATGTGTAACAATTAGATCAACGGATTGCATTCAACTCTCCTTTCGTCGTTAAAAGTCGAGTTTTATGTGTCTCAGGCCTGAAAATCAAGCGTCCAGTTCACTTCCGGACACCTGGTTTTCAGGCGGTTTATCCGCGTGTCGCCGAAGCGCCAACTTTATGATCCGGTCACAGGGAAATGGTCAGCTTCAGGCGCGATGTATAATGCAAGATACGAACATACGGCATCGTTGTTGTCCGACGGAAGAATTCTGGGAACGAGGAAGGTGTCCGTCTCGAAACCTCACCCGGCATCAGCCACACCATCCCGATGAAGGACGTGAAGAAACACGGCCCCCTGCGCGAAGAGGAGTGAC
>CAYRZP010000022.1:0-22033 GCA_964428885.1 uncultured Lentisphaeraceae bacterium
TGACTCGCTCAGGATGCAGCTCCTGCGTTCCGGGATGTTCCGCTTTGTCGACAAGTCGACATCCGGCACGGACATCGAGTTCATGGACGCGCAGGCCAATCTAGGGCTGACCGATCAGAAAAAGGCGGTCAAGCCCGGTCAGCAGAGCGCGGCCCAGATGTTCTTGACCGGCGCCCTGACGGAGATGAAGACCCAGGTCGGGCGCACCACAGACCAGTACTTCAAGTTTTCGATGACGCTCAAAGACCTGCGCTCGGGCGAGCTGGTGTGGGCCGACGAGCAGGAGATCCGCAAAGAGAGTACGCGCCCCAGGTTCGGGCTGTAAGCCTAGGCGGGCGGGACGTCCGCTAGTGCTTGCCGTTGGCAAGCACTGTAAATTGTGAGTTGTAAGTTGTGCCATGCGGCAATGACGCCGCGTGTCTTCGACTGGTCTCGACTGGATCGACTGGCATCGATCCCCATCAACCAATCCAGCGGCATTCCGCCGCTACCACAATTTACAACTTACAACTTACCACTTACAGCGCTAAGGCAAGCGCGCGAACTTCGGGTTGGCGCCGGCGATGGCGATGGTGACCTCGCCTTTGACGGGCTTGCCGTCAAACAGCGGGATCAGGTCGGAGAGGAATCCGCGGTTGACGCGCTCATGGGATTTGGTCAGCTCCACGCACACGGCGGCCTCGCGGTCGCCCAGCGTCTCCAGCGCGGCTTTGAGCGAGTGCGCCACGCGGAAAGGCGACTCGAAGAACACCAGGGTGTGCGGTGCAAGTGCCTCTTCCGCGAAAAAAGTGCGCAGCGCGCCGGGCTTGCGCGGCGGGAAGCCTTTGAAGGTGAAGCTGGAGGTCGGCAGCCCGGAATAGAGCAGCGCGAGTTCCACGGCGGAGGCGCCGGGGATGATGTCGAAAGGCAGGCTGTTCTGCGCGGCGAGGCGTATGATGCGGTAGCCGGGGTCGCTGATGCCGGGGTAGCCGCCGTCCGAGCACAGCGCCACGTTCCGGCCTGCCTGCACGGCGCGCATGATCTGCTCGCCCGCGCGCGTTTCGTTGCCCTGGCGGTATGAGAGCATCTCCGGGCGCGGGATCTTGAACGCGCTCAAGAGCGCCCAGGTGCGCCGCGTGTCCTCGCAGGCGATGAGGTCGGCGTTTTTAAGCGTGTCGAGAGCCCGCGGGCTCAGGTCCGCGAGGTTGCCGACGGGAGTCGCCACAACGTGCAGCATTTCTGAAGCTCCTCTATGATGGCCTGTTTCAGCAGCGGGATGCCGTATCCGGTGCGGGCCGACACTGGTATTGCCAGCGGATGTCTTTCGGTTATGTGCGTGACGGCGTTGTCGGCCGCGCCGCGGTCGCATTTGTTCAAAACCAGCAGCGCGGGCACGTTCTGGGCGCCGATCTCGGCGAGGGTGGCGGTGCAGACCGCGATATGGTCTTCCGCGCGCGGGTAGGCGGCGTCCACCACGAGCAGCAGCAGGTCGGCCTGCGTCGCCACGTTGAGGGTCGAGCGGAACGAGGCGATCAGCCCGTGCGGCAGGTGGCGGATGAAACCGACGGTGTCGGTCAGCAAGACCTGGCGTGTGGGGTTGAGCCAGGTCAGCCGGGTTTTGGTGTCGAGGGTCGCGAAGAGGCGGTCGTCCACATACGCGTCAGTGCCGGACAGCGCGTTCAGCAGGGTTGACTTGCCGGCGTTGGTGTATCCCACCAGAGAGACGACCGGCCATCTGCGCTTATGGCTGTCGTGCGCGGTCTGACGCTTACGGATCTCCTCCAGCCGCTTTTTCAATTCGGATACACGGCGGCGCAGCGGTTCGTTACGCAATCGCAGGTGGCTTTCGCCCGGGCCCTTCATGCCGATGCCGCCTTTGAAGCGCTGCTGCGCTTCGGTCACCATGATGCGCGAAAGCTGGAACTGGAGCCGGGCCAGCTCCACCTGCGCCTGGGCTTCGGCGGAACGGGCGCGGCGGGCGAAGATTTCCAGGATGATCTCGGTGCGGTCCATGACCCTGACGTTCAGGGCCTTGGTGAGGTTATAAGACTGGATCGCGCTCAGTTCGTTGTCGAAGATCACGGTGTTCGCGCCTTTGGCGGCGACGATGGCTTTGAGGTCTTCGACCTTGCCTGATCCGAACATGGTGCCGCCGTCGGGTTTCAGGCGGTTCTGCGTGATCTGTCCGGCTGTTTCCAGTCCGGCCGTGTCGGTCAGGCGCTGCAGTTCAAGCAACGAGTCGGCGGCTTCTGCGGTGTCCGATTTGGCGTGGACGACTTGGGCTAAGATTGCGCGTTCGACACTGTGTGTGTCGTGCAGTTTCATTTTGCTTCCGGCCAGTACGCCAGGACCGCGTCAGTGATCGCGCGCGCCAGGTCTTTTGCGACGCGCGGCTGGGCGTCCTGCAATCCGGTGAGCATGTCGCCGCGCGTGAGGAAAGTGGTGTTGGCCTTGACCGGCATGTCGTCGATCAGCAGTTTGCCGGAGCCGCGTTCCACGAGGGTGATGCGCGCGGTCAGCTCGAAACGGTATTCCGACGTGCGTGAGCCGAAGTTACGGTCATAGTTGATGGGCAGCGTCTTGCCGCTATCGAGTTTCCCCAGCAGCTTAAGCGAGGCGTCCTCGATGCGCGCAAGCTTGAACGTGCCCTCGCGCTGGAACTCGCGCAGCACCTCCTGTGTGACGGCCGCGTCGATCTCCGGGAAGCCGGAGGCGTTCTCGAAAACCGGCACGGCGATGCTGCGCAGCTCCTCCGGAACCGGCTGGTTCAGGCGGTAGCTTGAGCATCCGGCGGCGGCCAGCAGAGCGGCGGCCATGACCATCATCAGGTTTGAGCCACGGGTTGTTTTCATTTTGGACTCCTTATTTTGCGGGCGGGGCGCCGGCTTCGAGTTCCACGAGCCGGTTGCGGACCTGCTGGGCGTATTTTGAATCGGAAAACTCGGACAGGAAACGGCGGTAGGCCGCTATGGCGGCATCGCGGTTGCGGGTGCGGCTGTCGTAAAATAACGCCTGCTGGTAATTCTGTTCTATCAGCAGGTTCAGCAGCTCGCTGTGCCAGGCTTTCAACTGGTCTTTTTGCGGGTGGTCGGGGATGCGGCTGAGGACAGACTTTAAAAAGGCGACGGCTTCGCGGCAGCGCGTCTCGTTATAGTTGAATTTCACGGCCAGCTCGTGGCGGCACTGCGCCGCGAGGTAGGCCGCGGAACCCGCCTGGTCGGAGTGCGGGAAGCGGTTCAGCAGGCTGTCGTAAACCGTAATGGCTTCAGGACGTTCTTTTGCGGAGACATGTATGCTGCCGATGATCAGCATGACCTCGGGGGCGATGGCGGATCGCGGGGCGTTGCGCACGATCTGCTCGAAGCGCTCGCGGATGGTCTGGGTGCCGCTGAGCGCCCAGCCGAACATGCTGCGGTTATTGTGCAGCAGGTGGTTGGCGATACGGAACTGCCGGTCCAAGATCTCGTTGTAAGGGCAGTGGCCGGCATAGTGGGTCAGCAAATACTGGTACTCGTCGAAAGCCCGTTCGAACTTCTTGGTTTTCTCGTAGATCTGAGCGATGGCGAGTTGAGACTGGGCCGCCTGGGGTGTGGTCGGCCATTCTCTGACCAGGGCCTCGTAAGCTTTGCGGGCGGTCCGGAAACGTCCGCAGGCCTCCATTTGCGCGGCGTGGTCCATTTGCGCCTGGGGTTCCTTGTGCTTGAGCGAATACCAGAATGATTTTGCTTTTTGCGGTATGCGCGTGTCTTTGTCCAAGGCTTCGAAACCCTCGAAGGAGTCGGTCGCGTAGCCGCGGGCTCCGCCGGAGCGGGCGGATTGCGCCGGCGCGGAGCATGCCATCGCAGCCACAATAATGGCGGCCGTCCATAAATTTCTGCGTTGTGTCATCTGTTCCGTTTCCGATCTGTCCTGTTCAGGGCATGCGCATGCCTGGTTAAGGGCAATAAACGGGCGACAGTGCTTGATTCGCGCGGCCAACAGGATTAAAGTATTCGCCAAATCAAACGCGCGGCAGGGCGAGTCAACGCCTGTCTGTCCGTAGCAGGATTTAAGAGTACCAAACCCCGTTAAACTGGAGAAGCATGAAAAAAGTTTTGATACCGACCAAGCTGGACACCGTGGCGGCCGAGACTCTGAAGGCGCATGGCGGGTATGAGGTGGTGCAGGATCACAACACTCCGTTGGGCGAGCAGGTCAAGGCGCATGCGGACGCCTATGCCGTGATCGTGCGCAGCGAGAAAGTGCCGGCGGAGATTCTGGACGCGCTGCCGCAGTTAAAGGTGGTGATCCGCGCCGGGGCGGGCTACGACAACATCGACATCAAGCGCGCGCGCAAGCGGAGCGTGGACGTGATGAACACCCCGGGCGCGAACGCCAACGGGGTGGCCGAAGAGGTGATCGCCATGATGCTGGCCGACGCGCGGCATGTGGTTCAGGCCGACATCACGACCCGGGCCGGCGGCTGGGAGAAGAAAAACTACATGGGTCGCGAGATCACTGGCAAGACGGTCGGCATTGTCGGCCTCGGCAACATCGGCCGGCTGGTGGCCAAGCGCCTCAAGGGGTTCGAGTGCCGGATCCTTGGGTATGACCCGCTGGTCAACAGCGACCGCCTGCGCGATCTGGGGATCGAGGCGGCCACGCTGGATGAGATTTTCGCCAAGAGCGACTATGTCACGCTGCACATTCCGGGCGGAGAGGGCACGCGCGGACTGGTGGGCGCCCGGCTGATCGGCCTGATGAAAAAAGGCGCGACGATCGTCAACTGCGCCCGTTACGGGATCGTGGACGAGGAAGCGCTGCGCGCGGTGAAGGCCGAGAAGGGTCTGCGCTACCTGAATGACGTCTACGTCAAGGACGAGGCCGGCCCGAAAAGCATGGCGGACATCGCCGACCTGATGCTGCCGCATCTGGGGGCGAACACGCGCGAGGCCAATTACGTGGCGGCCCAGCGCGCCGCGCAGGAGCTGATCGACCTGGACGAGAAAGGCGACATGAGCTGCATCGTCAACCGTGACATACCCGAGGGGCTGGAGCGGGCCTACTGCGAGCTGGCCTTCAACCTCGCCAGCCTGGTGCGGCAGATATCCGGCACGGACAACCCGATCAAGATGATCGAGACCAGTTTCTACGGTGACCTGTCGCCATTCGGCAAATGGCTGACCGTGTCGATACTTTCCGGGATCTGGCCCGACTTCGACCGCTATAACGACCACAAGGCCGCGGTCAAGTTCCTGAAAGATATGGGAATAGAGCTGGTCGACCGCGAGGCCGACAGCGAGAAGGGTTACGGCAACGCGATGACGATCGACCTGACGGTCGAGCGGCCGGGCAAAGAGCTGAAAAAGTTCAGTGTGCGCGGCACGGTAACGGAGGGTGTGCATACCGTCTCGCGCATTGACGAGTTCGACCGGCTCTATTTCGAGCCCAGCGGGGCGACGCTCTTCTGCCTTTACGACGACCGTCCCGGCGTGATCGCCGCGGTCTCGCGCAAGCTGGCCGACGCGGGCATCAATATCGAGGACATGCGCAACCCGCATAACACCAAGACGCAGCGCTCGCTGGCCATCATCAAACTCAGCAAGCCGGTGTCTAAGGAGATGCTCGCGGAGATCAAAGCCGAGATCCGCGCGCATTCAGCCTTATGCACGGTGGTGTGACCTGACGTCATGACCGTCGCCGCCGATGCCGTGCCTTGCGTAACAGCCGACGTGCCGCCCGAGGCGGCTGGCGCGCTGTTCGAGATCATTGACGCCGACGGGTTCACGCCGACCTCTTGGCATGATGTGGAGACCGGCGTCTGCCGGGTCGCGCTATTTCCGGACGAGCCTGCCGGCGTGGCGCGAGCGCAGGCCGCGCTGCTCGTCGCCGCGTCGCTGCTCGGCGTGGAGGTCGCGCCGGAGGTCACGGCGGTCGCGCAGGCCGACTGGGCCGAGAGCTGGAAACGTTTCTTCCATGTCGAGAAGATCTCGGAGCGCGTGGTGGTGCGCCCCTCGTGGGAGTCTTACGCGGCGCGGCCCGGCGAATGCGTGATCACGCTCGACCCCGGCCTGAGCTTCGGCACTGGCAAACACGCCACGACCCAGGCCTGCCTGCGCTTTCTCGACCGGCTGTCCGCGGAAGACGCGCGCCGTTCCGTGCTCGACATGGGGTGCGGCTCCGGTATTCTGGCGATCGGCGCCAAGTTGCTTGGGTTTGACGACGTGCGCGGCTTTGACAACGATCCGGAGTGCAACGATGTCGCGCGCGATAACGCGGCAATCAACGGCGTTTCGATCCCGTTCGCTTTGGATGATCTCTCGCACGCGCACGGGCCGGCCGACGTGGTCGTGGCGAACATTCTGGCGCCGGTGCTGATAGATTTCGCCGCGCAGGTCGCGGCCTCGGTGGCCGCTTCACCGCGCGCGCGGCTGGTGCTTTCCGGCATCCTGGACAACCAGTATGCGGGAGTCCGGGCCGCATACGCGGCGCAAGGTCTGGTGGAGGCCGAGAGCCTGCTGATCGGCGAGTGGCGCAGCGGATTGTTCCGGCGCGACCTGCCTGTTTAGAGCGGCAGCTCGCCCGCGCGGGCGGCCGGTGTCAGGCCGAGCAGCCTGTAGCAGGCCGGGGTGGCGACGCGCCCCTTGGCGGTGCGTTCGAGATAGCCCTCCTGGATCAGGAAGGGCTCGTAGACCTCCTCGATGGTGTCGGGCTCCTCGCCGACGGAGACCGCGACGGTGTTCAGGCCCACGGGTCCGCCGTTAAATTTATGGATGAGCGTCTCCAAGATGCGGATGTCCATCTCGTCCAGGCCGCGCGGGTCGATCTCGAGCAGCGACAGTGCCTTGTCCGCCACCGCGCGGGTGATGCGGTTTCCGGCGCGCACCTGGGCGAAATCGCGGACGCGGCGCAAGAGGTTGTTGGCGATGCGCGGTGTGCCGCGCGCGCGCGCCGCGATCTCGTGGGCGCCGTCCCGGTCGATCGTCACTTCCAGCGTGGCGGCCGAACGCTCGATGATGGTCTGCAGGTCAGCGGCAGCGTAATAGTCGAGCCGGTTGACGATGCCGAAGCGCGAGCGCAGCGGGGCGGAGATGAGGCCGCTGCGGGTGGTGGCACCCACCAGCGTGAAGCGCGGCAGTTCGAGACGCACCGAGCGGGCGTTCGGGCCCTGGTCGATCATTATGTCCAGCACGAAGTCTTCCATGGCGGAGTAGAGATACTCCTCGACCGTCCGCTGCATGCGGTGGATCTCGTCGATGAAGACGATGTCGCCGGGTTCGAGGCTGGTCAGCAGGCCGGCCAGGTCGCCGGGCTTGTCGATGACCGGGCCGGAGGTGGTCTTGACATGCACGCCCATGGCCTCGCCGAGGATGAAGGCGAGGGTGGTCTTGCCCAGTCCCGGCGGGCCGGAGAGCAGGACATGGTCGAGCGCCTCCCGGCGCTGCAGGGCGGCTTCGACCGCCAGCGTCAGGCGGTCGCGGACCTTCTGCTGTCCGACGAAGTCCGTGAAGCGGGTGGGGCGCAGCCGGTTGTCGAACGAGGCGTTGCGCTGGTTCAACTCTTCTGAGGGGCGTTTGTGCATGTGTGTCAATCAATAGCAAAAACCGCGGGAAAAAACAATCACGGCGATTTTAGATGCCACATTCCAGTCAGGATATGGTTTAATACTACGTGTTATTTTTATCGCCGCCACAAGGTCATGCCGCTCCGCCGCACTAACGCACTAATGAACTCTGCCCTCCGTCCCCTTCGTATCGCCATTGCCTATCCGCCGCTGCCTTCCGAGAAAGGCGTGCCGCTGCTTTCCCAGAACCGCCAGTTCCAGTGGTTCAACCGTCCGACCTACATCTATCCCGTGGTGCCGGCCTTGGCTGCGACGATGGCCCGGCGGGCGGGGCACGAGGTGTTCTGGTTGGACGGTATCGCCTCGGGCTGGAGCCCGGAGGAGTTCGGCCGGCGGCTGGACGAGGCCGCGCCGGATTTGGTCGTGCTGGAGACCAAGACGCCGGTGGTGGGCCGTCACTGGGAGTTCATACGGGATTTGAAGGCGCGTCGCCCGCGGGTGGCCGTGGCGCTGGTGGGCGACCATGTCACCGCGCTGCCGGAGGAAAGCTTCGCCCGCTGTCCGGTGGATTACGTGCTGACCGGCGGAGACTATGATTTTCTGCTCGTGAACCTGCTGGCCTGTTGCGGGCGAGGGGAGAGCGGTCTCGCGCTCGACACGGGAAAACTTGAGCCCGGCGTGTTCTGGCGCGATGCTGACGGGGCGATCCGCAACAACGGCAATTTCCGGCTGGATCACGACCTCAACTCCGCTCCGGTGATCGACCGCGACCTGACCCAGTGGCGGCTGTATTCAGAGAAGAACGGAAATTTCCGGCGTGTGCCGGGCACCTACATCATGGCCGGGCGGGATTGCTGGCACGGCAAGTGCACCTTCTGCTCTTGGACAACCTTATATCCGGCTTACCGCGTGCGCGACCCCATAGCGGTGGTTGATGAGATCGGCGGGCTTATCGAGCGGTACGGTGTGCGCGAGATCATGGACGACACCGGCAGCTTTCCGGCCGGCGATTGGCTTAAGACCTTTTGCGAGGAGATGATCGCCCGCGGCTACCACAAGCGCGTGCGGATCGACTGCAACATGCGTTTCGGATGTCTGGACCGGGAGGCCTATGCGCTGATGCGGCGGGCAGGGTTCCGGCTGGTGCTGTTCGGGCTGGAGTCGGCCAACCAGGCCACGCTCGACCGGCTGGACAAAGGGTTGACGGTGCGGCAGATCGAAGAGGGTGCCGCGGCCGCGGCCGCCGCCGGGCTCGACGTGCATGTGACGGTGATGTTCGGGTATCCGTGGGAGGGCGAGGCCGAAATACGGGAGACGGTGGAACTGGCGCGGCGCCTTCTGCGCAAAGGCCACGCGTACACCCTGCAGGTCACCATGGTGGTGCCATACCCCGGCACCCCGCTCTTTCGAGAGCTGGACGCGGCTGGGCTGCTGACCACCCGGGAGTGGGACGAATACGACATGCGCAGGCAGGTGATGCGTTCCGGCGTGCGTGAAGATGTCACAAAAGAGGCGGTGCGCCGGGTCTACCGGGCCTTCCTGCATCCCGAGACGATCGCGCGGCGGATCCTGTCCACCCGCGACCCGCTGGCCGACCTCAAGTTTTACTGGCGCGGTTTCATGTCGGTGGTCGGCCACTTGAAAGACTTTAAGGAATGATTTTATTATGGACGCGGTCGGTTTGTTGTGGTAATAATTCTCTGTCTTTCTTTAAAGAAAGTTTGTTTTTGCTGTTGCTCAATTAAGCCCACCGGTGGTACACTTTGATTATCGGTGTGGAGAAGCGTTTGCCTTAGGTTTGCAGAGAGAGAGTTTAGTGGTTGAAAAAAGTGATGAAAAAGAGTTTCCGGTGGCTGGCTTTATGTTTTTTGGCCGGAGGCGTTTGCGGTTGCTGGGCACTTAAAAAGGACGAGCCCGATTTTGACGACATGACGGTCTATGTGCCGTCCGGCGAGCCTGTGATCGTGCCAGGTTTGACGCTGAAAGTTTCCGTCACGGCGGCCGGGGCGCAGGCGGTGTCGGACATTGTGGCGGAGGTGAACGCAAACGGCGAGATTTTGATGCCGCTGGTCGGCGCGGTGAAGTGCGAGGGGTTGACGATCATAGAGTTGCAGGAGAAGATCAAGGCGGCGTGCAAGGACTATTTCATTGAACCGCAGGTAACGGTTGGATTCGTGTATGCCGAGAACGCGGGAATGAAGTCGCCTTGGGGTTCGGTGCTGATGATGGGAGAGATCGCGCGGCCTGGGCCGGTGAACATGCCATCCACCAGGGATTTGACCGTGACGCGGGCTGTGATGCTGGCGGGTGGCACCACGCCTCTGGCCAACAAACGCAATGTGCGGGTGACCCGGCGCGAGAAAGACGGGTCGGTTAAACGTTTTATTGTTGATATTGAGAAAATCGGTAAGGAAGGGCGCTCCGATTTGGACATCGCCTTGAAACCGGGAGATGTGGTTTGGATCCCGGAGTCTTGGTATTGAGTGCTGTTAGGAGAGATGCAATGAAAGTGACTAGCCCGAGATTGTTTGGGATGTTTGCGGTTTGTTTGTTGGTGGCCGCAAGCGTTCTGGCGCAGGAGCCCGCTTTGCTTACGCGCTCCCAATGGCTAAAGCAGATTGGCGCCGCTGTTAACGATGTGGCTGTATTAAAAAACACTTTGTCGCGCGTCGCGCCTGACGACAGGGTGGAGTTCACAAGGCGGATCCTTAAGGCGGTCAGTCGTATGCCGGTAGGGCCGGAAGAGAAGGCGGCAGCTTTCGTGCGAGCTGCGGTTGCGTGCATCGCCGGAATATCGGGCGAGGTCAAGATGCGGGTGATCGCCGAGGTTTTTGCCATGACCCCCATCGAATATCTGCCGGTGGTGACCGATGAACTGGGCAAGCGGTTTAATCAGGATCTCAACGGCCTTTCGGACGATCAATACGAGAAGATCGCGTCCGAGACGCTGAAGATCGCGCTCGAACGCAACGCCCAACTCGACATGCCTTCGGTCCGCAACACTTTCGTGATTCTGGCTTTTCTGAAGGGGGCGGCCAATCCTGCCCTGAGGAACGTGATGATAGCTATGCTGCCGGACGAGCGCATGCGGAATCTGGCTGACGGTTGGGTGCGGTCAGTGGTGGACGGCAAAGACTACGAGCCTTTGCTGGCGGCCGCCGATGTTGACGCGCTGCCGATCAGGTATAATGCGCTGCTTAGGCTGGTGGGGCACTCGCTGCTGGACCGCCTGCTGGCGGAGTTGAACGCGAACACGAGGTACCCGGAAGACGGAGATCGCCAGAAACACTCGACCACTAATGGCGTGTCCAATGTGGTTCAGCAGGAAACCGAGGGCGCGGAAGGCGGCGAGCGCCAGCCTTCAGACGAGTCCGTGTGGATACCGCTCTCGCAGGTGTGGCAGATCGGCGGATCTATGCTGACGCCTGAAGACCACAACGCCGATTTCGGCATCAACCGGGTGCCGCGCCAGTTGACGCCATCCGGGTACCAGAACCAGGGAACGACTGTCGTAATTCCGGCCAAAAGGTAAACGGTGCGGGGGATGTTTTTGTCGCGGATCGTACGGTTTTGGGCACCGGCAGAATTTAAAGAAGGAGTGTTGTTTATGGCTACAAGAAAAACCACGCATGCTTTTTCGGGCATCGGTTTCTTGTTGACGCTTTTATTGTGTTCGCAAGGTCACGCCCAAAGCGCCTCCGGCTTCAAGTTCAACAACCTGACGGTCTCGCCTTTCGTCAACCTGGAGTATTCGTACGACAGCAACGTTGACTACGACAAGGCTGACAACGCCGACAGCATCCTGACAATCAACCCCGGCGTGGATTTGAACTACAGGGGCAATGATTGGGGGCTTGACGGCAAGGCCTGGTACGGCTATGACAAATACCAGAAATTCGACGAGATGGATCAGGACCGGTATGGCGAAAGCCTCAAGTTTTATGCCGAATCGCCGCGTGGGCTGCGGTTCATATTGGGCCAGAACTATATCAAGACGCATCAGGACGATTCGATCCTTGACGGCGGCAGGGGCATCTGGCGCGAGCGCGACCTGCACGAGATCATGAGCGCCCTGTCTTATCAGATCAGCGAGAGGACCGGCGTGACCATAAACGGCATGTTCTCGGATCTGAATTACCAGAAAGACCCCGATCAGTACGGCGATCTCTACGGCTGGCGTGAATGGAGCCTGGGCATGGAGGTCGCGCGCAAGCTAACGGCCAAGAGCAATCTGCTTTTGAGCGGCTCTTATCAGGAGTATGACAGCGGAGGCGCGAAAGGCATCGACAGCAACAGCTCCGGATATACCCTGATGGCCGGTTTCGGGTCGCGCGCCACCGAGCGCATCTCCTACAGGGCTTTGACCGGCGCCAGTTGGTTTGACTATGCCAACGGCGACCAGTTGAGCGGATGGGTTTACAGCTTGGACGCCAACTGGATCATTAATCGCAAACTGGTGTGGTCGGTCGCCGGTTCCAGCTATTTCCAGCCCAGCGAGCGCCAGGTTAACCAGGCCATGCAGGTTTATGTCCTTTCCACAGGCTTGTCTTACCGTCCCGCAAAACGTCTGACCACGCGGTTCGACATCGGCATGCGCCGTGAAGAGAATGAATACGCGGTGGGCAAGTTGGGCGCTGTGACCTCGGACAAGTTTTCAGCGCGAGCGCGCGCAGACTACCGCCTGCAGAAATATGTGTCGCTTTACGGGTCGGTCGCGTATGAAGACCAGTTTTCTGACGACAAGGCAGATGAGTTTGACCGGATCAGAGGCACCGTGGGACTCAACTTCCGGTATTGAGCTTGTTGATCGGCTCGGGTTAGCGATATGACGATTCCGCCTATGCGATACTGTTGACGTGTAGGCGGAGTTTTTTTGCGGCAGGTGCGGTGTTGGCTATATGATTCAGAAGTTTCTGACAAAATACGGTTTGGCCGCGCATGTCGCTTGCGCCTGCGCTTTCCCGGTTTTCCTGCTCGGGCGTCCTGTCCCGGACGGCATGGTGCCTTTGCTGTGGCTCTCGTTACTGGTGTTCGAGTTCATGTTCATGCTGCCGTCCGTCAGGGTCGGCGAGACCTTGGCGGACGCGCGCCACCGTGCCGCGCGGAAGTTGCTGTGGGACCCTTTACTGTATGTGGGCGCGGCCATGATATTGCTTGTCACGCTGCAATGGCTTAACAGCGGTTGCGGTCTGGTATATCTCACGGATGCGGATATATGGCAGATGAGCAAACCGGGTGTGCGCTGGCTGCCCTTCAGTGTGGAACCGCATGCGGCTCTCAACCGGCTGTCGGTCTTTCTCGCCTGCTGGGCGGTCGCCTTGGCTCTGCGTGACGCTATGAGCACTTCCTCCAAACGGCTTTTGCTGCAGGCCATGGGTTTTGCGAGCGGCTGTTTTGCGGTGTATGCGGTGGCGCGGGTTGCGCTTAAGGCTGAACCGTTTGCCGGGCTGGCAAACGGGCAGGGACTGTCGGCATTGGGTGCTTTCTGCGGCTTCTGGCTGCTGGTGTCCATGGGTGTCGTCGCAGACGCGGTCTCAAGGGCTCAGCGCGCCGCCAGCGCGGTTTTCATTTTCGGCGTGGCCGGGAATCTCGCAGGCATGTTGTATTTCGCCAATGTTCTGACGGCCGCCATCTATTCGGGGCTCGCGGTTATTGTGGTCTTTTATTGGCTCATATACCTTGCTCCGCATGTGCCTCCGCATAAGCGGTTGAATCTGTTCATGGTGTCGGCTTTTGTTTTGGCCGTGACGGCCCTGACCTTGGCATATCTTTGGCCGGACAATCCGGTTGTTTCTAAAATTCGGGCTGCGCTGCCACTGGACGAGTATTTAACAAAGCTTTTTGCGACAAAGAATGTGCGCAGTCAGGCGGCGGTCGCGATCTGGGAGGGCTATCCGTGGACTGGGGTTGGCGCGGACGGCTTCGGACATTTTGTCGGGTTGGTGATCAGCCCCAAAGACTGGCCGTTTGTCATGGACAACAAAGCCTGTGTTTATAACGACTGGCTGCAGTTCCTGTGTGAGTATGGAGTGTTGGGTTGTGGCCTTTTGCTGGCGGCCGCGGTGATACTGGTGGCGCCTGTCTGCTATAGGGCGCGGATAGCCATGCTGTTCGGGACAAACGACGAGAATGACGGGCGGGTGTATCTGTTGCGGATATCGCCTGTGGCTTTTTGCGGGGTCTTGGCTTTGCTGATGTGTTTGTTTGAATGTTTCATCAGCAGCCCGTTGCGTTCACCCGGTTTCTTGTTGTCGTGGACATGTGCGACAGGGGCGTTGTCGGGCTTTTTGCCGTCACATGGACATGTCGCTGGCAAGTCATAGTGTTCTATACAGCCAATGATTTAGTTGTTTTGACATGATGAACAGGTTTTTTTGGAGAGAGAGATGAGCGATACTGAACGTAACTCGGTCGACGGCAAGAAGAACACCTCCAGCCGGCCTGTTTACTACGCCGGGAGTAACCGCGCCATGTACTACGGCGGCGGCAGCCGTGCTATGTACTACGGCGGCGGATCGCCCGCCGCGTATTATCCCGGCGGCGCCGGCGGGTACGGATCGGGATATTACTATGGCGGGCACGGCGGTATTTCGGACGAAGAAGAGTCGCTGATGGGGGCGGTCACCATCGGTCGCATGATCCGCGTGTGTACGCAGCGCTGGGTGACCATTGCGGTTTTCATGATTCTGGGGCTGGTGACTGCTTTCGCCGTGTTCAAGATATCCCCGACGGTGTATGAGGCCGAAAGCGTGTTCGAGATGAGCATCCGCAGCGGGACCTATACCGGCATGCCCCGGGCGATTATCGAAACCGAAGGCGGCATGTCGCTCGACGAGGTTTTCAACACTCGTCTGGCGCGTTTGCGCAGCCGCGCGGTGATCGATCAGATCGTGAGCCAATACCGCAGTGATTACCCCAGCTCCACCGTCACGGATGAGCAATTGGTAAAGACGCTGGTAGACTCCAAAATGACACTCCAGCGGAGGTCGCGCCTGATACGTATCACTGTACGTTCGACCGATCCGCAACTGGCCGCTGATCTGGCCAACGCCTATGCCAAAGCCGCCGAGATGTTCACCTCTGACCAGAACCGCAGCGAGTCTGAGGTCGCCGTGTCCTGGCTGGCCACCACCGCAGAGCAGCAGAAACGCAATCTGGAGCGCGCCGACAAGGAGATGCTTGATTTCCGGGTAGCCAACCAGCTTGATTTCATGGCTAGCGAGAGCGAGATGGCGCAGCAGGCCTTGGTCAGGATCAGCGGCGAAATATTGGGGCTAGAAGGGGAGATCACAAAAGCCGCAGAACTGCGTAAGACTTTAGAGGCGATTCAGGCAGAGCCTGAAAAATTCGGGTCCTTGCCCGACTCAGTGCCGAGGTCGGGCGAGATCGGTGCCGCCTACCAGACGCTGCAAAGGGTGGTGGCGGAAAAGAACTCTTTGCTGGCTCGCTATACGGCCAATCATCCTGAGGTCAAGGTCAAGGAGAAAGAGGCGGATGTTTTCTCACAACAGTTTGCCGACGCGGTTTCCCGGGCGCTCGAGACCTGCAAGGCCAATCTGGACCTTCTGCAGCGTCAATGCGCGCAGTTGACGCCTAAGCGCGATGAGCTGGTCAAAAAATTGTCCGAGCTCGAATTGAAGATCGTTTCCGCCAAGATGAAACTGGAGCAGTTGGCGCGCGAGCGTGAAGTGGCGGACATCAACTTCAAGGCTCTGCTGCAGCGTACGCGCGAGGCGCAGATTGCCTCCGACGAGAACACGGCGATCATCAAGCAGGTGGAATCCGCCTTCAAGCCCACCAGTCCGGTTCTCCCTAACCCTATGATCATCTTCCCGGCCGGCCTCGCGTTCGGTTTGCTGCTGGGAATCGCGTTTGTTTTGATACTGGATCATCTGGAAGACAAGATTGTAGGCATTTCGGACATTGAGCAGCGTCTGCGCCTGAAGACGCTGGCCGTGATCCCGCACGTCCGTCGCAAAAAGCGCGAGCAGCTCGCGCGTCTGGTGGCAGACGACAAGTTCTCGCAATTCGCCGAAGCGTTGGCTGGGCTGCGCAACCTGCTGGACTCACCGCGGTATCAGGAGATGTCTAAAGTGTTGCTCTGCATGAGCACACAGCCGGGCGAGGGCAAGACGATCGCTTCTTGCGGCTTGGCTATCTCCTGCGCGCAGAGCGGACAGAAGACGCTCTTGGTGGACTTCGATATGCGACGTCCCAGGATAGCCAGAATTTTTGACAAAAAGAGCACGGAGTTCGAAAGCCTGCCGGCCACTTTGGCAAAGGCTGATAAGGCTCTGTTCGAAACGCTGCCGGTCCAGTCCGGCATTGATAATCTGGACGTGGTCTTGGCAAAAGCTTCTTCTGAGGTCAGCCCCGCCAATCTGATGGGCAGCGGCATCATCGTGGATTTCTTCACATGGGCGCGTGAACATTATGACCGTGTGATCATCGACTCCCCGCCGTTCGGGATTGTCGGCGACGTGATGACATTGGCATCTCTGGTGGATTCTGTGATGATCATGTGCTGCCCGGACCGCACCCGTTTCAGGCCGATCAAGCACGCGGCCCGTCACTTGACGGAATCCGGCGCGCGGGTCATCGGCGTGATCGTCAACGACGTGGATTTCGGACGGGGCAACCATTTCAGCCAATATGATTACCACTACCGCTACGCCTATCGTTACACTTCGCGCTATGGCGCGTATGGCCAAGGCAAGAAAGACAAGAAGGGTGCCGAGACGTCTGAAGAAGCGAAGGCGGACAGCCGTCCGATATATGGCGGTGACGATCTGGCGCCTTCCGGGCCGGTTTCCCGTCAGGACATTGTGGATGTCTCGATGACCGATGACGATTGAGGCTAATGCCATGAAACGTGTGCTGATAACCGGGGGTGCCGGATTCATAGGTTCGGCTTTGGTCAGGCATATGGTCGGCCGGTCTTGTTGCCGGGTGCTGAACTTCGACAAGCTGACCTATGCCGGCAATCTGGAATCTCTGCGCGAGGTTCAAGACAATCCGCTGTATTCGTTCAAGCGGGCAGACATTTGCGACCGCGGTGCGGTGGCTGAAGCGTTGGCGGAATTCAAGCCGGACGCTATTATGCATCTGGCGGCGGAGTCGCATGTCGACCGCTCGATCGACGGGCCGAGCGCGTTTGTTCAAACCAACATTGTCGGAACCGCAACCCTTCTCGAATGCGCCACCGAATACTGGCGCGCCTTGCCGGGGGCCGGAAGAAACGGAACGCATCTGCCTGCAGCAGCCGAGTTCCGTTTCCTCCACATCTCTACCGACGAAGTTTACGGCTCGCTCGGGGCGGAAGGCCTGTTCACGGAGCAGACCCCGTACGATCCGCGCTCGCCTTATTCGGCCAGCAAGGCGGCTTCCGATCACTTGGTGCGGGCATGGCACCACACCTACGGCTTGCCGGTGTTGATCACCAACTGCTCGAACAACTACGGACCTTTTCATTTTCCCGAAAAACTGATCCCGTTGGTGATCCTGAACGCTTTGTACGGCAAGCCGTTGCCTATCTACGGCAGGGGCGACAACATCCGGGACTGGCTGTATGTCGAAGACCACGCTAAAGCCTTGGCTATGGTTTTGGAGCGGGGTGTGCCGGGCGAGAGTTACAACGTGGGCGGCAATAACGAGCGGACCAACCTGCAGGTTGTTGAGACCATTTGTGAAAGCTTGGACAAGCTGCGTCCGATTACCGACGACGTTCGTGAAACTTGGAATAAACAACTCGCAAATCCAAAGCAGATCAACTCCTACAGAGATTTGATCACATTCGTGCCCGACCGTCCCGGGCATGACAAACGTTATGCGATTGACGCTACCAAACTAAGGGTTTCACTGGGATGGAAGCCGGACGAAAGTTTTGAGACCGGTATCGTTAAGACCGTCCGCTGGTATCTTGAGAACGAGTGGTGGTGGCGGCCGCTGCGCGCTGAGCGCTATGCGGGAGAGCGTTTAGGACTGGCATAGCCCGTCCTAAACGCTGTAAGTTGTGAGTGGTAAATTGTAAGTTGTGGCAAAATTCCGTAAAAAACAGAAAGCTGATTTTTGAAACAGGGTGTTGAGAGATGTATGCAAAAACAGTCAGAGAGCTAGAAGTATATAAGCTAGCTTTCGCTATTCAACAGCAAATATTTGAGATTACAATGAGTGATAACGCAGACCAATGGTGCAGACATTACATTGAAAAGTGCTGAATTGCAGTTTGCGACGGGTACGAGGTGTTGCACACAACTCACAATTTACAACTTACAGAGGAAATCAGGGCACTGATTTCCGAAGAAAGAGAGGAACGCGGTGACGAAACGCAAAGGCATCATACTCGCCGGCGGCGCCGGCACCCGGCTGTACCCGGTGACGCGCGTGATTTGCAAGCAACTGCTGCCGGTCTATGACAAGCCGATGATCTACTATCCGCTTGCGACACTTATGCTGGCGGGTATCCGGGAGGTGCTGATCATCTCCTCTCCGGAGGCCACGCCTTGCTTCGAGGCTTTGCTGGGGGACGGTTCGCGCTTGGGCATGCGTCTGGAATACAAGGTGCAGGAGGTGCCCAACGGCTTGGCGCAGGCTTTTGTGCTCGGCCGTGATTTTATCGGCGATGCGCCGGTGTGCCTCATCCTCGGCGACAACATTTTCTACGGGGACGGCATGCGACGGATGTTGCGCGACGCTAACGACTCGGCGGGCGCCACGGTTTTCGGCTATTACGTGAACGACCCCGAACGTTACGGCGTGGTCAGCTTTGACGCTCAAAACAAGGTGGAAACCATTGAGGAAAAGCCGGCGCAGCCCAAGTCCAATTACGCGGTGGTCGGCCTCTATTTTTATGACAACGACGTGGTTGACGTGGCGGCTGGTTTAAAGCCCTCCGCGCGCGGCGAGTACGAGATCACCGATGTGAACCGCTTCTATCTGCGGCAGGGCGCGCTCAGGGTCAAGCTGATGGGCCGCGGCTTTGCCTGGCTGGACACCGGCACGCATGATTCTCTGGCCGACGCCACCGCCTTTGTCAAGGCCATCCAGGATCGGCAGGGGCTCAAGATCGCCTGCGTCGAGGAGATCGCTTGCCGCATGGGCTTTATCGGCAAGGGACAACTGGCGCGTTTGGCCGAAGATATGAAAAAATCCGAGTATGGCGCATATCTGGCCCGTATTCTCGAACACGAAGTCACATGAAGCCACGAAGGTCACAAAGGTCAAAGAACTTGATTATAAAGTATCCTTAGTGTCCGTTGTGCCTTTGTGTGAGATTAGTCAAAAAAGCCTGACCCCAGACTCCTGAAACCTCGGTGCGATGCAGCGAATTAAAATCGCCCCACACCCCATGTCTCTTGCGTTTTCTAAACCACTTTGATACTTTATCACCAATGCCAGCACGGAGTTGAAACGGTTGGCATTTGCCAGATTCCGGATGCATAAGCTGTTTGTTATTAATTGGTTACAAAGTATGCTTGCTAAGGCTGCTTGCATACTTTGCGGGGACGGAGTCTATGCCGTCATCGGTATGCAGCCGGGCTTATGGATGATTCCGGCAGCGGTATTCAGGGAGTAAAAAAATGAGCAAATTGACGACACGGCATATCTACACGTCAGAATCCGTTTCTGAGGGCCACCCCGACAAGGTGTGCGACCAGATTTCCGACGCGATTCTGGATGCCTGTATCAAGACTGACCATCAGGCGCATGTGGCATGCGAAACAGCCGTAGGCACCAATCTGGTGGTCAACGTGGGGGAGATCACCTGCAAGGACTGGGAGAAGATTAACCCGCAGGCGATAGCGCGCGAGGTCGTCGCGGACATCGGTTATGACGATCCGCGGGAGGGCTTCAGTTTCGACACGTTCAATTATGTAAGCGCTTTGCACGGGCAGTCGCTGGATATAGCGCAGGGCGTCAACAAGGTCAAGCTGGAGGCGCAGGGCGCCGGCGACCAGGGTATGATGTTCGGCTATGCCTCCAACTCCACCAGCCAGTTGATGCCGGCGCCGATCGTTTACGCGCACTCGCTGTTGCAGTTTTTTGCCGCGCTGCGCAAGAACGGCGAGATCGTATACCTGCGTCCGGACGCCAAGGCGCAGGTCAGCGTGCTTCACGACAACGGCGACGCCAAGGAGATCACCACGGTGGTGATATCGCATCAGACGCGTGATGTTCCGATCACCCGTATCCGCAGAGAGATGGAAGAGGCGGCGCGCGCGTTTTTGCGTGATACCGGCATGCTGACCAACAAAACCAAATTTTACATTAATCCCACAGGAAGGTTTGTGATCGGCGGCCCCTGCGGCGACTCAGGGTTGACAGGCCGTAAGATCATCGTGGACAGCTACGGCGGCGTGGGGTCGCACGGCGGCGGCGCTTTCTCCGGTAAGGATCCTTCGAAAGTCGACCGTTCGGCGGCATATTACGGGCGTTATGCCGCGAAAAACATCGTGGCGGCAGGGCTGGCGGACAAATGCGAAATACAGGTCGCGTACGCTATCGGTGTGGCGAAGCCTTTGAGCATCAACGTTAGCACTTACGGCACCGGGAAAGTCCCGGAAGCCAAGATCGAAAAGATTCTGATGTCTAACGAGATCTTCGATTTCCGCCCCGGCATGCTGATCAATGATCTCGGCCTGACCAGACCCAAGGGCTGGTGTTACCGTCAGACCTCGAATTACGGCCACTTCGGCCGCGAAGGCTTCCCGTGGGAGAAGACCGACCGGGTCGGCGCGCTGCGCTCCGCCGCCGGGCTGAAATAACCTCACACAAAGGCACGAAGGCCACTAAGGATGGATCCAGAGCTTGAGAAACTGGCAACGGATACCCTGAACGCCGCCTTTGCGATTCATACGGATTTTGGCCCCGGGCTGCTTGAACGTGTTTACCAGATGTTGCTTGTGAACAAGCTTACAAGAATGGGCTATTCTGTGGAGAGTGAGGTGCCGGTTTCTTTTTCGTATGAGGGAGAGCAGTTTCTCGACGCTTTCAGGATCGACATTCTGGTTGAAAAGCAGTTGGTTGTCGAATTGAAGTCCGTAGAAAACATGGCGCCTGTTTTTGGCAAACAGGTGCTTACCTATTTGCGTTTGATGAATTTGAAGTTAGGCTTGCTGATCAATTTTGGTGCTGCTCGTCTAAAAGATGGCATAAAACGGATCGCAAACTAACTTTTCAAAAACCCCTTCGTGGCCTTAGTGCCTTCGTGTGAGAAACCACAGAGCACAGCCTCTAAACACTTTAGCGGCCTTAGTGCCTTCGTGTGAGAAAATAATGAACTATAAAATCAAAGATATCGGCTTGGCCGATTGGGGCCGCAAGGCTATTGCGATCGCGGAAAAAGAGATGCCGGGGCTGATGGCCACGCGCGCCAAATATGGCCCGGCACAACCGCTAAAGGGCGCGCGGATCATGGGCAGCCTGCACATGACCGTCGAGACCGCCGTGTTGATCGAGACCTTGGCCGAACTCGGCGCGGATGTGCGCTGGGCCTCCTGCAACATCTTTTCCACCCAAGACCACGCCGCCGCCGCCATTGCCGCTCGCGGTATTCCGGTGTTCGCCTGGAAGGGCGAGACCTTGGAAGAATATTGGTGGTGTACCAAACAGGCGCTGACCTGGCCCGACGGCGCCGGTCCGCAACTGGTGGTCGATGACGGCGGCGATGCGACGCTGCTGCTGCACCGCGGCTTCGATGCCGAGAAAGATGCCGCGTTCTTGGATTGTCCGACCGATATCGAAGAGCTGCAGGTCATCAACGCTCTTATCAAACGTGTGCTGAAGCAAGAGCCCGGTTGGTTCGGCCGTGTCATCGCCGGTTGGAAAGGGGTTTCGGAAGAGACCACCACGGGTGTTCACCGGTTGTATCAACTGCATGGCGAAAATAAGTTATTGGTCCCCGCTATCAATGTCAACGATTCCGTGACCAAATCAAAGTTCGACAACATTTACGGCTGCCGCGAATCGCTGGTGGACGGCATCAAGCGCGCGATGGATGTCATGATCGCCGGCAAAGTCGCCTTCGTGTGCGGCTATGGCGATGTCGGCAAAGGGTCGGCGGAAGCGCTGAAGGAGCACAAGGCGCAGGTGTGGGTTTCTGAAGTCGATCCGATCTGCGCGCTGCAAGCCTGCATGGCGGGCTATAAGGTGACTACGGTCGAGGAGGCATTGCCCTACGCCAATATTTATGTGACAGCCAGCGGCAACCGCGATGTGATCACCGCAGAGCACATGTCGCGCATGCGCGATCAGGCGATCATATGCAACATCGGACATTTCGACAACGAGATACAAGTCGGCAGACTGAAGAAGTGGCCGGGTGTCCAGCGTGTGAATGTGAAACCGCAGGTCGACAAATACATTTTTCCCGACGGTCATTGCGTTTACCTGCTTGCGGAAGGGCGTCTGGTGAATCTCGGTTGCGCCACCGGCCACCCGAGCTTCGTGATGTCCAACAGCTTCACAAACCAGACGTTAGCCCAGATCAAGCTCTGGAACGAAAAGCTTGCG
>CAYRZP010000023.1:0-21868 GCA_964428885.1 uncultured Lentisphaeraceae bacterium
CCCAAGCAATTCCGCATGGGTAAGGGTGAACTGCGCCGCCTATGGGATGCTAGTGTCTCCAAACCGTCCGAACCGTCCGTCCCCACAAGCATCTATTAACGTCGGTCGCATCAGGCACGGAATCTGACGCAGCACAGCGATCATCAATTACCAGCCGGCCTTCTATTTCACCGCCGCACGCACACGATCTATGAGGGCGGTCAGTTCTGCCCCCGCGGGCACGCTCGCATCGTGCTGGCCGTTGCCGCGTCCGAAAGCGTCCGCGATCTTTTCCAATTCGGCGACGCGCTCGCCGGATTTGCGTAGAATTTTCATCTTCTCCGCAAGCGCGAGCCCGTCCCTAAGCGCCAACAGACGCAGCGACGGCCCCCGCGGATAAACGAGATAACAATCTCCGGCTTTCCAGTTGCGTTTGGCGTGATGCGCGGAATTTTCAACGTCAGCGGTCCACGAGTTGTATGCCCACCTTAAGATGCCGTCAAGCCCCGACGCCTCTGCATAAATGCCGCACCACCGCGCTTCATCCAAAGGCGAATCAAGAAATGTGTTGGGCCTTGAGGGACTGCAACAAATATAGCATGTGGTGATTTTGCCTTCCTTGCGGCGTGCGGCGGCCTCTGCAAGGAATTTCTTGGTTATACAGCCGAGAGCAAGCGAGAAATTGTCGAGCACAATGCCCTCATAAAGGCTCGGAGCCATATTCCCGGCGGCGGCAATCTTAAGCTTAGGCGCGGCGGCGCGCACCAAATCCGCAATCGCCTTCATCTCTTCGGGTTTGCGTTCGTCTAGCGCGATGAACGTGTCTTGCGCCCATCCTTTAGCCTCGAGATGCTTTTGGAAATCGGCGAGAAACGGTTTCCAGTATTCGTAAAACGCCGCTGAACCCGCGCAGGCGAGCTTCGTCACGAGATTGCCCGCTTCGTCCTGCCAATTTACGATATTGCCCCAAGGGCACATCGTGTAGCAGGCGATGTCCGGGCCGATTCCGCACGAACGTCCGAACTCCACATACGCATCAAACAGCGCGTAATCGTAATGCCAAGCACCGTCCGCCTTCTTCACCTTGCCGATCATGGAAAGATATGCGTCTTCGCATTGATGATTCCACGGCTTGTCAAGAATCGTCACGGTGAGCACCTTTTGTCCGAGGTCACCCAATTCCGTCCAAATCGGACGCATCTTTTCGTAATGCTCTTTCGAGAACGGCGTCACCTTGAAAAAGCGCGACACCGCCCAAGGGTGCTGCCAGAAATCGATATATGTTGAGAATTTTTTCGGCAGCGTTTTGTCGGCAATGCTGATTTTAACCGGCCAGATTTTGCCGCCAACCGCGAATTCGCCTTGCCGGAAGCAACCGCGCGCCGGGACGCTCACTTCGAAAATCGCCATTCCCTCTTCACCTGGCTTCAGTTCCTTCCCGCCGCCCCATTCCACGCGGTCGAAAAAACTTTTGCCTTTGCCGTCAGCGATTTTATGCACCACCCCCGTTCTAACGTATGCAGGCTTCCGGCGCGCAAGACCGAGAAACGCCGGGGCCTTGAAATCCGCTTCGAGGATCATCGCCTGCGCGCCGGTGTTGGTGAGTGTCACCGCGCCCCAGACCTTTTCGCCCTTCCAAACGTCAAACTCGAAAGCGTTCAGCGCCGAAACAGCCAAAACGGCGATCGAGCTGAGCTGGAGTTTAAATTGGATGCATGAAAGACTCATTTGTTTTCCTTTGCCAACCGTCCGTCAGAACCGCGCTCATTTTTTGCGAGCTTCACAGGCACACTTCGCAAAATTTGCAGGCTGGGGGGAGTTTATCACGCGCCTTTAACCGACGCAAGGGCGATTACGCATCCGGCACTTTTCCGTTGCCACACCGTGTGTGACATCGAGTATTTCGGGCTGGCGACCAGGCTTTCGGGTTGCCACAAATGAAAGCGGGGCGGCGGTTTGATGTTGCCCGCAACGCCGCAAGCGGTCACAATATGCGCATGTTTTTCCAGAGCACCGAAACGACTGTGGCCGCATGCCGTCTTACCGCCGTCATGATCGTCATTGCCGGCGTGACGGCAGACATGCTTTTCGCCATTTTGTTTCAGGCCCGCCGCATCCGACCGGTTCTTTCCTCATGCCGGCTTTTGCGTGAACGTGGCTATGGCGTCTCGCACGCGCAGCTCGCGCTGTCGGTGACGCTGCTGTTCGCCTTGCCGTATCTCTTTCAGAAACCTGACAGCTCCGCCCCTAAAGTCAGTTCGCTGGTGTTCGGACAACTGCTGTACGCCTTCACAGCCCTTTCGGCCATCTTGTTGTGCCTTGTTAACATGCAGAAACCTTTCCGGGCGCTTTTCATGAATGAGGCTTGCGGAACCGCCAAGGCTTTTTACAAAGGCCTGTTTTATGGCATTGCGGCCATACCTCCGGTGATGCTGTTGAGTTTCGCTGCCAATACCGTCACAAGCCTGCTCGGTTATGAATCTTCGCCGCAGGATGTTTTCCGCTGGCTGGAACAAGACGCCTTGCATACGGGCGCGCGTTATTTCACCCTGGCCGCGATTGTCTTGCTCGCACCGGTCATCGAGGAGTTCTTGTTCCGCGGCATATTGTTGCCGTGCATCCTGAAAGGCCGCAGCTTTTTGTTCGCCGCGCTGCTTTCCGGCGCCTACTTCGCCACCGTCCATTTTCACGCCCCCTCGTTCATCCCGCTGCTTAGCCTTAGCATTGTTTTCGCGGCAGGCTACGCCGCGACCGGATCGATCATAACCCCGATTGTCATGCACGCGCTGTTCAACCTGTCGGGGCTGGTATTCTATGCCGCCGGCATGTGAAGCTGGGCTGAAAACGCTGATTCTCAAGTTACATATTTTCGCTTTATCCGTATGTTGATGCTTGCGCGAAAGCCCGTCTTTCGGTTAAATATAGCTCGCTTGTACTGTTATATAGAAACTCTTGCGGTCGGTTTTCTTGAACGGTATGCGTTAAAAGGGAGATGCTATGATAATCGGATTGGACGATCCATGGGTAGCCTTAGCTTACCTGCTGTCTATAGCAGGCTCGCTGGTATGCGTCATTTATGGCGTTTTAAACTGGAATGAAGGCGACGAGCCCGTCCAGCCTGAAGTTGCCGACTGGGCTAAGGAAGAAAAAGAGGAAATCGAGGCGGCGCTGTAACGCGCATCTGAAATGAGGTTTAATCCATGGACATGCTGACTATCGTTATCCTGTTATCCTATCTTTTCGCGACAGGTTATCTCGGCTATCAAGGTTATTTGCACACTAAGACGGCGTCAGACTATCTGGTGGCAGGGCGCAACGCCAATCCTGTTGTCATGGCGCTCTCGTACGGCGCCACCTTCATCAGCACTTCAGCGATTGTCGGTTTCGGCGGCGTCGCCGCCAATTTCGGCATGGGCACGCTCTGGCTGACCGTACTGAACATCTTTGTAGGCATATTCATCGCTTTTGTGGTTTTCGGCAACCCGACGCGCCGCATGGGGCACCATCTTGACGCGCACACTTTCCCGGAACTCATGGGCAAGCGTTTCGACAGCCGCGTGATTCAGGTCATTTGCGCTCTGATCATTTTCCTTTTCATGCCGCTTTACGCGATGGCCGTGATCATCGGCGGCGCCGAGTTCATCGCGCCGGTCTTCCGCATATCCTATGATGCCGCGCTGTACCTGTTCGCCCTGATCGTGGCGGCTTACGTGATCGCGGGAGGCCTCAAAGGCGTAATGCTGACTGACGCCCTGCAGGCATCGGTCATGCTCGTAGGCATGAGTGTCATGTTTGTTCTGACTTATTACAGGCTCGGCGGTTTCACCGCAGCGCACAAAGCGCTGACCGACATGGCGCCAATGGTTCCCAAGGCCTTGGCCGCCATAGGCCATCAGGGCTGGACTTCAATGCCGGTTTTCGGCTGGGCGCCGCCGGGGGCTGGCGCTGCGGCGTCCGCCCGGGTCAGCCTGTGGTGGATCATGGTCTCCACCATCGTGATGGGCGTCGGTATCGGCGTCCTCGCCCAGCCGCAGCTAATCGTGCGCTTCATGACCGTTAAATCCAAACAGGCGCTGAACCGCGCCGTCGTGGCCGGCGGCGTTTTTATATTCTTCATGACCGGCGTGGCTTTCATAGTCGGCCCGCTTTCCAACGTTTATTTCGCCAAGCACGAAACGATCGAATGCCGCATCATGGACGAGAACGCGCTGCTAGACCCCGGTGCCGACGGTAACGGCACGCTGAGCCTCGTGGCGGCGGAAGCCCCGCCGGAAATCAAAGCCCGCGCCAAGTCGTTCGTGGCGTATAAGCTGCCGAACGAAAAAGCGGACCTGACGCCCCATTATATTTTGAAGACACCCGCCATGTCCATCGCGCGCGGCAGCGACGGACGTCACGACACGATCAAGCCCGGCATGATCGCCATCGCCCACACCGTGACTCTAGGCACCACAATGAAGGGCAACAGTGACACCATCATACCGCGCTACATCAACAGCGCCTTCCCGAAATGGTTCGGCCTGCTGTTCCTCATGACCCTGCTGTCCGCCGCAATGAGCACACTCTCCAGCCAATTCCACACCATGGGCACTGCCATCGGACGCGACATTTACGAAACGTTCCGCAAGGGCGACCAAAAAAACTCCGTGCTTGTAACCCGTTGCGGAATCGTGGTGGGGCTGATCACCGCCATCATTTTGGGCAAAGTCATCCGCGGGAACATTATCGCCTTGGCCACCGCGCTCTTTTTCGGCATCTGCGCCGCAGCCTTCTTGCCGTCGTTTCTGGGCGCGCTGTTCTGGAAACGCATGAGCCGCACGGCGGCCTTGGCATCAATCCTGACCGGCTTCCTGACCAGCGCCTTATGGTCCGTCTTCGTCAACGCCAAAACCGCCGCTGGCATGGGAATCTGTAAAGCCCTGCTGGGACGCCCCACCATCCTGACAGAGGCCTTCAGCCCCACATGGGCATTTGTTGACCCCATCATGGTGGCCCTGCCGGTCTCGGCGATCGTGGCCGTGGCCGTGACTTTCCTGACAAGGCCGATGCCTGCCGAACACGTCTCCTACTGCTTCGGCGGGCCAAAGCCACAGAGCCCGGAATAAAACCCGGCGGGCTTCATTCGTGACGCAAAGCCTCGATCGGGTCCAGCGATGCCGCCCGCATCGCAGGATACAGCCCGAACAGGATCCCGATCGCCACACTGATGCCGAACGCGAGGAGCAGGCTGTATGGCTGCACGACGGTCGGCATCGCCGTGGTCAAGGTTATCATAAAGGGTATGCCGACCCCAAAAAGCAGCCCGACCACCCCGCCGCCGATCGACAAGACGCAGGTGTTGATCAGAAACTGCACCACAATCCGGCTGCGCCTGGCGCCGATGGCGCGCCGGATGCCAATCTCTTTGGTGCGCTCCGTGACCGATGCCAACATGATGTTCATGATGCCTATCCCGCCGACCAGCAGACTGATCCCCGCGATCGTGCCCAGAACTATGTTGTAGGTTCGCTTGGTGCGCTCAGCCTCGCGCAAAAGTGTCAATGGCACGTCAATCCTGTAATCATTCTTCTTGTGGAAACGCGCCAGCACGGAATCAATCGCCTTGCTGCCGGCCTCTACCACCGAAGTGTCACGCATCTTCACGATGATCTGGCTCAGCTCGACCTTCTCGCCCTCCATACCCCCGGCGGAATACCTGATGTTGGCCTCGCCGAAAAGCCGTGTCCCGGTGGTTATCGGGATGTAAGCGTCAGTCTCGCTGTCGGGAGCGCGGACTGTCCCGCCAGTCTCGTTTTGCACAACGCCGACAACTTCGAAAACGCCGGAAGCTATGCGTATGCGCTGCCCGATTATGCCCTCCGCAGCCAAGATCTTGCGCACTCCGTGCTCGGTCAACACGCAGACATTCGCACGCGCCGCCACATCGCTTTGTGACAACACCCGGCCGGCCATGAGCGGGCGCTGCACGACATCAAACCATCCCGGGTATGTCTCCACCACACGGATTTCAAGCTGCCTTTCGCCGAGGCGCGCGATGCGGCGCGTCATGCGCGCGGGCACGGTCATGACAACCCCCGGCACCGTCTGGCGGATACGTTCGTCGTCTTCGTAAAGCAGCCCGTACACAGCCAGCCGTCCCTGCTGCGAACCCGTGCTGACTCTCTCTTCACCCGAAGGCTTCACCGACATAACCATGATGTTATCGCTGCCCAAACGCTTGATCGAGTCCAAAGCCTGCTGGCTGGCGCCCTCGCCCACCGCCAGCATGGCGATGACGCTGCCGACCCCGAAAACCACGCCCAACATGGTAAGAGACGAGCGCGTCTTGTGACGCCAAACGTCAGACAGCCCCAATTTGACAAACGGCCACAAGTAGAGAAACTTATTCACTTGGAGCCCTCTGTCACAGAAAGAATCAGTCCGTCCTTGAGCACAATGCTGGATTTGGCATAAGCGGCTATGTCCGGCTCGTGCGTGACCAAGATGACGGTCTTGCCCTGCTCCGACAACTCTTTGAAAAGCTCCATGATCTGCACACTCGTGGCGCTGTCAAGATTACCGGTAGGCTCGTCCGCCAGCAGCACCGCAGGATCGTTGGCCAAAGCGCGCGCCACCGCCACCCTCTGGCGTTGGCCGCCGGAAAGCTCCGCCGGCAGATGGCGCAACCTGTGCTCAATGCCTACTTTCGCGGCAAGTGCCTCCGCCTTGTCCCTGCGCTCTGACTGCGGTAGTCCGCGATATAGCATCGGGACTTCGATATTCTCACGCACGGTGAGCTGCGGTATCAGGTGGAAACTCTGGAAAATGAATCCGAGATTGCTGAGCCGGTGGTCGCTCAGGGCATTGTCGTCCATCTCCGCCACATTGCCCCCGTTGAGCCAATATGTGCCTGAAGACGGCCGGTCAAGACAGCCGAGGATATTCAACATGGTGCTCTTGCCGGAACCGCTCGTACCCATGATCGCCCAGTATGAGCCTCTTCTGATTGAGAACGAAACGCCGTCCAACGCCTTCACCACCTCGTCACCGACAGCGTAATGACGCCTAACGTCCTCAAGTCGGATCACCTCGTCGGCTTCGGGACGCGCAACTTCTCTGTTCCGGATTGTCATGCCGGACCACCGTTAACCTTTTTTGCGGGAGGATGCCTTTCGCTGCCGTCGTTTTGCGGCGGCGACGCTTTCTCGCCCTCGCTGCGGCGCTCTTTTACCGGAGGCGCCAGCATCACTTGGTCACCGGCTTTCACGCCCTCCAAAATGTGTATCATACGGTTGTTGTCCATGCCTACGCGCACGATCCGCGGCACCCACTCGCCACCATCCCTGACATAGACGCGCGGCACGCCGTCAACCCGCACCACGCACTGGACCGGCACATACACGGCCTTGTCGTGAGCCTCTTTGACCAGCTCGACCTCGCAACTCATGCCCGGCCTGATCATCACTTCCTTAAAGTCGCATTCTATCTCGCACTTATACAGCTTCAGGTCAGGATTCAACTGCGAGCTCTGCCCGTCCGGGAGAATCCCGATCTTGACCAGCTTCCCGACGAACACGCGCCCGGGGAAAGCGTCTACCTTGACATTCGCGGGCATGCCGTTCTCGATCTTATTGAGACTGGCCTCGGGTATCATGACCTCAACCACCATGCCGGATTCCAGCGGGATATATATCAGCTCTTGACGCTCCACGGCTGTAGCCCCTACCGCCAAAGGCTTGGTCCACCATTGACGGCGGGAAATGAGAACTGTCGAAGCATACAGAACGATACCGTTGGTCGGCGCGTAGATCTTGCTCTTCTCAATCTGGAAATTAAGTTCCGCCAGACGGTTGGTGGCGCGTTCCAGTTCACGAATCCGGGCTTTCAGCTCCGACTCGACCTGCCGCAAAGTCGCCTTGTTCTGCCAGGCCGTGCGCACCATCGCCCGGTCGGTTTTGCGTAAAGAGCTTTCCAGCGTCGCGCGTTGCTGCATCAGGGTAAAGTTGGTCAAAACGTTAATCTTCGTCTGCGCCATCTCCAAATCCAGTCTTTTACGCTGCAGTGCCAGCTCGTCAGCTTGCAACTCGGTGCGCATCAAAAACCCGGCGCTCGCCAACTTTTGGGACCATTCCAACTTTTCCACGGCCCGCTTGACCTCCTCGTCTGCCAAGGCCATATCAGCCTCACACTGACGCATCTGCTGGGGAAAGTCACCGTCCAGATATTTTTCCAAGGCCATTTTCGCCAGCATCTGCTCGACTTCACGGTTAATCAGCTCTGATTCGCAATCACCTTCCGTGATGCCCAGTTTCTCCTGCGTGATTATCAGATTGGCTTCGGCATTGGCCACCTTGATATCCTGCTCCTTGCGTGACTCGACCAGATCGCTCGAGTCAAACTCCAGCAGCAGATCGCCGGCCTGCACGGTCACGCCTTCATCAATCACCCAAATGACCGTGTTGTTGCCTTCCAGCTCACTGGAGATGACAACCTTGTCACGGCTCTGCACAGAACCGCCCGAGGTGACCGCTATCGTAAGAGGCCCTTCTTTGACATAGTACACCGGAACCCCTTCGTCACTGCCCTCATTCCGTCTGAAGAACCAAACCGAAGCCAAGGCCGCAAGGCCGAGACCCAAAAGCGCGACAAACCTCTTTCCCCGCTTATTTCCCATTTTCGTCACCGTCAAAATCATGCCACACCCCCGCATCCGAAATGTCAAGCACACCCAGGTCGCGGCGTAACTCCAAGTCGCTTTTCCACCATGAAATCACCGCAGAACACAATGCGTTCCTGGCGCCGAGCATCGCACCTTCAGCCTCAAGGATGTCACGCATCGAAGAACGGCCGGCCTGCAGAAACAGGTCGTTGCTGTCCACGCGCAGCTTGGCGACTTTCAATGACTCCGCTTTGTTCAGATACGAGGCGCGGGCCGCCGAGATGTTCCTATACCCGTTTCTGACAGACTGCTTGACGCTGTCCTCTTTCTCTTCAAGCGAGCGTTTGTCCTGTTCCAACAGCACCAACTGTTTTTTGAACTCATTGCGCTCACGCCGCCGATCCCACGGCAATGAAGCCCGCACGCCCAAGCCGGTTGTCTCGCCCCCGCGGAATTCCGCTTCGCCAGTCGAACGCGCCCGGTCAATGCCCGCCGAACCGGTCAGCGCCAGATCCGCTCGTAAAGCGTCAGCCGCGATTTTTACGGACCGCACACTGTCTTCTACCCTGTGCCGCGCCACGATCATATCCCGCCTCTCCGTCAAGGCGATGCGATAAGCTTCCAGCTCATCCGGGAACGCTTGAGCAGCGTCTGTTTGGGTCTGCGCCCAATTCTCTATCTGATCTTCCAACCGCCCCAACTCTGCCGGGTCAAGCGTCAGTTTCGCCTCCGGCGGCAACCCGATTCGCATTTTGAAATCATCCATCCTGGTCTCAAAACTCTGCCGTGTCGATATCACGCCCTGGCCGGCCGTCAACAGATCGGAACGCGCCTGGTCAACCTGTATCCTTTGCAGCCTGCCAGCCTTAAACATCATCTCCGCACGGCGGCTGTTTTCCGTTAAGCGCCTTTCGTTATCTAAAGCGTTTTCCAGACGCTGCGCGTACTCAAGAACGTCAAAATATGCTTCGCCCACTGAAAACGCATAAGTCTGCCGGTAATGCTCGAAATTCAGTATCGCATACAGAAGGTCACGTTCCGCCTGTGTCAGCGGTTCGCGTATGATCTCTCTGCCCGAACCCCGCAAGAGCGGCAGGCTCATCGTGAGATCGCCGGTCACGCCCAACGAGCGCCAGTCGTCTCGCAGCAGGCTGGCCACTTCTAGAGCCAACGCGCCCGCCACCTTCAGCCCGCTCTCCATCTGCCGCTCAAACCCGGATGACGCCTGGCCCGTCGCCCGCTTTAGCGCCGGATCCCCTGACAGCGCCCCCAGCATCATGCCGCTGAAAGAGTTCTCGAACCGGTACCGCTGATAATCCAGGTCCAAGGCCTTGAGAAAAACCGCCTCCTTGTGTGTCTGGAAATTCCGGTCGTTCCGCGCGGCAATGCACAAAGCCTCTTTTAGCGTGACCGACAGCGTGCCGTTCGTGACAGGACTGAGTTCAATCTCCGCCAGGTTGGGAAACACCACGCCCGGCTCGCCGCGCGCCGCCGCCAGCAAGGCTATCCGCAAAGTCAAAACATCAGCCGGCCTGTACACATCAAACGCATTGGTGCGCCCGGTCTGGCGCTGCCAAAACTCAGCCGCCAAACGCATCCCGGCGGCGTCGCTGTCCCTGACCGCCTTTTCAGGTGTCATACAGGCAACCGGCAAAAAAAGACACCATGAAAACGTTGCGGCGCAAAACACCAGACGCGCTAGAGCACCGGCAAGCAGGTTTTTTCCTGCAACCACCATAGTTCAAAGCTCCCCCAATAAAATCCCGTAAAGCACCGGCACTCTCCCCAGAATGTCGGAAACACACGCTCAAATGCACAGCCTTTGCCCCGACCGCAAACGCAATGGTCACGCCTGCTTGGATCGGTAAGACTCTACCTCCCAGTTTTCGATAAACCCCCGATCCTTGTCGCTCAAGTATTTGACGCCGCCGAACGCTTTGGCCAGATGTCTGACCACGGCGCCGTCTAAAGCCAGTTCAAGCGCCAGCCTGGCGATCTTCTCGCTGGCGCCGACCCCCAAGACCGCGTTGCCGGTCACAACCACCCGCGGCGCGTATCCCCTCAGATACCTGAACGCCGCAAGGTTGTCAGCCGTGAGAGCCCCTTCAAAAGCATACGATTTGGCATACACGATATGATCGGGCGATATCGGCCCGCAGCCGACCTCGAACTTCCCCGCCACCGCCACACAGGCCGCCTCGGCCCCCAGCCCCTCAGACAAACGCCGCCGCCATTCCGTAACTTCCGCTTCCGAAGGCGCGCGTGCGGGCGCAACGTCACCGGGCCCAATCCCTAGCGCCCTGTAGGCCGCGCGCAGAACCCCCATGACCGAACCATATGTCGCCCTGATCTCTTCAGGTGTGTCACCCGAGACGAAAAGACCGTGGTTCTCAAGCAGAATCACAGTCGGCTGCGATCCGCGCGCTGCCATGTAACTTGCGACCGCCTCGCGCACCGCCATGCACAAAGTGTACCCCGGGTCAATATACGGCACCCAGAGCGCGTCCGGCAAAAGCCTGGCCGCCGCCGCCCGGCCGCCGACCGCGCATGTCAGCCCGTTGACCTCCGCTGGGTGCGTGTGCACCACGTAACGCGCGCCGAGCGAATCGTGCAGCGGCGCCTCCACCGAGGCCCGGCCCGGCGTCGCGGGCCTGACCGCCGCCGCCATCATGGCCTTGACCAGCTCCTCACGCTCAGCCGCGGCCTCAGGCGGACGCGCCGCATACAGCCTGGACAGCAATGCCCGGTCCATGGCCACAAAACTTTCAGGACTCAAACCGGCCAGAGTCGTGCCCGACGGCTTGATCCACAAAGTCTCGGCGTCCTTGCAAGACGTGTTGCCACCGCCCGCTTTCACATATTCCGCCGTGCCGAACTCGTGCGACAGTCGCGTGATTGCATCAAGCATTTCCCTGCCGCCCATCCTACACCATCCCCGCTTTCATAAACAACCAGGCGTCTTGGAATGGCGCGACAACGACTTTCGCCAGTATAAAACATGTCGGGTATTCACGGTCTTTCGTCATTCCGCCACTCCTAGAGACTAACGCTTGGCCAGCACATTGGCCTCGTACGCCTTGACGTCTTTCAGCCAATCCGTGTCCAGCGGGACATCCTCATCCGCGCAGAACTTGTCCCAGACTGCGCAGAACGGCAGTGCCTTGGCCGTCTCAGTCCACACCAGACGCGCCGTCAGATCATCCGCCCTCTCCGCGCCGGCCATCAGTTTGACAGGCTCCAGCATGGCATACAAAAGCGCCTTCTGCATGGCGCGCACACCGACCACCCAGGCCGCGATACGGTTGATGCTGGCGTCAAAATAATCCAGCCCGATATGCACACGGTTGAACTGATTCAGACGCACCAGCTCCTGGGCGATAGCGATCAGGTCGTCGTTCAATATCACCACATGGTCGCTGTCCCAGCGCACGCCACGGCTGACGTGCAGCAGAATTTCCGGCACAAACAGCAGACACGCCGAAAGTTTGTCGGAGATCGTCTCCGTGGGATGGAAATGCCCTGCATCCAAGGTCAGAACCTTCTGGTGCTTGACGGCATAGCCCATGTAGAACTCGTGCGACCCGACCGTGTAACTTTCCGCGCCGATGCCGAACAGCTTGGACTCCACAGCGTCCAGCATGTGCCGCGGATCGAACTGCTCTTCAAAACAGGCGTCCAATGATTCGTTGAGTATCTTGCGCGGTGTCTCGCGGTCAGCGGGAATGTCCTTGTAACCGTCAGGTATCCAGATGTTGTTCACGCACGGCGAGCCCAGCGCCTTGCCTATGGCCGCCGCGATGCGGCGCGTGGCGATGGTGTGCCTGATCCAGAAGTTGCGTATATTCTTGTCACGGCTGGACAGCGAGAATCCGTTGAACATCGGGTGCGAGAACAGGGTAGGGTTGAAATCCATGCCCAGCCTGTTACGCTTGGCCCAGTCGATCCAGTGCTTCATGTGCGAAGGACACAGCTCGTCACGGTCAACCTTGCGACCCTGCGGGAACTCGGCGTAGCAGGCATGAACATTGACGCGATGCGAACCGCCAACCAGAGAAAGCACAAACTCAATATCACCCCGCAACTCGGCGGGAGTGCGCGCGCGGCCGGGATAGTTGCCCGTGGCCTGTATGCCGCCGGTCAGATCCCCTTCCGGATTTTCAAAACCGCGCACGTCGTCACCTTGCCAGCAGTGCAGGGAAACCGGAATTTTACACAATTTTTTTACCGCCGCGGCGGCATTAACACCCAATTCCGCATATCGCTCACATGCCAGCTTGTACGCCGAATCAATGTTTCTCTTGCTCATTTCTACTGCCTTTTTTTTGCGCCAGCCCGCTCTGCCGGGACTGGTCGACGGAAACACACTGGATTTGGTTTGTTATGCTACACCATCCCTCCCCGTCTGCCAATCGGATTTTAAACAGAAATCAAACCCTATGCTGCTGCTGTTGAAATTATCATTCTGCCCTGAACGGCTAATTGCTATATTAAGCAAATTGGATCAACCGTTAACTGCCCAAACATGTTCAACACGACCACAGTCTTTTTTAACGCGATGATTCTGCGCGAGCCTTATTCCGGCGTGGAGATCACCGTGCATCAGACTCTCCGCGCTCTGGCCGAACACGGTTCTCTGCCGCTCTGCGCCTGCCTGCCCGCCACTCACCGCCCCATCCCGCCAGCCAAGCATGTGCGGCTGCTGACGAGCCCATTCGCCGGCAAATCTCGGCTGCTGCGAATACTTTGGGAGCAGACCGCACTGCCGGTGCTGCTGCGCCGCCGCCGCGCCCCACTGCTGCACGCGCCGGCCTATGTCGCGCCGCTGCTCGCCCCATGCCCTACGGTTTTGACAGTCCATGACCTGCACGTCTTCACCCACCCGTGCTTCTGCGGCGCCGGCAACCGTATCCATTACCGTATGCTCATGCCGCGTTCCATAAGACGCGCCACCAGAATCATCGCCTTCTCCGAACACACGAGGGACAATATAATTGCCCGTTTTCCTGAAATCACGACGAAACTCACGGTCGTCCCGCCCGGTATCCAACCTGACCTGAAGCCTTGTTCCGACCCGTCCCGTCTGAAGGCCGTAAAGTCCCTTTACGGCCTGACCGACCCGTTCCTGCTGTTCGTCGGCGACCTCACCGGCAGAAAAAACATCGTCGGGATCATACGCGCTTTCTCCGCCGTGCGTGAAAAACACCCCGGTCTGCACATGACTCTGGCCGGTCACTGCGACAAGCGCATGGCGCGCTCCGTCACCGCGGCCGCAGCCGAAGCGGGGGTGGCCGGGCAACTGAACTTGCCGGGATACATCGCCCCTGACGACCTGGCCGCCCTATACTCTCTGGCCGTTTTATTGGTTTTCCCATCGCACGACGAGGGCTTCGGACTGCCGCCCCTTGAAGCCATGACCTGCGGCTGCCCGGTAGTGTGCGCGCGCGGTCCGGTCTCGGCGATGCACGGGCCAGCGGTGACCGCCTGCGAAGCGGACGACCCCGCTTCGATCGCCGACGCCTGCTGCCGCCTGATCGAAGACCCCCGGCGCCGCGAGGCTCAAGTTTGCGCAGGCAGGCAGCACGCCGCGGCCTTCTCATGGAAAAACGCAGCGGTCGCGCTGGAAACACTCTATCGCGATATCCTGAAACAATCCGGCGTTTTATGAACAGATGGAGCAAGAGTTTTTTACCGGTGCGCAACACCGGCGATCATTCAATTTTTAGAAACTGAGGTCTAGGCGTGCTTAACAGAGAGGTAAGGATAAAGAGAGTTTGGAGTTGTTTGATGCTGTTGGCCGTGGCAATGGCGGGCGGGTCGGCTGAGGTGCGGTTCGATCTCGAGAGCGGCACTAATGCGGATCGCCTGCGCGCCGCGATCGGGGAACTGGACAATCATTACGGGACACGCTATCCGGCGCGGGAATTGATCGAGCGTCTCGATGCGTTGGAGGCGGCGGACGACGCGTCAGCGATCGAGAAGCTGACGCGAGAGGCTCTCGTGCGCCGGAATCCGCTGGTCAACGCGCATCCGATCCTCTTTGTTGCCCGCAAGCAGTACCAACCGGACCACCACAACACCGAGACTATGTTCCAGACCGGTGAGATCAACACCGGGAAATACAACACCCAAGGCGCCTTGAAATTGCTGGATGTCGCATCAGGCACGGTCCGGACGCTGTTCGAACCCGGCCCGGCCGCGACGGTGCGCGATCCGGACGTGCACTTTGACGGCGGGCAAATTGTCTTCTCGATGCGGCGTGGCCGGGAAGACGACTACTCGATCTTCACGATCCGCGCCGATGGAGCGGGGCTGCGGCAACTCACCGCCGCGCCCGGCGTGTCAGACATCGATCCGATCTGGCTGCCGGACGGCGACATCATATTTTCCAGTTCCCGCGAACCCAAGTACTGCATGTGCAACCGCCATATCATGTGCAACCTGTATCGCATGGAGGCGGATGGCGCGAACATCCATCAGATCGGCAAGTCCACGCTGTTCGAGGGTCACGCCTCGCTGCTGCCGGATGGCCGCGTCTTGTATGACCGCTGGGAATATGTTGACCGTAACTTCGGTGACGCGCAAGGGTTGTGGACGTGCAACCCCGACGGCACGGGCCATGCCATATACTGGGGCAACAACACCACCAGTCCGGGCGGCGTGATCGAGGCACGGGCGCTTTCGAAGAGCCATCTGGCGATCGCGGTGCTGGTGGCCTGTCATGACCGTCCTTGGGGCGCACTGGGTTTAATCGACCGTTCGCTGGGTGTTGACGGGCGCAAGCCGATACTGCGCACCTGGCCGCCGGACTTCATCAGGCGCGTCAAGACCAGCGGGCAGGACTTCGACTCGACCGTTGGATTGCCGGTCAAGTACGAGGACCCCTATCCGTTGGACGACACTCATTTCCTGTGCGCGCGCATGACCGGACATGGCGAGGATATGGGCATTTATTATCTTGACCTGCATGGCCACGAGGTCCTGGTGCATGTCGAGGCGCCGGGCTGTTACGATCCGGTGCCGCTGGCGCAGCGGCGCAAGCCCGCGGTAATCCCGCACCGACGGAAATTCGACACCCCCAACGCCCCCGGCTATTTTTATCTGCAGAATGTGTATGTCGGCACGCATATGGAGGGCATCAAGCCGGGTTCGATCAAGGCGTTACGTGTGGTGGAATCGCCGGAAAAACGCAGTTTCTCGGTAGGCGGCTGGAAGGGGCAAGGTGAACAGGCGCCGGGCATGAACTGGCACAACTTCGAGAACAAGCGCGTTTTGGGCAAAGTGCCGGTAGAGGCGGACGGCAGCGCCTACTTTGAGGCGCCAGGCAACACGTTCGTGTTTTTCCAGGCGCTGGACGAGAACGGCATGATGGTGCAATCGATGCGTTCCGGCGCATACGTGCAGCCTGGCGAGACTTACGGTTGCGTGGGATGTCATGATAACCGCGTGGGTGACATCCCGCCGGCAACGGCGCGTCCCCTGGCGTTGTCGCGCAAGCCGGATCGTCTGCCGGGCTGGCGCGGCGAGCCGCGGCTATTCTGCTTCCAGCGCGAGGTCCAGCCGGTCTTCGACAAACGATGCGTCTCCTGCCACGATTACGGCAAGGAAGCTGGCAAGAAACTGAATCTGGCCGGCGACCGCGACGTGGTCTTCAGCGCCTCTTATGTCGACTTGTGGGCGCTGGGCGCCATTACCTGTGCGGGCGGGGGACAGGCCGAAATCATGCAGCCTTATACTTGGGGCAGCCATCCGTCCAAGCTGATCCGCAAAGCGCGGGCACGTCATGCGGGCGTGGTTTTGAACGAGGAGGAACTTGACCGGCTGATCACATGGGTGGACCTGAACGCGCCTTACTATGCATGTTACGAGTCGGCTTATCCCGCCAACCCCGGCGGACGCAGCCCGTTGACGGGTCAAGAATTGAAACGGCTGACGCAGTTGACCGGTGTCACGATCGCCATGTCACACGGGGCCCGTCAGCGCGCCACCATCAGTTTCGCGCGACCCGAGGCCAGCCTGATTCTGGCCGGCCTGAAGCCGGACACGCCGCAGCGTGCAGAGGCACTGGCCTTGATCCGCACGGGGGCCGAACGGTTGCGCGCAAAACCGCGCGCCGATATGGAAAATTTTGTGCCGTCGGCGGCGGATCAGGCGCGCGACGCAAAATATCAGGCGCGGCTTAAGGAAGAACGGCGCGTTTATGCGGCCATCCGCGAGGGCCGCAAGGTATACGATCCGGCTCTGCGGCGGTAAGTGTCTCTGCGGTTAAACCAACTGCCGGTCGCACGCTTTGCGCTGTCATGCCGGATTCTTTTTATGGTATAAGAAACGCATGTCTGAAAGCGATAAACCGTTGCTGGAAATACGCGGCCTTAAAACCTGGTACCCTATCAGGAAAGGCGTGCTGGCCAGGACCGTAGACCATGTCCGCGCGGTGGACGGGATCAACCTCGATCTGCGTAAGGGCGAGACCCTTGGTATCGTCGGCGAGTCCGGCAGCGGCAAATCTACCTTGGCCCGCACAATTCTGCGTTTGGAAAAACCGCGCGAGGGCTCGATCACGCTGAACGGACAAAACGTACTCGCCCTCAAGGGTAAGTCTCTGCGCGACTACCGGCGAACCGTGCAGGTGGTCTTCCAGGATCCGCAGGCATCACTCAACCCGCGCCATACCGTGCTGGATCTGATTACCGAAGCCATGCTGATCCACGGGCTGACCACGCGCGAACACCGCCGCGCCGCCGCGCTGGAACTGCTCGATGATGTCGGCCTTTCAGCCGACATGCTGGACCGGTACCCGCACGCTTTCTCCGGAGGACAGCGCCAGCGGATCTGCATCGCCCGCGCGCTGGCCCTCAAGCCGCAACTGCTGATCTGCGACGAGGCTGTCAGCGCCCTCGACCTATCGGTGCAGGCGCAAGTCCTCAACCTGCTGCAAGACCTTAAGGCCAGGCACAGCCTGTCATACCTGTTTATCACACACGATATCGGCGTGGTCCGGTATCTGGCCGACCGCATCGCCGTTATGTTCGACGGCAAAATCGTCGAGCAGGGCGAAGCCGACCTAGTCCTGCGACAGCCATCCCACACCTACACACGCCTATTGCTGCAGTCCGTGCCCGTCATTATTTAAAAGGAGCTCTCAGTCCAAAATTTTCTTGGATGCCTCCGCGCGGGCGCGCGCCATGATTTCATCTGTCTTCACGGGCAACCCGCCACGGCGCCTGCTCTCTTCCGCCGCCTCCATGAAGGCGAACATCTCGATGGTCTCCGCCGGCGGCACCGGCACCTCGCCGGTCTTGAAGAATTTTATGATCTCCATCAGCAAAGGCTTGTAGCCTTCATACCCGCCCAGAGAGACGCGCCCGCCCTTTTCCGCGAAGACATCGCAACCGTATGCGGCACACTTCCCTCTCATGCCGCGCATGGTCGACACGCGCCCGTCGTTCCAGACGCCGACCGCCAGATCCGCGTTCTCCTCGTTGACACTCACAACGCTGACGCATCCGGTGCCCTTGACCGTGTACAGTTGCTCAACTCCGTGTATGCCGTACCAGACCAGGCCCGGATGTGTCGGTTCCAAATGGCAGGGCGAGTAAGCGTCAACCGCGATGATTCGCCCGTACTCGCCCGCCCGCGCCGCCTGCACTTTCCGCACATAACGCAGCGCGGAAGCGGAGAACATCGGGACTTTGTATTTCTCGGCGGCCTCGAAGATCGCGATCGCGTCTGCAAGCGTCGCCGCGATCGGCTTGTCGATGAAAACACGCTTGCCGGCCTTGAAGACCTCCAGCGCCTGCTCCAGGTGCCGGCGCCCGTCATTGGTCTCCAGCAGGATCACATCCGTTTCCTTCAAAAGTTCAGGCAGCGACCCGACGATCTTGACCCCCATCCCCTTCATCTGCTCAATATATTTAGGGTACCGGTTGGTGCTGGAGTGAATGTCCAGACTGCCGTATTTGTAAGCCGCCGTGACACGGAAACCGTTGAAAAACGGCTCGCTGGTCTCCACGTTCAGCATTTTCGTGAACTCGATCGAATGCGACGTGTCGAGTCCGATCAAGCCCACACGCGTCTCCCCGCCCAACGACAACCCAGCCGCGATTGTCAGCGCCACCATAACCATTACAATTTTATTCATGCTAAAAGCCTTTAAATGACGCAAGCTCATCCCGCAACCCGATTCAATCACACGCTGGTTGTATTCAGACTTTCATCTCCCATCCCTTTTCATACTCGCGGTGCCACAATTCCGCGACCGCGCTGTTCTGAACCAGCCTTCCGGTGGACGGGTCAAGCGTGACCGTCTCGCCGGTGCGCGCGGCTATATTCGCCAGATGCGTGAGAAGAATGCTGGCGTGCGCCTCGTCCGCTGGCGTGCGGGTCTTCACATCCTTCTCGCGGATACAGCGTGCCCAGTCACCTAGGTGCGCGACGTCGAGACCGCCTGTTGGGTTGGCGCGGTCCGTGCCGTCGCCGGCCAAATTCGTGGCGTTCCACTCGCGCACCTGCGTGCCGTTTTTGTCGAAAAGCGCGCAGGTGTCATTAGGCCTGAACAGTACGGCGCCGTCCAAGCCGTACACCATGCAGCCCGTTGCAACATTCTCGAATGGCCGCGCATGGACAGAAGAAAGGCCTTCCCAAGTGATGAGCAACTTGCCCGGAAACTCGAAAGTGGCCGACTGCGTGTCGAACCACTGCCAGTCGTCACCCTCGTGGAATAACCGGCCTCCCGCGCTCGTGACGCGGTTCGGGAACACGGCTTTCAACGCCCAGCGCGCCACGTCGACGAAGTGCGGCGCGTTGTTGCCGCACTCGCCCGTGCCCCAATGGTAGAACCAGTGCCAGTTGTAATGCACGACATTGTCAAGATACGGCCTGCGCGGCGCCGGCCCCTGCCACAGATCCCAGTCCAGCCACGCCGGCGCGGCTGCGGCGCTGCCCTTGCCGATCGGGGCGCGCATGGAGGCGTACCAGCAGCGCGCGAAGCGCGGCATGCCGATCAAACCGCCGTGGATCTCCTTGACCACCGACTGAAACACATCCGACGCCCTGCGCTGGTTGCCCATCTGGAATACGGCCTTGTACTTGGCAGCGGCCTCGACCAGCATCTCGCCCTCGCCGGGATTGTACGAACAGGGCTTCTCCACGTAAATCGATTTGCCCGCCTGCATGGTCATGAGCGCCGCCGGCGCGTGCCAGTGATCAGGCGCGGCGCAAAGCACACCGTCTATCTCCTTGTCTTCCAACACGCGGCGGATGTCCTTCTCTTTCTTCGGTGTCTTTGCGGTGAGCTTCAAGACCTCCGCCGCTGCCGTATCCAAAGCGCGGGAATCGACATCGCAGACCGTCGCGACCTCCACGCCGGGCAAGCCGGCCAATTTCCTGAGCAGTCTGAATCCGCGACCATTCGCGTGGCAACCCATAACCGCCACCCTCACGCGCCCGGAAGGCGCACTCTGCCCGTAGGCATAACCGAGACGCGCGCCCACCGCGGCCGCCCCTGCCGCCTTTTTTATGAACTCTCTGCGTTTCATCCTCTCGCCCCTATTCTGCGGCACATTGCGATCCGTCCGCGAAAAAAATCCTCTTATAAAACGGCGCCCAGTACGACAAAATGATGTCAGCGCCGGCACGGCTGATCGCTGTCAACGATTCACGGGCCATGGCGTACAGATCGCCATAGCCGTTCGCCGCCGCCGCATGCAGCATGCTGTATTCGCCGCTGACGTTGTATGCGGCTAGCGGCAGATCCGTCCGTTCCCTTAAACGCGCCAGCACGTCAAGATAGAATAGCGCCGGCTTGACCATCAGGATGTCCGCGCCCTCCGCCTCGTCAAATTGCGACTCGCGCAAGGCCGCCCGCAGGTTGGCGCCTGACGCCTGGTAGCCCTTGCGGTCACCCGAGGACGGCGCGGAATTTTCCGCGTCCCGGAACGGTCCGTACATCGCCGAGGCGAATTTGGTTGAATACGACATCAGCAGCGTGTCTTCCATCCCGTTTTCGGCTAACGCCGCACGGATCGCGGCGACCTGTCCGTCCATCATGGCACTGGGCGCGACCGCGTCCGCTCCCGCTGCGGCATGAGAGACCGCCACACGCGCCAACAGGCCGTTGGCCGCATCATTGTCCACGTTACCGTCACGACCGAGCGGTCCGCAGTGGCCGTGCCGCGTGTAGGCGCACAAGCACACGTCTGTCATTACGACAAGTTCGGGGAATGCTCGCTTTATGAGCGGCACCGCGCGCTGGACGCACCCTTTTTCGTCAAAAGCCCCGCTGCCGCCCTCGTCCTTGTTGTCATCTGCCTGCCCGAACAGCAAGACCCCTCCCACCCCCTGCCCGACCACAGGGCTCAAGGCCCGCACCAACTCGTCCGCGCTGCAGCGGTTCTGGCCCGGCATGGAACTGACCGGCTCCACGCGGTTCTCGCCTTCGACGAGAAAGACCGGCCACACGAACTTCGACGACGGCGGCGGCGCGGCATCGAACATGGCGCGCAGTGCGGCGGTGCGCCGCAGCCGCCTTAAACGCACATCTGGAAATCCCATGACCACCTCAATCCGGAATGAACAGCACCTGCCCCTCGCGCAGCATCGAGGGGTTGGAAATCTTGTTGGCTTTCATGATCGCCTCCATGCTTTTCCCATATCCGCGCGCGATCACGGAAAGCGTCTGTCCGCGTTCGACCTTGTGTTCATAGCCGCTGCGGCCACCGGCGGCGCGGGCGCCGGCCCCCCCGGGCGGGGCCCCGGCGGCAGCCCCGCGGGGGGCGGGGCTCTCGGCCTGCTGACGCGCCGCGATCTGTTCGATCCGAGCCGCCAAATCATCCGTGATCTCTTTGCGCAAGGTCTCACGCTCGCCACGAATGACCTGCATATCCCGACGCAAAGCGTTGATGTCATCCTGCGTCCGCGCAGCGGTTCCAAGCTGAGACTCGATCTTAGACAAACGCGCCTCAAGCAGATCCTGATTACGGTTCAAAACCATCATTTGTTCCGACAATTGACGGAACTCAAGGCTCATCTGCTGCGTATTGGTCACGACGCGCGCCACTTCCGGGTCACGCTTAGGCTGCGCCTCAAACACCGTGCCTTCGAAAATGGGCGAAGCGCACCCCGCCGTCAACAAAACCACCGCCATACCCAAAACTGCAATTTGCAAACTCATCTTATCAGCCTCCCTCTGGTCCTCACACGCTGGGCACAAAATAGAACACAACCCAGCCCAAGCAGACCAACGCCACGAAGATC
>CAYRZP010000024.1:0-21835 GCA_964428885.1 uncultured Lentisphaeraceae bacterium
CTGACCTCTTGAATGCCATTCAAGCGCTCTACCAACTGAGCTATACCCCCACAAGGCCGCTAGAAGCCGAAAAACGCGGGAATTAAAGCATCACTCGGACGCGATGTCAATACTCGCTTGATTTTTTATGTGACAATGTTAAAGTTTAAGAAGTTTTCGATTACTTGCTTTCTTTCTTTCTTTGTTAATAACCCGCGAATAAGCGAGTGTACCATGATTAGACCACGAAAACGCCTCTTCGCGACACCATGGCATCTGATACGCTTTTTTTTACCTTTCACGGCGCTCATACCCGGCATCGTGTTCTACAAGACGGTATTCACGAATGTTTACCCTGGTTTTTCGGCCTTACTGACTGCCTGCGCCGCCAAACTCTGCCAGCCGGATGATTTGTCTTACCCGCTGTTCAACATGGTCGCGCGTTGCGTGGCCGCGTTACCTTACGCGACGCTGCCCGTCAGGCTGAATCTTTTCTGCGCGGCCTGTGGGGCCGCGGCCGTGTCTTTATTTTACCTGATGACCGCGCGATTGGTTTTCATCTTCGCTTGTGAAGACCCCGGCGGATCCATGGCCGCTCTGCCCCCCACCCAGCAGGACCCGGACAACAGGTCGCCCGCGCAAGCAGGCGTCGGCATATCCGTCAACGCGGACGGCACGGTTTCCATACCGGTGTCGGTGCAGAAACACAACTGGCGCGTGGCATACGCCGCCGTTTTAGGCGGTTTGGGTGCCGCCAGCGTTCTCGCGTTCTGTGCCCCTTTCTGGTTGACCGCGACCCGGCTGTATCCATATTCATTCGACCTGCTGCTCTTTCTGCTGATCGTCAACCTGTTCATCTCTTACGACCAGCGCGGCGGGCTCTGGTCTTTATTCGCAGGCGTGTTCCTGCTGTCTGTATGCCTGACAGAATCAACCCTTTTCTTAATACTGGCCCCTGTCGGCGGATTGCTGCTTTTGAGAACGCTGATCCTTAACGATCAGGCCACCATGTACAATATCCTTTTCGCCATACTGATAAGCCTGGCCGGACTCACGCTCTCATTGTTGATCCTTTGGAACGCCGCCGCCTATTCGAACGCGGTGGCCATTCCGGCGCCGCGACCGATCCTGAACGCATACACCAAGACCGTCTTCAGCGAGATCGTGTCGTGGATACCCAGTTTCGGTTGGAGTCACGCTTTCGTGCAGGTGCTCTTCCCCTCTTCAATCGCGCTCTATGTTTTCTCGCACTCGTTCCGGCGCCGCAATTTCATCAACTTCGCACTGCAGGCGGCGTTGGTGGCAACGCTTATACCCAGCCTGCTTAACCTGCCTGTCTCGCCTTGGGGAATAGCGCGTTTTACATTAAAAATACCTGTCTTCAGTTACGCGATCATCGCTCTCCTGGCAGGCCTTATGATCGCGGTATGGTTTTTGATGTCGGAAATATATGACGAAAAGCCGGACGAAGACCTGGATTATTACGAATACCGGGACAACCCTCTAATATGCCGCGTGGGAGCGGTCCTGTGTTGGCCACTGCTTTTGCTGTCGTTCATCACGCCTTTCCGCAGCTTTAGCGACGTCGACCCGCGCGACGGAACTTTTGCCGATGCTGTCACCGAAATCATCTATCGTGAACTAGGCCAACGCGACTGGCTTGTCAACAGCCGCTTTTTACGCCACCACTTGTTGATCAGAGCCCACCGGGACGGGCACCGGCTGAACTTCATAACCACGTTTCCAGCGCAAGCAGCAGAAGATACAAAAACTCTTATCGAACAGATTAAAACAAGTCCTGACTTTGAGTCTAACCGCTACCGTCTCATAAATGCGGCTGATCTCTCAGCTCAGGTCTTCCTGAGGGAATGGCTGCGGTCAGACACGAATGCGCACGCCAGGATCGCCGTCTTCAACGCGCCGGAGAATTGGAGCGACAACGGCTTTCACGCGGCGCCGGCCGGCTTCTTTTTAAGCGGCATCCGCAAAGACATGCCAATAGATGCTGGGCCGCTGATCGAGCAGCACAAGGAACTGCTTAACAAACTTATGCCCGTTCTATACCCCCGCGTTCCGGACAGCATCCGCCTGTTCACCATCATCCGCCAGACTTTAAAACAGCAGCTTTCGCTGATTTACAACGAATTGGCCATCCTGCTGGTACGGTCCGGGCGCCAGGAGGCCGTTTCTGACCTGCTTAAGCAGGCCGACAAACTAAATCCCGACAACCTGTCAGTCATGATCAACCGCTATCACCTGGCCATGCAACAAGGCGGTGGCCCGGACTCTTTGACGGAAATAGAGACCCGGTTGCGTAATGTGCCAAACAAGGTCAACACCTTCACCCTGAGCGCTCGTGAACTGCAGTCGGAAAACGGCACATTAATAAATGCGGACATAATCGAGATCGTCAGAAAGAAACTGTGGCTCAAACCCAATGAATTCCGCCATCTGTCAATCTATTCACCACAGTCAAAAAAAGACCCCCTGTATGCCATACGCGACACCAAAAAAGATTTTTACGCCTCAATCGCAAAACATATTGATAACTACGAATTGGATAACGCGGATCGTCAGCTTAACTTCCTGCTTGATATTGATGATAAAGACCGCTTTGCCCTGATCAATAAGGCGCGCGTCGCGATAGATCGCCAAGATCTGCCGGAAGCCGGACTGTGGCTTGACCTTGCTAAAGAGAACGGCGTCCCGGCGGGTGATATCATCTGGCATGAAGCGTCAATCCTGGTCCTGCGTGGCAAAACCGATGCGGCGCGCGTTTTGCTGAACGAAAACATTCCGAACCGTCCCAACGACATTATGCTGTGGGGGCTGTTAGGGGAAATACTGATAAAACTCAACGATTACCCCGAATTGGAAAACCGCGTTTTCCCTGCCATGCGCAGCGCATCGATCAAAAAAGAGCACTGCCTGACGCATGTTGTCCGCGGCTATATCTTAAAACACAGCGGCGAGAAGAATTATCCGGCGGCGCGCGATTCGTTCCTGCGCGCTTTGACCCTCAACAAAAACCTGACGCGCGTGCGCGAGGAGTTGCTGCTGATCGATGACGCGCTGGATGTGCCAGCGTTCAGCGAGGAGGACGCGAAAGCCATGTTGCGCATAGAACCTGAACACGCTTTCGCCAATTATCTGCTAGGCTCGGTGCGCCTTCGCCGCGGAGAGTTGGAACTGGCAGAAGACCTTTTCGTTAGGAGCATGATGAAAGAGCGCAATGCTCCGGCCTGTGCCGGACTTGGCGCGGTCATGCTGAAAAAAGGCAGACTGGATGCGGCGGATTCGTTGCTGCGTCATTCGCTGGCGATGGACAATACCCGGCGTTTTACAATTCATGCTCTGGCTGAACTGTTCTTAGAAACAGGCAGGCTCGATGACGCCGAGAAGCATTTAACCCAGTTGTCAAACGTCATGCCTGAAGACCTCGGCGTCCGCCTGACTTTCATCAGATTGCTGATCGAACAGAAAAAACTCCACAAGGCCGCCACCATGGTTTCTGAGATGCTCGATAATGAGGATTATTTGCCCCGCGAAACGGTCAATCAGTTAAGACCCCTTGCGGCCCGCCTGTCCCAAGAACTCTCACGGTAAACCCGCAATGAGTCTTTCACGTTTCAGACTAATCGCCTATCTTGAATATTTGCTGATCCGCTCGCTTAACCGCCTATACGGTTTGGTGCCCGCAGAAAAGGCGTATGATTGGGGCTTCGCCCTGGCGGCGCGTTTATATCCGCTGCTTGCCAAACGCAGGCGCGTGGCCGTCGAAAACATCATCCGGGCCCGCATAACCGATGATCCGGCCACGGCCGACCGGATCGCGCGGCACGCTTTCGGTCACCTTGCCGGCCATATTTGCGAGGCCATGAAAATCGGCGATGTCGTCACCGGGGAAAACTGGCGCGAACACATCATCTATGACGGTCCTGAAGAATCCTGGCGCCTTTTATTTGATTCGCCCGGCGTGCCGATTCTGATCCTTACCGGACACCACGGGGTCTGGGAGGCTGGAGCGTCAATACTCTCCTACTCGCGCCCGATGATCGCGGTCGCAAGAAAAATGAACAATCCGTTCGTGGACCGTTTCCTGAAACAAAAACATTTCCGCGGGGACATCACGATCGTGCCCAAGAAAATGGGGTTCACCTCCGGCGTGATAAAAGACTGGCAAGGCCGCGGCGCGGCCATGACCCTGCTGATGGATCAGCACGCCGGGCCGCGGTCTGGTGTCAAAGTCGACTTCATGGGACATCCGGCTTACACCCACACTTCTCCGGCCCGCCTGCACCTGATGTCGGACGCCCCGATCCTGGTCGGATCCTTTATCCGTGAATCCGCTTTCCAATATCGGATGGTTACCGGAACGCCCTTGCACTTTTCCCGAACCGGCGACAAACAGGCCGACACCATGGCTTTGCTCGCAGAGATCAATAGCCGCCTCGCCGACATCATCAGACGCTTCCCAGAACAGTATTTGTGGGCGCATAAGCGCTGGAAATAAAAACGGCGGATAAAAGCCTTATGACTTCTATCCGCCGCCAGGGAGGACATATATAATTGAACGTGACCCAACAGGGGGGAACCTGCTTTCGCGAACACGGGGGAAGCGTCGCGAACAGTCACGTGACTCAAGGATCTGGGGAGATCCACGAATCGTCTGTATATTACACTAAGCACCCGCAGGATGTCAACCACCGGAATAAAACTTTTTTATTTTTTCGTAACTCATTGCACACGTGAAAGTTATACTTATAAATCACGCGCCGGCCCTATATTCCCTGCTGCCTACAGCAGTATCCGTGTCAAACCGGCGGCTATAAAGACGGCCGCGTTTAAAATCAGCCTGATTGCGAAGCCTTGCCGGAGGCACATGCCGCAGCAACATATCAGCGCCGCAGCCAAAGCCCGCCATGCGTCAAACGGCGTCATGTTGAGCTCTTTCATGAAAACGCCCGCCCACATAACCGGCAGACAAACCAAAAGGTTGTTTGCGGCCGCAACCGCCTGGAAGCGCCAGAGCGAACGTGTTGAATCCAAAACCTGGGTGCCGTCGCTGGCGGGGAATAGCAGAGCGGCAAACCCGCACGCATACAGGATACGCGCCCAGCGCGGCATTTCCGCGAGCGCCCGGATCCATGCGTGCGCCCCGTATCCGCCAGAGCCGGCAATCCACAGGCACAATACCAAAGGCACAACCAGAGTCGCGGCACGCACAGCCTTCAGCCAAAACGGACGCCACACCGTCTCGCCACAATAAGGACAAATGCACGACATATTCCGCGACTCTCTGCCGCACGAAACGCATACGCCGCACTTCAGAAAACTTTTCACCACGACACCAGTGTTTGATGACCGCAGCACGTTGACGGGTTGCCGCGCCGGACGCGCGAGCCGCAGGATAACCCCGCTCACTTTGCCACTATGTTGACAAGGCGGTCCGGCACGCAAACAACCTTTATGATCGTTTTGCCCTCCAGGGCGGAACGGACGGACTCTTGTTGCAAAGCCAGCTCTTGCATTATGCCGCTGCCAGCCCCTGCCGGCATCATCACACGCGCTTTCGGCTTGCCTGAAACCTGCACCAGGACCTCGATCTCCTCGACCCTGAGCCTCTGCTCGTCATAAACCGGCCAGGCCGCATAAGCCAGCGTTTGGCCATGCCCCAGAAACTGCCATAGCTCTTCGCAAAGATGCGGCGCGAAAGGCGACAGCAACAGCACCAATGTTTCGGCCGCCTCGCGCGGCAACACTTTATCCTTGCCTGAAAATTCATTCACAAAAATCATCATCTGGCTGATGGCCGTGTTGAAGCTCATGGCTTCCAGGTCGTCCGTGACCTTCTTGATCGTGACGTGCATCAACCTGCACTGTTCCGCGCTCAACGCCACATCCGCCAGCGGCTGCTCCACAACCATCCTGTGCACACGTTTCAGAAAACGGAAAACGCCCTCGACGCCTTTCGTGTTCCACGGCTTGACGGCCTCCAGCGGCCCCATGAACATCTCGTACAGGCGCATGCTGTCCGCGCCGTACTCGCGTATGATATCGTCAGGGTTCACGACATTCTTCAGCGACTTGGACATCTTGGCCGGAAACTCGGTCAGCAGCTCCCCGGTCAGCCTGCTGTAAGCCCCGTCGTCGCGGTGCTCCACTTGTTCCATGGGCACTAAAGCCCCGCGCTGGTCTTTATAGGAAAGCCCCAAGATCATGCCCTGGTTCACCAGTTTCTTGAACGGCTCCTTTGTCGATACATAGCCGAGATCAAACAGCACTTTATGCCAGAACCGGGCATAAAGCAGATGCAGCACCGCGTGCTCCGCGCCGCCGACATAAAGGTCAACCGGCATCCAATACTTCTCTTTGTTTTTATCCACCGCCGCATGCTCGTTCTTCGGATCAAGATACCGCAGATAATACCAGCAGGATCCCGCCCATTGCGGCATTGTATTGGTTTCGCGGAAACCTTTCTGACCCGTCGCGGGGTCGGCGTACTTTATCCATCCTTCGGCTTTGGACAAAGGCGGTTCGCCCGTGCCCGCCGGCTTGAAGTCCTCAAGGTCAGGTAGCCGCACCGGCAGTTCCGTATCTTCAAGCAGTTTCGTGCCGCCGTCCTGCATGTGCACGACAGGGAAAGGCTCGCCCCAATAACGCTGACGGCTGAAAAGCCAATCCCGCAATTTGTATTTAACCGCGGCATGGCCGATGCCTCTGCCCGCAAGCCAGCGTATGACCGTGCGAACAGCGTTTTCAACGTCCATGCCGTTAATGTCGAGCCCCATGTCGTTCGACGAGTTGATCAGGCGCCCGTCGCCGGTCCAGCAAGCGCACCCGTCCAGAATCGCCTCGACGTTTTTTCCCGCCGCCGCAGCAGCATCCGCATCCGGCTCGATAATGCAAATTACCGGCAGAGAAAATTTTACGGCGAATTCGAAGTCACGCGTGTCGTGAGCCGGCACAGCCATGATCGCGCCAGTGCCGTAGCTTACCATCACATAATCAGCGACCCAAACTGGGATGCTGCCGCCTGTGACCGGATTAACTGCATAGGCCCCGGTGAAAACCCCCGTCTTGACGGTGTTCAGTTCCGTGCGGTCCATGTCACTCTTGCGCGCAGCATCCTCGCGGTAACGCTCCACCTCGGCGCGCCGCTCGTCCGTGACGATCACGTCCACCAGCGGATGCTCCGGCGCCAAAACCATGTAGGTGGCGCCGAACAGCGTGTCAGGCCTCGTTGTGTATACCGTCACGGATCGGTCTGATCCGGCTATTTCAAATTTGACCTCCGCCCCGGTCGACTTACCGATCCAGTTGCGCTGCATCTCCTTGATGCCTTCCGGCCAGTCCAGCTCGTCCAAATCCGAGAGCAGCCTGTCCGCATATTCGGTGATCTTGAGCATCCACTGCCGCATCGGCTTACGGATCACCGGATGCCCGCCCCGCTCGCTGAGCCCGTTGATGACCTCTTCGTTTGAAAGTACCGTGCCGAGCGCCGGGCACCAGTTGACCGGCACCTCCGCCACATAAGCCAACCCTTTTTTATAAAGTTGGGTGAAAATCCATTGCGTCCACCTGTAATATTCCGGATCGGTCGTGTTGACCTCGCGGTCCCAGTCATAGCTGAAACCTAACGACTTGATCTGCTGGCGGAAACGGTTGATGTTGCGCTCCGTGGTGATCGAGGGATGAGTGCCGGTCTCAACCGCATACTGCTCCGCCGGCAGGCCGAAGGCGTCCCAGCCCATCGGATGCAGAACGTTGAACCCGCGCATGCGCTTGTACCTGCAAAGCATATCCGTGGCCGTGTATCCTTCCGGATGCCCCACATGCAGCCCGGCCCCGCTGGGATACGGAAACATGTCCAGGCAGTAGAATTTCGGCTTGCCCGGCGTGAAATCGCTGACCTTAAAGGTCTTGTTCTGCTCCCAATAGTCCTGCCATTTTTTTTCGATCGCGTTGAAATCATACTCGGTTGTGGTCATAGAGAATTCCCGTTTGAAAATTTTGCATTATAGCAACCCCCACCCCCGTTATCCACACTCCTTTACGGACGGCAATGTGTGCGCGCACATCCCCTTTTCATTGACTGGTCGAAGACCGACGGTGGTGGGGCGTCCGAGACGTCCGCCCCTACCGGAACGGCAGAAGTGGCGCGGGACGTCTCGGACCGCGCACTGGGGTGTGCGACGAAGCACGCCCCCCTTGAGGCCAATGAAACGGGGATGCTCCCCAATGTGCCCGTGCAAACAGTCTGCCGCAACCGGCTACAGATCTTTGATGCGCAGGTTGCGGTACTGGATCTTCATAGGCGACCCCGCGTGCATCTGCAAAGTGATGACACCCTGTTTGGGCATCATCTCCGGCCGGTGGTCGGTCAGCGCGCAAGTCTTCGTGCCGTTGATGTACAGGGTGATGGTCGGCCCTTTGGCCACAACAATACATTCGTTCCAGTCGTCTTTCTTGAAGACCTTGTCGCCAAGCTCGTTGGCGTTCGCAAAGCGTTTGACGGTTTTCTTGCCGTCCGCCGTGATCGTGACATCCGCACCGCGCTCTCCGACCAAGTGCTGCTTCGGATGATACAGGAACCCCACGTAATTACCGGCCCCGTTCATATCGGCCTGATATCCGGTGTCTCCGAACTCTTCATCCGCCGACCGCACCTGTATGCCGGAGTTGGCGGACGGGCTGAGCTTGAACTCGGCGCGCATCTCGAAATCGGCAGGCTGGCCGCCGGTCCAGATCAGGTGGCTGTTTTTCTTGCAAGGCTTTTCTTCCGAGCTTTGCGCCTGCAGGATGCCGTCCTTGACTTCCCACCAGCCGCCGCCGCCTTTCCAGTTGTTCAAGCTTTTGCCGTCGAACATAGTCTTAAAGCCATGCTCGCCCTGCCGCTTGCGCAAGGCCTCGATTGAGGTCGCAATGAGCTTCTTTTCATTGTCACGCGCCGCCCACGCCTGCGCATCCTCAAGCCTGGCTATCTGCTGGAATAGCGGTATCGTGAAATCCGCCTCCAACTGCCGCACAAAACCCTGCAGCGCGATGATCTTCAGGCGTTCGGTCGGAGCGTCTTTCGCATAACGCGCCGCGTCATCAAGCGCTGCCGGCGTTTTCCACGCGGCCAAAGCTCGGATCGCGGCCTCCTGCAGCGCGGCATCCTTGTTTTGGGCCGCTGCCGCGCGCGCCACCTCCAGCGACTGCTGGTTGTCGAGCGCGGTCATCACCTTGAACAGCGCCAGTTTCTGTTCGCCGCCGGCGGCCTCATACGCCGCCTTGATCGGGTCCATGGCCTCGGGCATCAGCGTCTCGCCGCTCAGATGAACCGATTCGTCCTGCCGCACTTGCACACTCTTTTCCGCGCCGTCGAAGGTATAGACCATGCGCAGAGTCTTCAATTTTCCGGGAGCGGGATCTTCATTGAAACCGTCCCCTCTGCACAAGCGCCCGGTAGCCTGGATGGTGATTGAGCCGGCGTCGACCAGTTTCTGGACATTCTTTGTCACGTCTTTAGTTAGGTTATTTTCGAAATAACCGTAAACCGCGCTTTTGATCACGATCTTGCCGCCCCGGGGACGGGCATAACGCGAGCAGAGTGACGTTAGGGCGCGTACCGCAATATCGCTTTTCGGATCGCCGGCGATAACCGCCAGCAAGGCCGGGATCTCCTGCGCCGTGCCAAGTTCGCCCAGCCCTTTGACCGCGTCCGCCGCGATCTTCTTTTCCGAATCCTTGCTCAAGCTGACCAGCGCGGGCACCGCGGCCGCCATGCGGCGGCGCAACGCCATCTCCAGCCCCGCCTTACGCATGGCATCGTCCTTGTCCGCCATCATCTCCAGCACCGCGTCTTCGGCAACCTTGCCGGCAAGCCCCATCATATGGTTCTTAGCCGCAGTAGCGATCTCAGCGTCCTCGACCGTCATCAGACGCCGCAATGGCGTGATGGCGGCGGGAACGTCAAGCATCGCCAAGCCCCATGCCGCCGCAAGGCGGCTTTGCAGACAGGCGGCAGTCTCGTCATTGGCCAGCGCCGCGAGAGCAGGCACAGCGGCCTTGTCGCCGCGCCGCCCGAGAATCAACGACAGCTTCTGCCGGGTCGCCGGCATTTTCACCAGCACTGTGTTCAAAGCTTCGGCGAACGCTTGCGTCATCTTCCCGTCATCCGGATAATCCAGCACCGTGCGCAGAGCCGTGTCATAAGTTTTTTTATCCTCGCTAACAATCATTTTACGCCAGAGATCCAGCCCGCTTGCGCCGGAAGCGAGGATTTCGCCGCGCGCGGCCGCCTGCCCCACCGCCGGGCAGACGTTGGCGTCCGCCGCGCGGATATCGGCGTAATATCTAGCCGCCTGGAGCGGATCGGCGCGCGCAATGATCGCCGCGCCTTCCAGATAGGCCGCCGCCGACTTGGGGCATTTACCGAGCCTCGGCTTAAGCGCCTCCATCGCCGCGGGCCTGCCGAGTTTGCCGAGCGCGCGGATCGCCGCTTCCGCCACAGACGTGTCGCCAGACGCCGTGTGCCGGGCTAACGTCGCAACGGACTTCTCGCCGCCGCGGTTGCCCAGCGACTGCAGCACCCCTACCAGCGCCGGACCGCTAAGACGCTCAGCCGCATCTGTCAGCGCTTTCTCCGAAGCCGGTCCCGGAATCATCTCCAACCCGTAGCGCGCGGCGTGCCGCAACACGGCCTTCTCGTGGTTGAGCAGGCCCGCCAAAGCCTCCACGGCCTTGTCGCCACCGCACCAGCCGAGATTCTGGCAGGCGGTCACCTTGTCGTTGTCCGAAGTGTCGCTTTTGCCGATAACCTCGATCAGCTTCGCCTCGTCCAACATGATATTGTTGTCCAGATCGGCGCTCACTATGAGTCCGGCCATCAGCGAGAGAAACAAAAGTGCAGTCTTTTTCATTTTGGAACCTTATACGATCTGCCAGCCTTCGCGGGCGGCGCGGGAACGGAGGCGGTTGGCCTGCTCGTCGTTGACAAACTCTTCTTTAACCGGATCCCAAGTGAGGTCACGCTTAAGCCACTGCGCGATGTTCGCGCAATGCACAGTGCTCATCGAGCGGTGCATGGTTACGGGATTGGCCACCGCCTCAGTGCGATTTTTGACGGACTTGAAAAAGTCTTTCATGTGCCCTACCACATGGCCCGTGCGCGTGATGTAATCCTGCAGGATTTTCCCGTAGTCCGCCAAAAGCGCCGGATTGGACACTTCCGGCCGCGCGTATCCGTCCGCGCAAGAGACCCAACCTTCGCTGCCGACATAGCGCACACCGCATGTGCCGCGCCACCCCTCCTGCTTCTGGATCATGGTGACGCCGTTGGCAAACGGCATCTCCATACCGTCCGCCGTCGGGTTCGTAACGTACGGATAACGTACCGGCGATGTGCCGGTCAAACCGAGAGCGGCATGGCACTGGCCGAATGTGTGCGACCCCCATTCGCCGATAACGCTTGTGTAGAAATCGAAATGGTGACGCCAGCCGCCACCCACATAGCGTTGGTTGTACGGCCTCCACGGACACGGGCCCAACCAACGGTCCCAATCGACATCCTGAGGGTCAGGCAAAGGCTCTCCCACCAGCCACGCGCGGCTCATGTGGACGTTGCCCCACGGCGCCAGATGCGCATAGACGGTCTTGACCTCTCCCAGCCGGCCCAAGCGCAGCAGTTCGTTGCAGACAATGAAATTAGCCTCGCTGAGACGCTGCATGCCGGCCTGATAGACACGCCCGTATTGTTTGGCGGTGCGCACGACAGCCTGACCTTCGGCTATCGTCATTGACGCCGGTTTTTCAGTGTAAACGTCTTTGCCAGCGCGCATGGCCAATATCGCGACGGTGGCGTGCAGCCGGTCGCCGGTCGCCGTCAGGATCGCGTCGATGTCCGGACGGGCCAGCACCTCCATCATGTCGACATAAGTCTTGCAGTCGCTGTTTTTGTAGCTACGATCGGTCATCGCCTTGATCGCGTTGCGGCGCTGACGCCGCACATCGCAGATAGCGACAAACTGCGCCTGAGGGTCAGGCAGAATCCAACCGCCCAAATCTGCGGTGCCGCGCGACCCCAGCCCGATGCCGGCCATCACTATCCGCTCACTCGGCGCCACCGCCCCGTCACGCCCGAGCGCCGATGCCGGAATCAACGTCGGCATGGCGACCGCTCCGCAAACCGCGGCCGAACCTTTAAGAAAACGGCGCCTGCTCAATCCCCGGCAGGAGCCAGAGACAATCTGGCCGGATGAAAAAAAATTCATCTCGAATCCCCTTCCTCAATTAAAGATACACAAAGCGTTTACTAAACAAAGCTTCTACAAATATATTGCATATTATTACTTCCAACGTATGCGCGTCTTGTAAATTCGCCAGTATTATGTGTAATCTTTCCGCATGAATGCGCTGTCCTAAACAATGACCGCGGCTTGTTTCATTTGCCAAAACCATGCGACTTGGCTTATTATTAATTCCATTTCAAAACCAGAAACGATGTAAATGGGCGAACGTTATCAATAAAAGAGAGTAGAAATGGCTTACGACAAGATCCGGCTTCCTTCTTTCGGCGAAAAAATAACCATGGGCAAGGACGGGACGCTGAACGTCCCGCAACAGCCGGTCATACCTTTCATCGAGGGCGACGGCATCGGCGCGGACATAACCCGCGCGGCCATGACCGTCTGGAACGCCGCGGTCGAGACCGCCTACGGACACAGCCGCAAGATCGCCTGGATGGAGGTTTACGCCGGCGAAAAGGCGAACGCGATCTATGGCGAGGGCACCTGGCTGCCGCGCGAGACCCTTGACGTCTGCCGCGAATATCTGGTCTCGATCAAAGGGCCTTTGACCACGCCCGTGGGCGGCGGCATCCGCTCACTGAATGTGGCCTTGCGCCAGGAGCTTGACCTCTATGTGTGCCTGCGCCCCGTGCGCTGGTTCAAGGGCGTCCCATCCCCCGTCAGACATCCCGAACGCACCGACATGGTCATCTTCCGCGAAAACACCGAGGACATTTATGCCGGCATAGAGTGGATGGCGCAGACTTCGGAAGCGCGAAAACTCATCGCCTTCCTGCAGAACGAGATGGGCGTCAAAAAGATCCGCTTCCCGGAGACCTCTTCCATCGGCGTCAAGCCGGTCTCGATCGAAGGCACCCGCCGCCTGGTGAAGGCCGCACTCGACTACACCATCGCCAATGACCGCGCCAGTCTCACGCTGGTACACAAAGGCAACATCATGAAGTTCACAGAAGGCGGTTTCCGCGACTGGGGGTATGCTTTGGCGCGGGAAAATTACGGCGCCAAGCCCGTCGGCAGCGGCCCGTGGTGTTCTTTCAAGAATCCCAAAACCGGACGCGAGATCACGGTCAAGGACTGCATCGCCGACGCTTTCCTGCAGCAGCTGCTGACCCGTCCGAACGAGTACGACGTGATCGCCACGCTCAACCTTAACGGCGATTACATCTCGGACGCTCTGGCGGCCTGCGTCGGCGGCATCGGCATCGCCCCGGGCGGCAACATCAACTACGCCACCGGCACGGCTTGCTTCGAGGCCACCCACGGCACGGCCCCGAAGTACGCCGGGCTGGATAAGGTCAACCCCGGCTCGCTGATCCTCTCCGGCGAAATGATGCTGCGCTACATTGGCTGGACCGAGGCCGCCGACAAGATCATCAGCGCCATGGACGCCGTGATCTCGTCTAAAACCGTGACCTATGACTTAGCCCGTCTGATGGATGGCGCCAATGAGGTCTCTTGCAGCGCATTCGGCAATGCCTTGGCCGCGCGGATGCGTTGAGACGCAAGCCCGGTTCCGACATTCGTCCGCCCTTTCCTGTTGCCCGCCGCCGCGCTTCTTGGGTAATGTATGGCCTGACGGACGCGCTTGTGGCAAAGGTCGTTTATGTGGAAACTTATTAAATACGTCGGGGCTGTGCTGAAAGCGGTTTTCTGGCTGCTGATGGTCTTGGCCGGCGCGATCTTACTGGCTCTCTACGTCCTCGACCGCGGCATCCCTGCGCCGGCGCTTAACCGCCTGGCTGCCGCCTTCTCAAACGAAGATGTGCACGTGCGCATCGAACGAGCTTCATTCAGCCTGAAACACGGACTGCGGCTGCACCGCGTCAAGGCACTGCCCAAACGCGTCGCCGCCGCAGCCCTGGTTTCAGCGGACGAGATCTGCGTGAACTTTTTATTCAAACCGGACCTGCCGATGAACGAGCGCGTCAGCGGTGTCAGCGTGAAAAACCTCTCGATCCCCTCTCTGCCGCAACCGGGTTCCTTCAAGGCACAGAAAGACCCCAGGCCGCCTCAGGCAATGCCCGATCTCGTGCCGTTCCCGCTGCATCTCGAAACAGTTGACATATTGGGCATAAAAGCCGAAAAGTTGTCCGCCGTGGTGAATGTCGACAGCAACCGGATCTTGATTTCAGACGCATCCATCAAGTGGCCGGACAAAGCTTTCGACATGTCCGTTAAGGGTCACGCCACCATCGATCTGACACGACGCACTGTAGCCGGCAAGGTGGCCGGTCAGGCCCTGCCGCACAATATCGTGCCGCTTTTGCAAGAGCTGCGCACGCGCGGCGCAGTCAGGCAAATCGAATGTTTCTCTGACATCAAACGCCCGATAAACGCCGATTTCGACATATCCGTTAATATCGACAACAGCGACTTCGTCTTCGAGCTTAATCTCGATGTCGGGCCTTGCGCTTACCGGGGCGTGCCGATGGAATTCGCAAAAGGTAAGATAGTCGCGTCCGAGACAAACTCCAACGCCTTGGTCGTGATCCACCCGTTGTCCGCCAAAAGTTCCACCGGCCCGATCAGCGGCCGCCTCGTCTACCGCGAGGAGACTGAAGGCCTTGAACTGGATGCTGACGCCGATATGTCCGCCGACCAGTTTTTGGACATCATCAACATTCTGAACCGCGGCGAGCTCGACCGCGTGCGCTTCTTGTCGCCGCCCGCCGTCTCGGCGAAAGGCGTGATCGCGCTTTCATCAAACCTTAGCTCAGTCACCAACGATGTCGCGGGCCGGATCAGACTGGACAAGGCGACAGTGCTGAACCTGCCGCTGAACACACTTTCCGGCGACCTTGCGATCAACGGTTACACAGCGCGCATCAGCAATGTCATGGGCACATCTGACGACGGTGGTAAAGTGACAGGCGACATCTCCTTCCATTTTCCGGAATATGCCGCAAGCGCTACCGTATTTAAGGCCAAAGTCAAACTTGACAAGGTCGGGCTCGACAAGCTTTCGCAGGCTTTCAACGTGACCAACGCACGGGCGGGTATGGTCTCGGGAAACATACAGATGTCCGGCCCCACCAGCGGCAAGACGATTCCGCAACTGTCCGGCTCGGGCAACGTCCGCATCTCCGACGGACTGATCCACCGCATGAAAATCTTCGCCGGCTTCACGGATTATCTTGCCCGCAATATCCCGGGTCTGTCCGCGGTGGTCAACCAGTCTTCAGGTTCTATGGATTTCACCATCACCAACGGTGTCCTCTATACCGAAAACCTGCTGATCGAGGGCAATGTCTTCAGCATCAACGGCCGCGGCAATTATAACATCGACACCGACCGGATCGATTTTGTCGTCAGGGCCAACATCTTCCGGCAGCGCACCTTCGCCGGCCGCTTAACCCATTTCCTCGCGCTGCCGTTCTCAAGGATGCTGCTGGAGTTTAAAGTTTTCGGAACACTCGAAAACCCAGACTGGTCTTATGTGAACATCATCGAGCGCATCACCGACCAGTTTTCCGGCTCCGCCGATGCCTCGCCCCAGGCCGAAAACTGATCACCCTGCATCGCCTCTTTTCTCTCTTCACTTTTCACTATTCACTCTCAATCTATTCATGCTTTTTACCATACACACCTACGGCTGCCAGATGAACGTCCGTGATACCGAATCCGTTTCGGCCATCCTGGAGGCCGCCGGACATTCACAGGCCGCATCCGAAACAGAGGCCGACATCGTCGTCGTCAACTCGTGCAGCGTGCGCGGCAAAGCCGAGGACAAGGCGCTCGGCAAACTCGGACTGCTTTGCGCTGCCAAACGCGACCGCCCCCGCCTGATTGTCGGCGTCATGGGCTGCATGGCGCAGCGTCTCGGTCAAGATATCTTCAAACGTGTCCCGGATCTGGATTTCGCGGTGGGCACACGACGCTGCGGCTCCATTCCGCGTCTTGTTCAACGTGTGCTGTCCGGCGAGACCCGTATTTGCGAAATTTCAGACCTTCAGGAGAACCCCGACGTGCCTGACGCGCATAACGGCACAGCATGCTCCGCCTTCGTCACCGTCCTGATCGGCTGCGAGCGGCGCTGCTCTTATTGCATCGTGCCGGATGTCAGGGGCGCGGAATACAGCCGCCCGGCCAATGAGATCGTCGCCGAGACCGCCGCGCTGACGCGCGGCGGCATCCGCGAGGTAACGCTGCTGGGACAGAGCGTCATGCGCTACGGACTCAAAAACCCCGTTTTCGATAGCGACAGCCCTCCCGGCCGGCTGGGACTCACCGAACCATTCGCGCGCCTGCTGGAAGCTGTCGCCGGCATCCCCGGCATCGCGCGCGTACGCTTCACCTCCAGCCATCCATCCGGCTGCACCGCCCAACTGGTCCACGCCATGCGCTCTCTGCCGCAGGTCTGCCGCCATCTGCACCTGCCCTGCCAGTCAGGCTCTGACCGCATCCTCAGAGCCATGCGACGCGGTTACACGCGCGAGGAGTACCTCGGCGCCATACGACTCATGCGCGAAGCCTTGCCCGGCTTAGCCGTCACCACCGATGTCATCGTCGGCTTCCCCGGCGAAACTGAGACGGATTTCAATGACACGCGCACGTTGATGGAAGAAGCCGGTTTCGACAACGCATTCATCTTCAAATATTCGCCGCGCCCTGGCACGCCGGCCGCCGCTTTGCCGGACGACGTTACGGATGAAGAAAAAATGCGCCGCAACCAGATCCTGCTCGCGGACCAGGACTTGCGTGGCGCCTTGATCAACCGGCGCCTCGTCGGCACCTTGCAGGAGATTCTGGCTGAAGGCCCGAGCCTGCGCAACTCCGACCGCTGGTCAGGCCGCTCTTCCGGCAACAAGATCGTGATCTTCGAACCTGATTCCGCAATGGTTCACGGCGCCCTTGTCAACGTGCGGATCACGCGCGCGGCACCACAGACCCTTTACGGCGAGTTGGAAAGATGACGGCTAGCGGCGACAGCCTTGAATGCCGTATCGAAAGCCTCGCCTACGGAGGAGACGGGGTCGCGCGCGTGAACGGCATGGTGCTTTTCATCCCGGGCGCGCTGCCGGATGAGACGGTCATAGCCACGGTGAGCGTTGTCAAAAAGAATTACGCGCGCGCCGAACTGGCTGAGATCATCTCGCCTTCGCCGCAACGCATACAACCCTGCTGCAGGGTCGCCGACCCCGAAGGCGGCACATTGCGCCGCGTCCCGGGCTGCGTTTACGACCATCTGGAATACGCCGCTGAAGTGGCGGCAAAACAGCTTCAACTGCAAGGTTTCCTGCGACGGATGCCCGGCATCGGGTCCGCCGAGATTCTTCCGCCGCTGCCATCGCCCCTGCCGTTGAACTACCGCAACAAGATCGTGATGCACACTAAGCGCACCGCCCGCGGCACAAAAATGGGTTATATGCTTGAACAGTCACACCGCCTGCTGGATATGCCAGCCTGTCCGCTGGCCTGCGCGTCCATTAACATCGCGCTTGCTGAACTGCGCGCTTCCGATGTCGCGCGCAAACTGCGGGACGGCGCGAAAATCACATTCCGCCACACGCCTCAGGACGGTACGCTCTGCTGGGCCGACAGCGGCGGGGTTCTCCCGATGCCGCAACGGCTGATAACCGAAGTGACGGCGGCGGGAAACCTGCTTGTTCCCTGTAACGGTTTTTTTCAGGTCAATCCGCCAGTGGGCGATGAACTGACGCGCACTTTGGCAGCCTGGTTCGCAGACGGCCCCGCGGCGGCCGAGGTGCTCGACCTCTTCTGCGGCGTCGGCGTTTTCGGCTTCGCCTGCATGGCGGCGGGCGCAGTCAGCCTGACCGGCGTGGAATCCGGACGCGACGCCGTCGCAGCCGCCCGTCTGAACGCCGAAGCTTTGGGCATGCCCGCCGCTTTCATCTGCGGCGAGATCGGGCGCGACTCAAACAGTTGGACCGCACTGGTGCGGGAACCGGACAACGCCACCGTCATCGTCGACCCACCGCGCGAGGGCCTGCCGCCGTCCGCCGCGGCGGCGCTCGCCGGCAGCGGCGTCCGCCGCGTCTTCTACGTGTCGTGCGACCCCGCCACACTCGCCCGCGATCTGCAGACACTGCTACAAGGGGCATACCGTATCCGTCGCGTCAGACTTTTCGACATGTTCCCCCGCACGGCCCACTTCGAAACCATCGTCGAACTGCACAGGCCATGACCCGCGCGCGTCATTTGCGGTTGCGCAGCGCCCCGGGCAACCAAGAGGAAACCGGCCTTTCGCGTGTCAGGCCGAAATAACCCTCCTTGGCGGTTCTGACATCCTCGACCGTGACGAAGGCGTTAGGGTTGTGCTGCCGGACAATCTCAAGCAAGGCCTTCATCTCTTTCCGCTTTGTGACCGTGAAGATCATTTTGAGCTTGCCGGACATCCCCTCAATATCCACAAGCGAAGCGCCGAACCCGTCACGGCGCAATTGGCCGATCAGTTCCGCGGTGTCGTGTTTGGGAATGATCCGCACCAGCACCGTGCCGAGCGAAAGCTTTTCCTCAAGACGTATGCCGATGTAATTGCCAGCGCCGAAACCCAAGCCGTACGCGATGTAGCACATGGGGTTGTCAATGTGATTCAGTATCTGTCGCATCGCCAGCAGCCAGATCACAACCTCGAAAAAACCGAGGATCGGCGCGTAAACCCGGTACCCCTTGGCCACAAAGATCAGGCGCAGGGTGCCTACGCTGACATCCATGATACGCGCCAGAAAGATCAGCAGCGGAACCACGCACCAGGCGACAACCCAAGAACTCACGAACGGTTCTTCTGTTAACATGAGTCCAATTATAAGCGCATGACCGCGCCCCCGCAACCGTTACCTATAACTTGGCCGTTTGCCACTAAAACCGTGCTGCTATTCGCCACAAAGTTTCCGCGCGCGCGGGGCTTGACATTCCGAATGCGTTTTCATAAGGTATGTGCCTTTTCCTGCGGTGCGTCTAAGGAGACTATCCCCGCTGCGGGACATCTGGCCCTCCGGCCCGATTTCGCTTTACATCAAGCGGGGTAATTCTTTATAGTGGCGCCGGAAAGTTAACAGACAAAAGAAACGCGGAACAAGGACCGCAAGCAGACTATGAGCCAGATTGACAAAAACACCATCAGGAAGCAATTCCAGAGACACGACCGTGACACCGGTTCGAGCGAAGTGCAGATAGCCGTTCTCACCAAAGAGATCGAGATGCTCACAGAGCACCTCAAGGCCAACAAAAAAGATCACAGCTCGCGTTACGGACTGATCCGTAAAGTGAACACGCGCAGAAGCCTTCTTGATTACCTCAAGCGCGAAGATCCGGAAGTTTATAAAAAGACCATCAAGGATCTGAGCCTGCGCCGCTGACCTCTGTGCGCGGCGGCCGCGCGGCAATCTCCGCACGGCCAGTCTCCGTATAGAATCGCCTTTGCGCGGACCCCCATCACGTTTTCGTGAGCCATCTTTCCTGGCTCCAAGCTTTACGGTCCTTGTCCGCTGAAAGGCAAATAATGAACGATACCACTGTCGTCTCCGTCAACGTTGGCGGAGCAATCATGACCATTGAGACCGGACTGCTGGCCCGCCAGGCCGCAGGCGCCACCGTGGCGCGCCTGGGCGACACCATGGTCTCCAGCGCAGTCACCAACACCGACAAGCCGCGGGAGGGCATAGATTATTTCCCGCTGCAGGTCGAATACCGTGAGAAATATTACGCCGCAGGACGGTTCCCGGGCGGTTATTTCAAACGCGAGCAGCGCCCCTCCGAGAAGGAAATCCTTTGCGCCCGCATCACCGACCGCCCCATCCGTCCGCTCTTCCCTGAAGGCTACCGCAATGACGTGCAGGTCAACAACATGGTGCTTTCCGCCGATTGCGAGAACGATTCCGACATACTCGCGGTCAACGCATCCTCGGCGGCCTTGCACATTTCGGAAATCCCGTTCATGGGGCCGATCGGTTGTGTGCGCGTGGGCCGCATCAACGGCGAGTTCGTCATCAACCCCACCCACACGCAGCGCAAGGACAGCGACCTGGACCTGATCTACGCCGGAACCCGCGAACGTTTCCTTATGATGGAGGGCAGCGCCAAGGAGATTTCCGAAGAGGATTTTCTGGCCGCCATGAAACGCGGGCACGAGGAGGTCGTCAAGATCGTTGACGCCCAGCACGAATTGCGCAAGCTTCTGGGCAAACCGGAAAAAGTCATCACCGAAAGCGCCCCCGATGCCGGCAAAATGGCTTTCCTTTACGAGAACGGCGGCGCCGACCTGCGCCAGGCCCTGCTGATCGCCGATAAGCTGGAACGCCAGAACGCGGTCAAGGCCATACGCGAAGCGCTTTGCGCGAAAGCCCTGGCGAAGTGGCCGGAAGAGGTGACCAAAGAATCGTTTGTCACGCTCTTCGACGCCATGGAGATCGATCTGGTGCGCAAAAACATCCTCGAAGACGGCAAACGCATCGACGGCAGGGCCGCCAATGAGATCCGCAAACTCTACGCCCAACTGCAGGTGATGCCGCGCGCTCACGGTTCGGCCATCTTCGAGCGCGGTGAAACCTCCGCCCTCGGATCAGTCACGCTGGGCACCAAGAAGGACGCGCAGGACCTGGACGCCATCACCGGCGGCGAGACCAGCAAGACCTTCATGCTGCACTACAACTTCCCGCCTTACTGCGTCGGCGAGGTCGGCAGGCTGGGCGGACTCGGACGGCGCGAGATCGGACACGGCGCTCTGGCCGAACGCTCGCTGGCACAGGTCGTGCCCGCCGACTACCCCTACACCATCCGCGTGGTCTCCGACATCATGGGGTCCAACGGATCGTCGTCGATGGCTTCCATCTGCGTGGGCGCGCTGGCCATGATGGATGCCGGCATCCCGATCAAGGCCCCTGTCGCGGGCGTCTCAGTCGGCCTCTTCACCAATAAGGACGAGAGCCAAAAATTACTGGTTACCGACATTCTAGGTTCCGAGGATCATTGCGGCGACATGGACTTCAAGGTGGCCGGCACTGACAAAGGCATCACCGGCTTCCAGGTGGATCTGAAACTGCGCGGCCTTACTTGGGATATCGTCGAAAACGCCCTTAAGAGCGCCAAGTCCGGGCGGATGCAGATTCTTGACTTCATGCGGTCAGTCCTGCCCGCCCCGCGCCCAGAGCTTTCGCCGTTGGCGACTCGCATCACAATAGTGTACATACCCGTCGACAAGATCGGCGCCCTGATCGGGCCCGGCGGCTCGAACATCCGCCGCGTCTGCGAAATCTCCGGCGCCCAGATCGACATCGAGGACGACGGCAAGGTCAGCATCTATGCCAACAACGCCGAGTCGCTCAAGATCGCTCAGGACGAGGTCGCCTCCATCACGGCCGAAGCCGAGGAAGGGCGCATCTACGAAGGTACCGTGACCGGCATCAAAGAGTTCGGCTGCTTTGTCGAAATCCTGCCGGGCAAGGACGGCCTCTGCCACATCAGCGAGCTGGCCGACCGCCGCATCGGGCAGGTCGAGGATGTCTGCAAGGTCGGCGACAAGATGCAGGTCAAGTGCATCGGCGTCGACGACCGCGGCCGCGTCAAGCTCAGCCGCCGCGAGGCCATGCGCGACCTCGACGCGC
>CAYRZP010000025.1:0-1149 GCA_964428885.1 uncultured Lentisphaeraceae bacterium
GATTCCTTCAGGAGTGTTTCCCACTGGCTTGCCCAGCGGACCGCTCACGGCGGGTTGCGCTCCAGGCAGTATCGGGACGGTGGCGGAAAACGACGGGACCGTCACGGAATCGCTGCCGCCGACGGCACCGTTCGCTGTGGAGCCGCCCGCCGCGAGGCCTTGGGCTATCGAAGCCTTTGGGGCGGGGACCCCCCCGAACCGGGCAATTTCCGCCAGCAGCTTGTTGCGCTCGGAATCTTTGGCGAAATCGGCCTTGAGCTGATCGATCAAAGCCTGTTTCTTTGCAGGATCGGCGGGCACATTCCCCCCGGACAGCTTGTCCATGGCCTTCTGGATGAGGGCCAGCTCACGCGCCTCCAGCGCCTCGCGGGCGGTGATCAGTTCAGCAGGAAGTTTTCCCGGAGGCGGTTTTACGCGCGTGGCTTCCGCCAGAAGTTGATCCTCTTCGGCCAGTTTCTTTTGGGCCTGATTCAGCCGGCGCAGGCCCTCCGCATCGGGTTTGTTTCCGGCGATACGCGTGACAAGCGCGTCCGCCGCCTCGGCCGTGGCGCTGACCGGATACGCGCCCGGCATCTTCCACGGCATGGGGCGGATGGATGTCGGCCCGATGGCTGTCGGCTGAATGTCCACACTGCTGCTGGCCATTTGAAGTCCCTGACAGTGAAGGCAAGGCAGTTTGCCGCTGCCGCCGCAATGAGGGCAGGCCCATGCACTTTTTCCCCCGCACGCCTCGCAGACATTCATCCCCTTGCCATGGCAGTGAGGGCAGTCCGGATCCGGCTGATAATTGTTGGCGGACTTCACGCACCCGCAGATTTCCTGCCCGTTGATGCACCCGGAGCGGGAACAGCGAATTTTTGCCCCGTCGCACCACGGACAGTCCCTCCAGCCCTTTTCGCAGAAGGCGCAGGGCAGTTTCTGGGCTTTTCTAAGCAACGGGGGGAGTCCGCCGCTGCCTTTCTTCTGAGCGGCCAGTGCGGCGGCATCTTCTTTTTCCCATGTTTCCAGTGCAGCCGCAGCCGCTTTATTCCGTTCTTTTTGAGCCCGCTCCTCCGCTTCCCGGGCTATGCGCTCCTGCCGCAATCTCTCCCGCTCCGCCCTTGCCGCCGCTTCGGCTTCCCTCTGGCGGCGCAGGGCCTCGTAATCCAC
>CAYRZP010000025.1:1249-21690 GCA_964428885.1 uncultured Lentisphaeraceae bacterium
TCAGGCCGTCTTCGACGCTGAGTCCGTGCCAGTATACTTTTCCCCACGGGGTTTCAACGTGGTCATTGATGGCGGGGACGGGGAGCGCGGAGTTCTTGTAGAGCAGTTCGCCGCGGCGGCCCTGACTGCGGGTGCCGGGCTGCGTGATGACGATGCGGTAGATCCAGTCGCCGGATGTCCTGGTTTCGTTTTTCGGCTGACTCACAGCCGGCGCGGCAGCCGCGACCTGTTCGCGGCTGCAGCCGGTCATGGCGGCAAGACCGGCCAGAAGGATGAAAGACGCAATGAGACAAATGCGCATTTTCTTCATGATGAATTCCTTTCGGTGTCCGTTGTTTGATAGCAGAGGCTTGAGAAAACGATCTGTCCGGCGTGAAAGTCGGGTGTGCGGCAGGAAATGGAAAGAACCGGGCGGGAGCAACCGGTCTCGTAAACACGAAACGCATTGCCTTCCTGAACACCCCGGAAAAAGGGGCCGTTTTGTATCAGTTGTTCCGCTCCCCGGAAGAAAATAAAACGTCTCGGACGGATCAGCAGTCCCTGACTTGTGAATGCGGCGTTGCGGCCCCATTTTACCCGCTCTCCCGCGGCAATCCGCTGTTTCATGCGCTCGGCCACGGCTGACGCGGCCCGTTCGCAGAGCGTCTCGAAGGCAGGGGGCACGCTGGACATCCGCCACATGTCGAAGCGGATCGCTCTCCTGCGGAATTCCTTTGCCGGTTTCAGCAGCAGGTGAATCCTTTTGCCCGCGTCCGTCGGCCCGGAATACTGATCGCCAACGTTCCAGTCAATTTCATGGCTTGTCCAGAAAACCATGGATCCGATCTGGTCATACCGCAGGCTTCGCGAAAAAAACCAACCCCGGCACGACACGCCTTCCGTGAAAATCTGGAATTTGCGCGTCCAGCTCCGCACGGCAAAAGCGGCGAGCGGCAACGTAAAGGTCAAGAACATCAGCAGCATACTGTTGTCCTTCTCCAGAAAAGCCAAGACCAATCCAGGGGCCATCAACAGCGCAATCAGAGTAAGTCCGATGCGCAGTCCCCAAGCATACCTCCAGGTGTATAATGGATGACCTGAATACATCGTTGATGTAATAGTAGACTCATTATAATCCCCCCGTCAATATTTTCATTCCTACCCGCAATCACCCACCGCCTCCCGACGCGCTGGTCGGGGACATCATGAGAATAACGCGGTATAACGTGGAAGTTGGCGTGGGGCACGGTCGGGCCGGCCAAAGCGACTTCGTTAATGCCGATGTTGAAACCGGCAGAATGTTTGCAAGAGATGTAGGGCTTTTTAGCGGCGGCCGCGCAGGCGCCCGTGTTTCAGGAAGCCGTCGTAGTTGCGCATCAGCAGGTGCGATTCCATCTGGCGCAGTGTGTCCAGCGCCACGCCCACGATGATCAGCAGGCTGGTGCCGCCGAAGAACGAGGCCATCTCCCAAGGCAACTGCATCATGCCGCGCAGCAGTTGCGGCACGAGCGCGATGATCAGCAGCCCGGTGCCGCCGATGAGCGTGACGCGCGTCATCAGGGCGTCGAGATATTCCGCCGTGGCGCGCCCCGGCCGGATGCCCGGCACATACGAGCCGTCGCGTTTAAGATTCTCGGATATCTGCATGGCGTTGAACTGAGTCGCCACCCAGAAGAAGGCGAAGAACATGATCAGCAGGGCATAGACAGCCAGATGGATCGGGCTGGTCATGTCCATAAGTTGCGTGCCTAGCCACTTCAGCCAGGACAGCCAGGTGTACTCCGGCGGGATGCGGCTCAGGATCGCCGACGGGAACTGGATCAGCGGGCCAGCGAAGATGATCGGCATCACGCCGGTATAGTTCACGCGCAGCGGCATGTAGGTCTGCTGCATGCCGTATGATCGTCCGCCGCCACCCGCCGCGGCGCGGCGCGTGGAGTGGATCGGCACCTTGCGCATGCCCTGAGTGAGCATAACCGTGCCCATCGTGACCGCGAAACCGAAGAGCAGCAGGAGCAGCAGCTCGACCGGGCTTTTGGTGGCGTTGATGCCGGCCAGTCCGAAATAGCGCGTCCACGCCTCCACGATCGCCACCGGCAGGCGCGATGTGATGTTGATCATGATGATCAGCGAGGTGCCGTTGCCGATGCCGCGCTGGGTGATCTGGTCAGCCAGCCACATCACGAACAGCGAGGCCGTGGTCATGCAGATCACGGTCACGATGTTGAAGCCCAGCCCCGGGCGCGTGACGATCTGCACGTTGCCGAGCCCGAACGAGGCCGGGTTCTGCAGGGCCGTCGCCAGCGCGAACGACTGGAACACGCAGATGCCGATGGTTAGGTAGCGCGTGTACTGGGCCAACTTCATACGGCCCGACTCGCCTTCGCGCGCCAGGCGCTCAAACTGCGGGATCACCGCGGTCAGAAGCTGGATGATGATCGAGGCGCTGATGTATGGCCAGATGCTGAGGAAGCCCACCGCGCACTGGTTGAGTGCGCCGCCGCTGAAAACGTTGAACCAGTCCATCAGCCCGCCGCCAGCGGCGGACTGCTTGCGGATCTCCTCCAATGCGTTCTGCAGGGTCTGCCAATCCACGCCCGGCGTGGGGATCATGGAGATCAGGCGGCTGATGAAGACCAGGCCGACCGTCAGCAGTATCCTTTTCCGCAGTTCGGGAATCTTGAACGTGTTAGCGAAAGTGGCAAGCATGGGCATGATACGTTTCCTCAAACAAGTTCGACACTGCCGCCGGCGGCCTCGATCTTGGCTTTGGCCGAGGCGCTGACGCCGTTGACCTTGACCGACAGTTTCTTGGTCAGATCGCCGTCGCCGAGAACTTTCACGCCGTCGCACTTGTTCGAGAACAAGCCTTCGGCGCGCAGCAGGTCCAAGGTCACCTCGGTGCCGTCCGCGAAGCGCTCAAGCTCTTTGACGTTGATCGCAAAATACTCGACGCGGTTGTGGTTCTTGAAGCCGCGTTTCGGCAGACGCCGGATCAACGGCATCTGGCCGCCCTCGAAACCGAGCTTGCCCTTGTGGCCTTTGCGCGCCTGCTGGCCTTTGTGGCCGCGCGTGGATGTTTTGCCCAAGCCGGAAGCGCGTCCGCGCCCCACTCGTTTTGGGGATTTGCGCGCACCGGGCGTGTTCTTCAATGATGACAGATCCATGATTAACTCCTAGATGCTTAAGCGCGGGCGGCCGCGATCTCCTCGGCCGAACGCAGATTGTTCAGCGCGTCAACCGTGGCCTTGACCACGTTCAGGCGGTTCTTGCTGCCCAGCGATTTGCCGATGGCGTCGCGGACGCCGGCGGCCTCGAGCACCGGGCGCATGCCGCCGCCGACGATGAGGCCGGTGCCGTCAGGCGCCGGCTTCAGAAGCACGCGCCCTCCGTCGCATACGCCGGTCACTTCGTGCGGTATGGTCTTGCCGGCCAGCTTGACGCGCATCATCTCCTTCTTGGCGGCGTCGCCGCCCTTGCGGATGGCGTCGCTGACCTCGTTGGCCTTGCCGAAACCGAAGCCGACCCGGCCCTCGCGGTCGCCGACCACCACCACTGCGCTGAAACTGAAACGCCGGCCGCCCTTGACGACTTTGGCGCACCTGTTCACGAACACCACGCGCTCGTCGAACTCTTTCTGACCCTGCCCCTCGCTGCGGGGGAATTTAGCCTCTGCGCTCACTTAGCCTCCTCTGCCACCTCTGCGGCACGCTCGGATATTTTCAGCCCCGCCGCGGTCGCGGCTTCCACGATCTGCTTGACGCGGCCGTGGAACTTGAAACCGCCGCGGTCAACGACCACCAGCGATATGCCTTTTTCCTTGGCCACGTTGGCGGCCTGCTCCCCGACCAGTCTGGCGGTTTCCAGATTGCACGGCTTCGACTCGTTCAACGTGGAAGTCGAAGCGAGCGTGCACATGGCGCTGTCATCGATAAACTGCACGTACATGTGCTTGTTTGAGATGTAAATTGCCATGCGCGGACGTTCAGCCGTCCCTTTGATGCGCTGACGCAGGCGCATGTGGCGGCGGGCACGTTGTGTTTTACGGTTAAAACTCATTTCTCATCAGCTCCGTTCAGGCGTTAAGCGACAGTCTTGCCCTGCTTGCGGCGGATCTGTTCGCCAGCATACTTGATTCCCTTGCCCTTGTATGGCTCGGCCGGGTAATAACTGCGGATGCGGGCGGCCGCTTCACCGACCAGCTCCTTGCTGATTCCCTCGACCGTCACGTTCAGGCCGGGGTTATCGACCGTGACCTTGATGCCGTCGGGGATCAGATACTCTTTAGGCGAGGCGAAACCCAGCGACAGGCACAGCTTCTGACCCTGCAGCACGGCCTTGAAGCCGGTGCCGTCAATGTTCAGAGCTTTCTTGTAGCCTTTGGTTACGCCCTCGATCATGTTCTTAACCAGAGTGCGGCTCAACCCGTGGCAACTTTTCTGCATGCGCGAGTCGTCCGCCCGGGTGACCAGCACCTTACCGTCTTCGACCTTGACGGTTATCCCTTTCTGGAAAGTCCGGCTCAGCTCGCCAAGCTTGCCTTTGACCGTCACAGTGTTGTCCTGTGCCGTGACCGTGACTCCGGCAGGGATCGCGACCGGTTGTTTGCCAATTCTCGACATTGTTGCAGCCCTCTTACCAGATTGTGCAGATCAACTCACCGCCCAGCTTGCGCTTGCGGGCGTCTTTACCGCTCAAGATCCCGCCCGACGTGCTGACAATCGCGACACCCATGCCGCCCAGCACGTTAGGGATCTCTTGAACCTTACAGAATTTACGCAGCCCAGGCCTGCTCTCGCGGCGCAAACCGCGGATGGCTGGCTCGGCGTCGTCATTGTACTTCAGCTCGATGCTCAGAACGCTCGGCACCGTCTTGGTCAGCGTGAAGTCAGTGATATAGCCTTCTTCCTTCAAGACACGGGCGATCTCGCCTTTAATGCGTGAACCCGGAAGCTCGATTGCGGGAAGTTCGGCCTTCAGTCCGTTGCGGATGCGCAACAGCATGTCAGAAATAGGATCCGACGTCATTATACTCTCCTCACCAGCTTGCCTTAGTCACACCCGGGATCATTCCCGAAACAGCCAGCTCGCGGAAGCAGATACGGCAGAGCTGGAACTTACGAATATAAGCACGCGGGCGTCCGCAACGGGAACACCGGTAGTACTTGCGCGAAGAAAACTTCGGCGGACGTTTGGCTTTTTCCATCAGACAGGTTTTGGCCATACTGAAAACTCTCCTTATTTGCCGGCAAACGGCATTCCCATTATCGCGAGCAGCTCCCGCGCGCCCTTGTTGTCCGGAGCGGTCGTCACAAAAGTGACATCCATGCCGACATCGTTGCCGTGCACTCCCGAGTCCGTCAGCTCCGGGAAGATGGTGTGCTCTTTCAAGCCCAGCGTGTAGTTGCCGCGCCCGTCAAAACCGCGTGCCGAAACCCCGCGGAAGTCGCGGATACGCGGCAGCGCGCTGTTAACCAGGCGGTCGATGAACTCAAACATCCGGACGCCGCGCAAAGTGACTTTAGCGCCGATCACCATGCCTTCGCGCAGCTTGAAGTTGGATATGCTTTTGCGGGCCTTGCACAGCACCGGCTTCTGCCCGGACAGCTTGGCAAAGTCCTCCAGGATAGACTTCTGCACATCCTTCTCCACAATACCGAACGCCATGTTGAGCACCACCTTTTCCAGACGCGGCACCAACATCTTGTTTTTGACGCCAAGCTTTTCCTGGAGCTTCGGCGCCAATTCCTTAACAAATTTATCTTTGAGTCTGGCCATTTGCGCCTCCGTTAGTCAAGGACCTTGCCCGAAGCCTTGGATTTACGCACCATCCTGTCGCCGTCTTTGACCCTGCTGATGCGCACGCCCTTCTTCGCTTCAGGGTCATAGGGCATCAGATTCGAAAGCCGGATCGGCGCCTCGCGTTCCACAAACCCGCCGTTGGGCGCGGTATCGGAGCGGCGGATAGCCTTCTTAACCGTATTCAGACCCTGGACGACCGCCATCCCTTTCTCAGGGATCACGCGGAGCACCTTGCCGGTCTGTCCGGCGGCGTCGCCGGTAATGACGATGACCGTGTCATCTTTTCTTATTCTCGCAATGCTCATGCTCTTTCCTAACCCGTAACCGTTTTGACGTCTCCGGAGCGGTCCGCCCGGCCCGCAGCGTCATCAGCGTCACGGACGCTCGCTGGTTCGGTAAACCGTGCGCGGCCGATAAGCGGCTTCACACGACTTCCGGCGCCAGCGAAATGATCTTCATGTAGTTCTTGTCGCGCAACTCGCGGGCCACAGGGCCGAAAATGCGCGAACCGACCGGATTCATCTTGTTGTCGACAATCACGCAGGCGTTCTGGTCGAAACGCACAACCGAACCGTCATCACGTCGGATCGGCTGCCCGGTGCGCACAATCACCGCCGTGCACACCTGCCCCTTCTTGACGGCGCCGGTGGGAGCCGCCTCTTTGATGGCCACGCGGATCACGTCCCCCAGGTGCGCGTACTGCTTGCGCTGTCCCAGGATGCGGAAACACATGGCCCTTTTCGCGCCGGTGTTGTCCGCCACCACCATTTGAGTCTGTTCCTGAATCATTTACTTGACCTCCGGTTTGACGATGCGCCAACGCTTGGTCGCGCTCAACGGACGGGTCTCCATAATGGTGACCTCATCGCCCACCTGGGCCTTGTTGTCCTCGTCATGGGCGTGGTATTTCTTGAAACGGCGCACGACTTTACCGTACAGCGGGTGACGCTCGCGACGCTCGCCTTGCACTATCACCGATTTGATGCCGCTCTTGCTGACCACAACGCCCTTGCGCACTTTGCGCGCGCCGCGCTCTTGAATTGACTCGGCCATGTTATTTAGCCTCCCGCTCAGCTTGCACAGTTTTCATGCGCGCGATGTCATGACGCATCTCGCGCATACGGCCAGGTTTGTCAACCGCGACGCCCGACCTGTGCCTGATGCGCATGTTGTCCAACTCCTGCGACAGCTCACGCAGCTTCACTTCGAGCTCATCGGCTCCCAATTCTCTCAAGTCTCTTGCTTTCATCGTTACGTCAGGCCCCCGTTACGTTACGCGCCACCAGCCTCGTCCTGATACCCAGCTTAGTGTCTGCCAGACGCAGGCATTCACGGGCCACGGAATCCGGCACGCCGCCGATCTCGAACAAAATCTTGCCCGGCAGAATGACGGCCACCCACAACTCCGGATTGCCTTTGCCGCCGCCCATGCGCACCTCGATCGGTTTGCGCGTGACCGGCTTGTCCGGAAATATGCGTATCCAAAGCTTGCCCTTGCGCTTCATCTCGCGATTGATGACCACGCGGCAGGCTTCAATCTGGGTGTTGGTAAGAAAACCGCGGGTCAGCGCCTTCAGGCCGAACTCGCCGTAAGCGAGCTGGTCGCCTGAAGTCGCGAACCCGGAACGGTTGCCTTTGAATTGTTTGCGGTGTTTAACCCGCTTAGGCATTAGAGGCATCTTTTCTCCTCCTCTGGCCGCCGGAACGAACCGGCTGGAAATCGTCCTTCTTGCATATCCAGACCTTGACGCCGATCAGGCCGGCGGTGGTGTGGGCCTCCGCGAAACCGTAATCGATGTTGGCGCGCAGCGTGTGCAAAGGCACCTTGCCCTGCTTGCTCCACTCCACACGTGAAATCTCGGCCCCGTTGATACGTCCGCTGCAGCGGATTTTGATGCCGTCCACGCCCATGTCCATCGCGACCTTCTCAGCGCGTTTCATGGCGCGTTTCAGGGCTACGCGGCGTTCGACCTGCTGCGCGATGCTCTCGGCCACGAGCTGCGCGTTCGCGTCCGGATCACGCACCTCCTGTATCTCTAGGTAGATCTCTTTGCCGGTCTTCTTGGCCAGCTCCTGGCGGATGTTGTCCACGTCCTGCCCTTTGCGCCCGATCACCACGCCCGGACGGGCCGTGAACAGGTTGACGCGCACGCGGTTCGCATAACGCTCGATCAGGATCTGTGTGATCGCTGCGCTCTCGAGACGTTTCTTAACCAGCTCGCGAATCATCAGGTCTTCAGCCAGCAACGCGCCGAACTGCCGCTTGTTGGCATACCAACGGCTGCGCCACTGCTTGTTAACCGCGATCCGGAAACCAATCGGATTTACTTTCTGTCCCAATGTTTTGCTCCTTTAAAAAGTCGCCGGCGTCACTTTCCGTCGGTCAGGACCACCTTGCAATGACTCAGCCTCTTGGCGATCGGGCTCGCGCTTCCGCGGGCACGCGGCCAGAACCGGCGCATGCGCGTCCCCTCGTCGAAGACGCATAGGCTCACCTTGAGCGCATCCACATCGAGGTTGGCGTTGTTCCGCGCGTTCGCCACCGCCGACTTGAGCGTCTTGCCCAGTATCAGCGCGGCCTTGCGCGGACTGAATTCCACTACCTTCAGGGCTTCGCCCACCGGCATCCCTTGGCACTTGCGCGCCAACGGACGGCCTTTCTGGGCCGACATCCTGACATTACGGGTGATTGCAGTCACTTCCATGCTTCAAACTCCGTTATTTCGCGACCGCCTTGTCCGTGTGAACACCGTGCGACCTGAAAGTGCGCGTCGGCGCGAACTCGCCCAGGCGGTGTCCCACCATGTTCTCCGTGATGAAGATCGGCATATGCTGCTTACCATTGTGAATGGCGAACGTATGCCCGACAAAATCCGGCAGAATCATGGAACGGCGCGACCAAGTCTTGATCGGCTGCTTCCTGCCGGAAGCGTTCATTTTCTCGACTTTTTCGAGCAGGCTCTTCTGAACGTAAGGGCCTTTTTTAATAGACCTTGACATGCTTTACTTTCTCCGCTTCAAGATGTACCTGCTGCTGGTCTTGCGGCGGCTGCGTGTCTTGCCGCCCTTGGCCAGCTTACCCCAAGGCGAACGCGGGTGACTGCCGCCGGAAGTGCGGCCTTCGCCGCCGCCCATCGGATGGTCAACCGGGTTCATCGCCACGCCGCGCACGGTCGGTCGGATGCCCATCCAGCGCTTGCGTCCGGCTTTGCCGAGCTTGATGCCGCTCCACTCCGCGTTGCCGACCTGCCCCACAGTGGCCATACAGGTGGCGCGGACCAGGCGGACTTCGCCGGAAGGCAGCTTCAGCGTCACAAAGTCGCCGTCGCGCGCCATCACCTGGCAACTGTTGCCCGCCGACCGGGCCAGCTTGCCGCCCTTGCCGGGGACCATCTCGATATTGTGCACGAACAGCCCCAGCGGTATCTGCGCGAGCGGCAGCGCGTTGCCCACGCTGGGCTCCGCCTCCGGCCCCGCCATCACCGCGTCGTTCACCTTCAGCCCCGCCGGCGCCAGAATATAGCGCTTCTCGCCGTCAACATAATTCAGCAAAGCCAGATTCGCGGAACGGTTCGGGTCGTAGGCGATCGCCGCCACACGCGCCGGAATGCCGATCTTGTCACGGCGAAAATCGACAATGCGGTACCTGTGCTTGACTCCGCCGCCGCGGTGACGCACTGTGATGCGCCCCTTGTTGTTACGGCCGGCGTTGTTCCTGCGCGCCTCGGTCAGCCCACGCTGTGGCTTAACCTCGGTAATCTCTTCGAAGGTCGCCGCGACACGGTGCCGCAGTCCCTCGCTTCTCGGTTTGAATGTCTTGAGCCCCATGGCTAGTTATCCTCTCCGGCGGCCTTAGATTATCTCTATGCGCTCGCCCGCTTTGACCGTGACGATCGCGCGCTTCCACGATGGATCGCGCACCACACGGCGATTGCGCAACGTCCGCAAAACGCCCTTGTAAGTCTGGGTTCTGACGCCCAACACATGTACCCCGAACTGTTCCTCGACCGCCTTCTTGATCTCGATCTTGTTGGCGGCGCGCGCGACCTCGAGCATGTACCTGTTGTCACAAGCCAGCCGCGTGCCCTTCTCCGTGATCTGCACCCTGCGGATTATCCCGGCGTGTTTCATGCGCCCTCCTCAGTCGATTTGCCCTTCTGCATGCGCTTCTGCAAGGCCGCGAAGCCCGCCCGTGTCGCCACCAGCGACCGATACCGCAGCAAAGCGTAAACGTCAACCTCAGCCGCGCTGACAACCTCAATCTTGGGCAGGTTGCGCACCGCCAGCATCACCTTCTCCTCGTGCTGCTCCAGGACGATCAGCACGGAGGCTTGCGCGCCCAGTTTCTTCAGCAGCTCACGGATCAGCTTGGTCTTGGGCTCCGCCAGATCGAAGCGCTCGATGACCGTGACCTCGCCGGCGACGATCTTCTCGCTCAACGCGCGGTCGAACGCCAACTGGCGCACCTTGCGGTTGACCTTCTGCGTGAAATCACGCGGCTTGGGGCCGAAAGCCACACCGCCGCCGCGCCATACCGGGCTCTGACGGAGGCCGGCGCGTGCCCGCCCCGTGCCCTTTTGTTTCCACGGCTTCTTGTTGCTACCGGCGACCTCGCCCTTGTGCAGGGTCGAAGCCGAACCGGAACGGCCGGCGTTACGGATCGCCACCACCGTGTCTTTCACGGCCTGCTCGCCCTTGTCGAGCACCAGCATGTCATCCGCGACAGCCATCTCGCCCGCGGCATCTCCTGCCGGATTAAAAACCTTGATAGCACTCATCGGTTCTCCAACCCCTATTTCTTCAGGGCTTTCCTGATAATGACCACGCCGTTCTTGGGCCCCGGAATCGAGCCGCGCACCAGAAGCAGATTCTCCTCGCCGCGCACCTGCGCAACCGCCAGATTGCGGCCCTTCCGGTTGACCGCGCCCATGTGGCCCGGCATCCGCTTGCCTTTCTCCACCCAACCCGGAAGATCACGCGCGCCGATCGAACCGATGCGGTGCTTCGAGTGTCCGCCATGCGTGTGCGAACCGCCGCCGATGCGGTAGCGGCGGATCACGCCCGCGAAACCGCGCCCTTTGGTGACGCCCGACACGTCGACGTATTTAACGCCGTCAAAAATGCTGACCGTGACCGTGTCACCGGCCTTGACCTCCTCGCCGTCTTCCAGACCAAACTCTTTGGTCACGCGGCAAGGCGTCACGCCAGCCAGTTCGAAACGCTTGGCCTGCGCCTTGGAAAGACGCGCGGCTTTCTGCTCCTCGAACCCGAGCTGCGCGGCCCGGTACCCGTCGGTCTCAGGCGTCTTGACCTGAACCACCGGACACGGACCCGCCTCGATCACTGTCACAGCAACCCTACGCCCCTGATCGTCAAAGATCTGGGTCATGCCAATTTTTCTGCCGATTAAGCCTTCCATGGTGTCACCGTCCTCAAATCCGAATTGTGATATCCACGCCAGCAGGCAGGTTCAACTTCTTGAGTTCGTCGACGGTTTTCGCCGTCGGACCCACAATATCCAGCAGACGCTTGTGCGTGCGCATCTCGAACTGGTCCATGGACTTCTTGTCCACGTGCGGACTCCGGTTCACCGTGAAACGCTCAATCCTCGTCGGCAGAGGAATGGGTCCCACAACCTGTGCGCCGGTGCCGCGGGCAGTGTCGATGATGTCGCTCACCGCCTGGTCCAGCACCCTGTGATCGTACGCTTGCAAACGTATGCGTATACGCTGACTTTGCATTCTAACGTTACCTGTTCAGTAGTTGTTCTCTAACCGTCCGCGGCACCACCGCAAACTCGCCCGGCTCCATCGTGTAGCCGGCACGGCCGCGCGAAAGCGACCGGATTGCGGTTGAGTACCCGAATAGTTCTGCCAACGGCACCTGCGCGCGCACGATCTGCATGTCTCCACGCGTCGTCATGTCACGCACCGAACCGCGGCGGCCGTTAATGTCCCCCATGATGTCGCCGACATAATCGGCAGGCGTCACGATGTCGAGGGACATGATCGGCTCCAGCAATTCCGGCGCCGCGGCCAGAGCCGCCTCGCGGAACCCCATCACGGCCGCGGTCCTGAAAGCCACGTCTGTCGCCGTCTCCTCTTCCATAAACACGGCATCGGTGACTTTCGCCAGCACGTCCTTCATCGGGTAGCGCGCCAAGACTCCAGTCAAAATGCCGTCCGTCAATCCTTGCTCCACGCACTCGGCCAGCCCCCCGTCCGGCAGCTTGCGCCTGACGCCGGAGGATATCTCCACCGCGTTGCCGGCGCCACGCTCCCTAGGAGCCACCTCGACCGTCAGTTGCGCGTAATGCCGCTTGCCGCCCAGCTCGCGGTCAAAGAGGTATACGCTCTTCGACGCCGCTGTCACGGTCTCGTAGTACGACACCATCGGCCGGCCGGTGTTGGCCTCGCACTTGAAATCACGGCGCAGGCGGTCGACCAGTATCTCCAGGTGCAGCTCGCCCATGCCGCTCAAAATCGTCTGCCCCGTCTCCGCGTCGACACGCACCTGGCAGGTCGGATCCTCCGCCGCCAGCAACGCCATCGACTCCTCCAGCTTCTCCTTGTCCGCGCGCGACCGGGGCTCGATCGCCATGAACATCACCGGCTCCGGCACCGTGATGCGCTCCAGATACACCGGCTGGTGCTCCGCGCAGAGCGTGTCGCCCGTGGTCGATTCCTTCAGCCCCACGATCGCGCCGATCTCGCCCGCGCCCAGCTCTTCCACCTCGGTCTGCTCGTCCGCGAACAGCCGCAAGATCTTCAGGACGCGCTCGCGCTTGCGGCTGCGCGGGTTGAATACGTTCTGCCCCTTCTTCACCATCCCGGAGTAAACCCGCACGAAAAAAAGCCTGCCGACATACGCATCCGCCGCGATCTTGAAGACCAGCGCCGTCAACGGCCCCGCCGCGCTGTGCTCGCGTGTGGCCCGCTTCTCGCTCTTCAGGTCAGTCACTTCCACCGCCGGGCGGTCAAGCGGCGACGGCAGATACCAGACCACCGCGTCCAGCAGCGGTTGCACGCCCTTGTTCCTCAAAGACGACCCGCACAGCACCGGCACCAGCCTGCCGGCGATCACGGAGCGGCGCAAAGAAGCGCGCAGCACGTCCGCCGGCAGCTCTGGTTTCTCGAAATAGGCACCCACCAGCGCTTCGTCCGCCTCGGCCGCCCGCTCGCATAACTCGGCCCGCGCCGCGCGCGCTTTGTCCAGCAACCCTGCGGGGATCTCGGACTCAAGCACCTCCCGGCCCTCGCTGCCATCGTCAAAACTCAACGCCCGCATCTCAAGCAGATCTATCACGCCACTGAACTCCGCGGCCTGACCGATCGGCAACTGCAGGCACACCGGGTTGGCCTTGAGCTTCGAGCGTATCTCAGCAACGCACGCCCCGAAGTCGGCCCCCATCCGGTCCATCTTGTTGACGAAAGCGATGCGCGGGACATTGTAGCGGTCCGCCTGGCGCCAGACCGTCTCGGACTGCGGCTGCACACCGCCCACGGCACAAAAAACGCCCACCGCGCCGTCCAACACGCGCAGTGAGCGTTCAACCTCGATCGTGAAATCCACATGCCCCGGCGTGTCTATCAGGTTTATACGGACATTCCGCCAGGCGCAGGTGATCGCGGCGCTGGTTATCGTTATACCGCGCTCGCGTTCCTGAAGCATCCAGTCGGTGACAGTGTTGCCTTCGTCCACATTCCCTAGACGGTGCGTGCGCCCGGCATAAAAGAGGATACGCTCGGTCGTGGTGGTCTTGCCCGCGTCAATGTGGGCCACGATGCCGATGTTGCGTACGTCGCAAAGCGATACCGCGCCGCCCGCCGGACTTTGCCCGGACGCGGTCAAACCACGTTTATCTGCCTTGCTTTCCAAGACGCTCACCCTTCACCCTGACTTTTCAAAGAACAACGGATGGTCCCGGCAACCTGCCGGCTTATCCACAAGGGACGGGCACTAGAACCCGCCCCCCGTATCACCACGCGTAATGCGCGAAGGCCTTGTTGGCCTGCGCCATCTTGTGCGTGTCATCGCGCTTCTTAATCACATTGCCTTGATTGTTATACGCCTCGATAAGTTCTAAAGCCACCGCCTTGGGCATCGGCGTGCCGCGCCGCGAACCGGCACAGGCCGTCATCCAGCGCAAAGCCAGCGACAACTGCCGCGCCGGACGGATCTCCACCGGCACCGGATAGGTCGTGCCGCCGACGCGGCGCGACTTGACCTCGACCTTCGGCTTCATGTTGGCGATCGCCGTGTCCATGACCTCGACCGGGTCCTTGCCCGTCTTCTCGCGCAGCTCTTCGATCGCCCCGTACACGATCCGCTCCGCCGTGGTCTTCTTGCCGCTCTTCATCAGGGCGCGCACAATCCGAGCGACCAACTCGCTGTTGTATTTCGGATCCGCAGGATGCGCCCTTTTAACCGCTCTTCTCCGTCTTGCCATTTTTTTCGCTCCGCCGGTCTGGTCTATTCAGCCTTTTTCTGCCGCTTCATGCCGTACTTTGAACGGCTGCGGTTACGCCCGGACACGCCCAGACTGTCCAGGCAGCCGCGCACGATATGATAACGCACGCCCGGCAGATCCTTGACACGGCCGCCGCGCACCAGAACAACACTGTGCTCTTGCAGATTGTGCCCCTCGCCGGGTATGTAGGCCGTCACCTCGTAACCCGTCGTCAAACGCACACGCGCCACCTTGCGCAACGCCGAATTGGGCTTCTTGGGCGTCTGGGTTTTCACCACAAGGCAAACACCGCGCCGCTGAGGACACTCTTTTAGCGCGGGCGACTTGCTCTTCTTGCGCAGCAGGGACCGCCCCTTGCGCACTAACTGGTTGATCGTCGGCATCTGATTCTTGCCCTTCCAATTGGTAATAAATGGATGATTAATTTAGCACACAGGAACCGTTGTAAGCAAGAGCGTATTTTAACAATTTTAAAAAAATTTTGCGGCGGGCGGATCAAACCCCTCCCTGCACGCGCGACCGGGCTAAGCGCAGTCGAAACGCCCGCTGATGGCGCGCTTGAGGGTCAAAGGGTCGGAGTAGCCCACCCCGCTGTCGGCCGGCAGTCCGAACGCCAGACGCGTCACGCGCGCGCCGCTGCCTTTCAGCATCTCGCCGATGTAGCCTGCCGTGGCGTCACCTTCCATGTCCGTGCTCAAGGCCAACAGCACCTCGCGGAAGCCCCCGCCCGAGATCCGCTCCGCCAGCGCCTGCAACCGCAAATCGCCGGGCCCGGTCTGCCGCGCCGGCGAGAGTTTGCCGAGCAGGGCGTGATAACGCCCCCGGAACCCTCCCGAGCGCTCGATCGCGAAAATGTCCGAAGGTTCTTCAACCACGCACAGCAGCCCGTTGTCGCGCGCCGCGTCCGAACACAGTGCGCAGGGGTCGCGGTCACGCGCGGTGAAGCCGCCGCAGACCGAACAGCAGCAGACCGAACCGCGCGCCTCGCGCAAGGCCTCGATCAGTCCGTCCATGAGCGTGTCGGGCCTGCGCAGTAAAGCCAGCGCCGCGCGTTCCGCAGACCTGCGGCCGAGCCCCGGCAGCTTGGACAACGCGCGTATCAGGCTGTCGATCTGCGGGGACATGACGGCTTCAGCCTCCCAACAAATCGCCCATGCCCGAACCCTGCATCATTTTGGCCATGGCCTCCTGCGTCTGCTTCTTCACGCCCTTCAGCGCGCCGTTGACGACATTGCCCAGCATGGTCTCGAACCGCTCCGGCTTGCCCGCGAGCGCCTCCTGCAATGCCGCCGGCGCGACCTTCAGAGAAACCACCGTGAAGTCGCCGCGCGCCACACACGTGATGCCGCCGTTGGCGTACTCGCATGTGATCTTTTCGATCTCCGCCTGTATGCGCTTGGCCTCTTTGCGCATCTGCATCGCCTGTTTCATCTGATCCAGCATTCCCATGAAAACCTCCTTAAAATGATGATTAGCACAATAAGTTGGCGCCGCCCTGACGCCGCTTAAGGTGTTCAGTTTATTACAACCACGCCCCGTCCTCAAGCCCGTTTGCGCAACTTGTCGCGGACCAGACTCACAACCTCATGCAGCTCGCCGATCCGCAGGCCGTAAGCCGCCGCCAGATACAGCATCCCGAAAACCCCGGCCGAAACCGCTAGGCGCAGCGCCTCGCCAGCCTTGCCCCCCACCCCTGACAGCAACCCGGACCGCTGGATCAGCCAGGCACCTAAAGCGGCGGCCCCGGCTGCGGCTACAACCCGCCCCAAGAAAACCAGCGTCTCAAAAAACGGGAACACCGGCGCGTTTTTTTTCAGCATCTCCACCAGGGTGAGGCATTTGAACACGCGCGACAGGGTGAACCCGCCCGCAATGAAAGCCAGGACCACCAGATCGCGCCCGCCGTAAAACCGTATCCCGCACCAGCTCACCGCCATGCTCAACGACGAGAACACGATGCCGATCAGGGTGACCGTCAGCATCCGGCGGTTGGCAAAAAAAGCCTGCATCACGATCGTCTCGATCGCCGCCGCGGGCAATCCGAAGGTGTAGAAAGTCAAAGCCACGGAAGTCCGCCGCACCGCCACGTCATCAAAATACCCGCCGCCGAAAATCAGCGCCGTCAAAGGGACCGCCGCCACCGCCACAAAAAACGCGACCGGCGCGAACAGCGACAGCAACATGCGCCCGAACCTTGTCACCAGGCGCCCGAGCCCGGCTGCGTCCGCCTTGCTGACCAGCTCGCAGAAAAACGGGAAGGCGGCGATTGACAGGGTGTACGGCACCAGATACAGCAGCGTGCCCTGCAGTTTGCGCCCCATGGAGTTGGCCTGCATCAGTCCTGAACGGTCTAAAGAACTCAACAGATATACGTGGTTGATCTGGTCCCGCATCTTGGCCACAATTATGCCCAGCAGCAAAGGCAGCGCCAGCAGGCACATGGTCTTGACCGCCGGGTGCGACAAATGCAGGGCGGGCCGGAAATTGCGCAGTTTGTCGCGCAGGCCGAAAAGGTGCGTCAGAAGCTTGCAGGCCGAGCCAGCCACCAACCCCCAAACCAGCATCCGTGCGCTGTCGCGCGACCACACAGCCCCGGCCAGCAGGAACAGCACGACGCAAAGCTTCCAGACCGCGTCGCCGAAAGCCGCCAGGAAAAAGCGCTTGTGGCTGTTTAAGAGCACATAGGTCGTTGAGCCCAGCGAAAGCCCGACCAACGCCGGCGCCAGCGACCTGACACTCTCTTGGGCCAGCCTGAATCTTTCCGGCGATGCGTCAGCGCTCCACTGCGTCAGAAAACCGACGACCGCCCCGGGGAACAGGCACAAAGCCGCCGCCAAGACCACCAGCACGATAAACTGCAGCGTCAAAAGCGTGTTTGCGAAGGCCCAGGCGCTTTTTTCGCTTTCCACGTTCATCTCGCGCATGAAAACCGGCAGGAAAGCGGGTCCCAAGACCTCTTCGCCGATCAGGAAAAGCAGGTAGATGCAGTTCTCGAAGGCGAACACATAAACGATGTCGAACGCGTCCTGCGGCAGATAATGCCCCATCGCCTTGGCCTGTATCAGCCCCGCCAGTTTGAAAAGCTGATGCGCGATGAGAATCAGAAACGTGGCCTTGAAAATGCGCTTCTCAAAGGACGTCTTATGTTCCCTCATCCTCCCCCTTCCCCGGCGCCGGCGCCCGGCGTCATGTCATCATCTGCATGTCGCACAGCCTGCGGTAAGCCCCCCCCGCCGCATAAAGCTGTTCATGCGTCCCGCGCTCCACAATCCGCCCTTTCTCCATCACCAGGATCATGCGGGCGTTGCGTATCGTGCTCAAGCGATGGGCGATGGCAAACGTCGTGCGGTTGGCCATCAGCTTGTTGATCGCGTCCTGCACCAGGCGCTCCGTCACGGTGTCAAGCGCGCTGGTGGCCTCGTCCAGCACCAGGATCGGCGGATTCTTGAGTATCGCGCGCGCGATCGCCACCCTCTGCCGCTCGCCGCCGCTCAGGGCAAAGCCTTTTTCGCCGACGACACGATCATATCCTTCCGGGTGCGCCACGATGAACTCGTGCGCGTTGGCCATCTTGGCCGCCTCCACCACCTGTTCCCGCGTCGCGTCCGGCGAACCGTAGGCGATGTTGTTCGCGACCGTGTCGTTGAAAAGCACCGTCTCTTGGGTGACCACTCCGATCAGACGGCGCAGGTCGGCTATTTCAATCCGGTTCAAATCCGCCCCGTCCATCGTGATGCGGCCGGACACGGGATCGCAAAACCGCGCCAGCAACGCCGCCAGCGTGGTCTTGCCCGCCCCCGTGCCCCCGACAACCGCCACCACCGCGCCGCAGGGTATCTCGAACGTCACGTCCTTGACCGCAAAATCGGCGCCGGCCCCGTATGTGAAGCTCACCTTGTCGAAACTGACGCTGCCGTTAAAGCCGTCCTTGCGCACCGGGTCCGCCGCCAGCGGCAGGCTCATGTCCGTGTCCAACAAGGAGAACACGCGGGCCAAGGCCGCCCGGCCGCGCTCGATCTGCGCCTGGACTTTGCCCAACTGCTTCATCGGACGGTAGGCCACAAAGAACGGCACCAGCAGGGGCGTGATGTCCTGTAGCTCGATCTCCCTGAAAAAGCAGTACACCACAAACACGAAGATCAGAGAGATGCCGACGCACTCGACCGCCGGCGTGATCAGCAGCTCCAGCCTGATGGCGCGCAGCACGCTTTTCACGTAAAAGCGGTTGACCTCCCTGTACCTGCCTATCTCGTAATCCTCGGTGTGGTAGGCCTTGACCACACGGATGCCGGTGAGGTTCTCGTGTATCTTGGAGGAGATGAACGAGATGCGCCGCAAAACCTTCCGCGACCACTTGCGCACCATCGCCCCCAGAACCGCCATCGGCAGCAGCAGCAGGGGAAACCCGATCAGTACCAGCACCAGCGTCTCGATCATTGAGTTCTTGACCGCGAAATAAATGACGTACCCCACCGCCACCAGCACCTCGAAAGGCGCCCGGCACAGATCCGCCACTGTGTGTGAAATCACATTGTCGATCTGCTGCGGGTCGGTCGTGCAGCGGCTCATCAGTTGACCCACGTCCGTCCGCGCGAAAAACTGCAACGACTGCTTCTGGAGGTGGCTGAACAGATCGATCCGGAAATCCTGCACCACCTTGGTCCCCACCCACCGCAGGCAATAATGGTTAAGGTACATGGTCAGCATCTTGACCAGCATCACCAGCGGCACCACAAGGAATGTGATCATCAAAAGTTCGCCGGTCATGTGCCCGTGAGAGTCGCGGAACCTTATCCCGGCGCGGTTGGCGTAGCTTTCCACTTTATCAAACCAAGACGGCAGCTTCTCGCGCTTAGACAAAAGCCTTTTGCCTGCCGCCGGCGCCCGCGCGCCCGCGTCAGCCGGTTCCGTCCGCGTCTTCCCCTCGGCCTGTACATGCGCATGGTCATGGTCTTCAATCGTCTGGACCTGGCGGAGTATGGGCTGGATCACCTGAAAGATCGGCACCCATGACCCGGCCGTGATCGAACCGGCCAGCAAACCCACGATCAGGCGCAGCCGGTATTTACGGGCATACCGGTAAAGCCTGCCGTACGCTTCTTTAGCCGTGTACTCTTTATCGAAAAACTCAGGCATGTTCTTAACCCTGAACGGAAGCGATGTAACGCTCCGCCTCCAGCGCGGCCATGCAGCCGGATCCGGCCGCCGTCACCGCCTGCTTGTAAAACCGGTCCTGCACATCGCCCGCGGCGAAAACCCCCGGCACGGAGGTGCGTGTCCGCTCCGCGACAATGTACCCGTCCGCGTCCGTCTCCAACTGCCCGGAAAGAAACGCCGTGTTGGGCACATGGCCGATAGCCATGAAAACCCCCTGCACATCCAGTTCCGAAAACGCGCCACTCTTGACATTCTTCAGGCGCAGCCCGCTGACCAGCCCGCCATCTTCCAGAATCTCGTCCACCACCGAATCCCAAACCACATCGATCTTGCCCGAGGCCAGAACGCGGTCAGCCATGATCTTAGAAGCCCTGAATTGGTCGCGGCGGTGGATCACGGTCACCCGTTCGGCCATGCGCGACAGATACAGGGCGTCCTCCATCGCGGTGTCGCCGCCCCCGACCACCGCCACCCGCTGGCCCTTGAAAAAAGCCCCGTCGCATGTGGCGCACGCCGAAACGCCTTTGCCCATCAGCCTTTTCTCCGACTCCAGCCCCAAATACCGCGCGCTGGCGCCGGTGGCCACGATCACCGACAGGGACTCCACATCGCCGTTCATCCCGGTCTTGACCTTTTTCACCCCGCCCGACAATGCGCAAGCCTCTACCTCGTCCAGCATGATCCGCACTCCCAAACGCTCCGCCTGCTTGCGCATGGTCTCGACCAAAAGCGTCCCGTCCACCGGAATCTCGAACCCCGGATAGTTCTCCACGTCCGTCGTCTGGGTCAGTTGGCCGCCAGGCTGCATGCCGCTGACCAGCAACGGCGCCAGATTGGCCCGCGCCGCGTAAATCGCCGCCGTGTACCCGGCCGGCCCGCTGCCGATAATCACCACGTTTTCCATACCATCTCCGTTTCAGACCCACCAACGCGAGCGAAGCCCGCAACCCAACTGGAATAGTGGAATAATGGAATGGCGGGGGTTGAGACCGAAGAAGCCGCAGTATGTTCCATTATTCCAGTATTCCACCAT
>CAYRZP010000026.1:0-21485 GCA_964428885.1 uncultured Lentisphaeraceae bacterium
ACACCAACGTCCTCGGCACGGTGGGGTGGGATCTGGGCCGGTTCGGCATCCAGTTTGTCGCTTCGCCGCGCCACGCCGACGGCCTTCTGGTCACCGGTCCGGTATCGCAGAACATGGCGCTCGCGCTCAAGAAAACGTACGATGCCGTCTCCGACCCGCGCATCGTCATCGCGGTCGGCGCGTGCGCGATCTCCGGCGGGCCCTACATCGGGCACGCGGAGGCCAACAACGGCGTCGGCGCGCTCATCCCGGTCGATCTCCACGTGCCCGGGTGCCCGCCCAACCCGCTCACCATCCTCGACGGCCTGCTCCGCCTGATCGGGCGCATAGAAGACGGCGCCCGCAAGGGGTGATCAACAATCTTTCTGACTGTCGGCAATCATGAGCATGTTCAATAACAACAAAAAAGTGTCAAACGGAAATCAGGACTGGACAGCTTGCTGCCGCATTGTCGCGAGCGCCTTTTTCCAGGCATCCTCGATGTTTTCATTGGGCCAGCCGCATTCGCAAGACACGCCGCCTGCATAGTTGATGTCTTTGAGCGCCATGAAATAGCCGCCGAGGTCCTCGCCTTTTGTGCCGGGGGCTTTGCGTCCTGAGAGCTCGGCGATGTGGCAGTGCAGGATGCGGCAGCCGGCGGCACGTATCGCGTCGGGCCCCTCGCTCTCCTTCAGCATGTGGTAAAAGTCCGCCAGCAACCGTATGCGCGGATGGCTGATGGCGTCGACATAAGCGATGCCTTCCGTCACAGAGTTAAGCAGGTTGGTCTCGCCTTTGTTCAGAGGCTCAAGTACGACGGTAAGTTTAAGATCCTTGATGCGCTCGCCGAGCTTCCGGCAGAATTCGACGAACTGGGACTTGGCCTTTCCGGCGTCGAAGCCTTCCGGGATTTTGCGCGCGCCGCCGCTGCCGAAAACGATGTGCCGGATGCCGATAGCCTCCGCGCGGCGGCAGGCTGTGAAAGCGTACTCCAAAGCCTCGCCGTGCATGGTTGCCGGCCCGGTCAGCCGAAACTTGCCGGGGATGAACCCGTTGCATGAGCGGATGGGCAGGGCACACGCTTTCAGCCTGTCGAACTCCGGCGCGAAGACGGCGTCCGGCGTTTCCGGCTTAAGGATTGCGCCTACTGAGCACTCGATGAACTCGAAACCGGCCTCTTTCAGCTTCTCCGCGCGGTCAGGCGGCGAGCAGATGCCAAACTTGATCTTGCCGCAGCCGGCCGGCTGGGCCAAGGCGCCTCCGGAGCCGCTGGCCAGGGTCACGGCTGCGATTGTTTTCATGAATGTCCGGCGGTTTGTTTTCATGGGCAAAAAATTTCTGTTCTTAGTGATCAGCGATGAGGCTGCCGAAGGAATCCCGCTCCGGTCAACCGCCCTCAGCCGCGCGCGGCCGCCGATCAATAGCCTATAAAGGCCTTGCCGCCGACCATGACTTGGCGCAGCGCCTTGTCAAAGGTGGCCTTCATGCCTTGGCGCATCGCGGCGTTGGACATGATCAGGGCCACCGCGTGGCTGTAGCCGGCTTCGACAGGGGCGTTCGGTTGCTTGCGCGAACGGACGCACTCCATCCAATTGCGCATGTGCTCCACTTCCATGCTGCCGGCGCCGGTGTCCGCGGCGGTCGAGGCCGCCTCGGAGTCGGACAGCCTGGTGGTTTTGATCTTGGCCCCCTCGACGCCCTCGTTGGAGACCGTGCCGCTGATCAGGTCGATTGTGCCGATTTTGGAATGGTACTTCTCCACGTTGCCGCGCGCGGAGTTGTGCTGGCGCGAGCTGAAGACCACCTGGAAACCCTTGCCCGGGTCATTGTCAGGGCCGTACTCAAAGATCGCGGTAAAAGTGTCGGCGCTCTGGCGTCCGTCCTTCCATGCGTAAATGCCGCCGTCGGCCACGGCGGAACGCGGGAATTCGAATCCGGTGAACCAGGCGACGGTGTCGATCTGGTGGCACATCCACTGTCCCGGGATGCCGGAGGAGTAAGGCCAGAACAGCCGGAACTCGAGATACTTGCGCGGGTCGAACGGGACCTGCGGGCGGTCGAGCAGCCACTTTTTCCAGTCCGTGTCCGACTCTTTCAGCTTGGAAGGCAGGTTGCCGCGGCGCCAGCGCTGGGGCTGGTTGACGTTCCAGCAGAGATCCACGTAGCTGATGTCGCCGAACTTGCCGGAACGGATATACTCGTTGGCGATGTGGTAGGCCTTGCCGCTGCGGCGCTGCGAGCCGATCTGCACGACCGCGCCGCCGCGGTTGCCGGCTTTGCGGGCCTCGTTGACCGCGTCCAGGACGGCGTTGGCGGCCTGCATGTCTTCGGCGAGCGGCTTTTCCGTGTAGGAATCCTTGCCGGCTTTGACGGCGTGCACGGTGTGCGTGGCGTGCTGGAAGTCCGCGGTGGAAATGATGACGGCGTCGACGTTCTTGGCCTTCTCGTACAGCTCTTCGTCGCTCTTGTACACGTCGATGCCGTGGGCGAGTTTCGCTTCGAGGCCGGCTTTGCCCTCATCGCGGCGCGCGCTCCAGAGGTCGGCCAAGGCGACCATGTCGAAGTTCAGCGCGTCCTTGCATTTGAGGAACGATGGCAGCAAGGTGCTCCTGAAGCGGTCGGAATAGCCGACGCAGGCGACATTGACGCGGCTGTTGGCGCCCGCCACATTCTGCGAGGGGGCTTGCTGGGCCTTGAGTATGTCGGGCAAGGCGGCCAGTGAAGCGCCGGCCGATGCCGATTTGACAAAATCGCGGCGTGTCAGTTTTGTGATTTGACTCAATTTCATCTTTATCCCCCTTTTTCATCAATCTGCCGTCCCGTCCGGAAGCAGTCCGCAATGCAACTGACGGCTAATGAATTACCAGTTTAGCAATTGTCAGATCAGAAGCAAGTCCGAACAACCATCTGCCGCGGAGGATTCGGCGTTTGGCGTTGGCAGGTCTGCCATCGCGAAAAATGTTATTGATTGTCGTCAGAACCGGATATATTATTATGCCATTGTAAATGGCGGTGTGTGTCTGGCGGCGGTCAAATGATGTGTTTATCCACAGATACGGGTAAAGGCGGCGCGCGGCCTGAGCGCGTTAAGGGCCTTCGCGGCGAGCGCGGCGATGTGCTGCTCGAGTACGTGTTGCTGACCATGATCATCATTTTGCCGCTGGTGGGCGTTTCGGTGGGTCTGGTCAATGTCGGCGGGAAGCGGACCTTCTCGCCGGGAGGGGCGGTTGAGGGCGAGGATTTCGGGCTGCTCGGCAACGCTTTTGTGGACAGGTACCGGATGGTGATGAGCGGGATCGCCCTGCCGCTGCCGTGACGATGCCAGGGAAAATCGGGAATTGGAAGTCAGGGTTTAGCAGTTAAAAGGCTTTGGGGCAATGATGCCCCGTGTGTGAAGGAGATAAACGATGAAAAACAGCAAAATAAAGAAGGCGCTGTGCCGTCTGGCGGGCGACCGCGCGGGCGGCGTGATGATGGAGTACGTGATCCTGGCGGTGCTGATCGCGGCCGCTGCGGTGGTGGCGGTGATGTATTTCGGCCGCGGCATCGTGACCAACCTCTCGACCTCGACGCACGCGATGTCCGGCGAGTCCGGCAAGGCGTCGGCGAGCTCGCAGAAGGCCAAGGGCGACGCGGCCAGCGCCGAGTCGGAGAACGAGACCTACCGCAAGGAACACGCGGACCGGTAGTGCCTTGTGACCCGACTACAGCAACAAAAAACCGGGAAGTGCCTGTATGTGGGTCTGTGAGTATGTGAGTGAATGACTGCGTCTCGCAAACTCACAAACCTGCACACTTGGGTTGCGGACTTGCCTGGATTTAGGGCCTGAGTATGATCATTCCCCTGGTTCTGGGGTCGGTCTGGGGCATCGCGCTTTCGTATTGCGACATACGTTGGCGCGTGCTGCCTAACTGGCTGACGCTGGGCGGGGCCGCAGTGGCTCTGGCCGGACGTTTTGGTTTCGGCGGCTGGCCGCTTTTCGTGGACGGTTTCGCGGCAGCCGCCGTGGCCGGTTGTTTTTTGCTGATACCTTTCCTGGCGCGCGGCGCCGGCGGCGGGGATGTCAAGATGCTCTTCACGGCCGGCGCGATCGCGGGCTGGGAAAGGCTGTTCACCATGCTCTGGGTGACTTCGCTGGCGGGCGTGGTGATGGGCGTGCTGATGCTGGCGGCGGGTTCGCTGGACGGATCGAGGCTGCGCCATTTCGCGCGGTGCGCGTTCGATTGGCGCTATGACCGCAAGGCCGGGGCGGCGGCGCTGGCGCCGAAAGACGCGTCGCGCTGCCGCATACCGTTCAGCGTTCCGGTCGCCGTCGGCTTGTTCGTGGCGCTGGTTAGATAATAAGCAAGAGGTAATAGGTAAAAAGTTTCTTTGACGACTAGTCATTGGAGTGAAAAGGAAGTGCGCCTGATCGTTCGCAGTTGATTCATAATCCTGACAATCGAACACATAGCTTCTCACTTATTACTTCTTACCTATTACTTATAACCTTTTTATTATGAATCTGACACGCGAAAGACATGTCCGCGAGAAGAAGGCCGGCCGGAGTTCAGCGGGCTCCGTGATGCTGGAGTTCGTGCTGGCCTTTCCGGTGATCCTGACACTGATCCTGGCCTGCATGCAGTTCGCGCACATGTGGATGGCACGGCAGGTGGTGCAGTACGCGGCTTTCTGCGCCGCGCGCGCGGCGCTGGTTTGCGAGAACGACGTCAGCCGGTACCAGAGCGCCGGGCAGCAGGCCGCGGAACAGGTCTGCGCCTGGATCGTGCTGGGCAAGAACGCGGGCGAGCAGGACAAGAAGGTGCCCGGTTGGGGCGCGATACCCGGCTCCGGCGCGGTCAAGCGCAAGACCAGTGTGCGCGTCGAGCAGGTCGGCCGCTGGAACGTCAAGGCCACGGTCGCCCACGACTTCGCCTTAGTCTTCCCCCTGGTCGGGCCGATGATCGGCTGGGGCGCTGACCCTTGGGCGCGCAGCCAGAGGTATCTGGAGCAGCACGCCGACGCCACCGGTAACATCGGCGCCGGCGACATGGTGAAATGGCCGCACGTGCGCTTCACGGAGACGGCGGTGCTGGCTAAACCTTATGTGACCCTGCCGAAAATGGGTCTTCCCGCGTCAGGTTGGTGACTATGCTTAAAGCAGCCAACAGAGCCGCAGTGCGGCTGTGGCAGGACGAGAGCGGCGTGGTGCTGGCCGTCTCCACGATCGTTTTCCTCACGCTTTTCATGATGGCCAGCGCCATTTTCTCCGGCGGCGAGACGATCCGCAGCCGCATCGAGCTGCAGAACGCCGCCGACGCGGCAGCCTACTCCGCCGCGGTCGTGCAGGCCGACACCATCAGCCGCGTGGCGGCGGTCAACCGCGCCATGTCCTGGACCTACGTGCAGATGGTGCGCATGGAGATGGACTACATCGTCGACAAGTGGCTGTGGCTGACCCTCAAGCGCTGGAACGAGGACAACCGCGTGATGCGCAATTTCAACCGCACCGGCACCTGCAACATCGGACTGCTTTTCTATTCGACCGGCAAGGGCGGCGTGCATAAGCAAATCCTGCTTAACAAGAAGCACTCTGTGACCACGGAGGAGATCGAGGCCGCCAGAAAGGCGGCGGCCAACAACGGCCGCAACTACAGCATCCTCGCGCCGAAGATCGACCAGTGCCGCGAGCGCATCCTGGCCATGAACGACAAGGAGAAAGAGCTGATCCGCAAGCTGCCGCAGCGGGTGCGCAAGACGGTCGCGGAGACCCTGCGGGCCAACACCGCGGACACCTGGAACGACGGCTTCGCCGGCGGCGGCAACATCATGTACGCGCTGAATCAGGAGGAGCAGCCGCTGGACAATAATTTCCGCGTGCTCGAACTGGACGAAGAGGAGGATTTCCTGCGGCACTCGGATTACATTCCCGAAGAAGGGCAGAAGGCCACAGACGTCTTCCAGAACGGCACCGACGATTGGTTCGTGAAGCAGTACAAGGAGAAAGGGCCGGGGATCCAGCGTCAGTACAAGCGCGGGCACCCGATCCTGGTGGCGGAGTGGGACTACAAGAGCACCAAATGGATCCAGACCAAAAAAGGCTGCGTCAAGATCGGCCAGATAGAAGACAAAAAACCGCTCAAAGGGCCGGTCAAGGGTGACGATAGCGACATCTACGACGAGAATTACTACATCACGGAGAACGCCCAGCCGCAGGTGCTGCGCGAAAAATTCTTCGCCAGAGGCGGCAGCCTGGTGGTGGGCCTGACGCGCCGCATGAACAACCCGTTCAAGTTCATGTTCCCCGGTCAGAGCGAGGGCGTGATGAAGCCTTTCACGGTGGACGGCGGCAACCGCTACATGTGGACGGCCGCGGCGGCGATCGCGGGCTACAACCCCAAGCCGCGCGAAGCCGCCGAAGGCCGTTACGAGGTCACTTTCGAGGACAACAGCAAAGACAAGCTTTGGAATCTGAAGACCAGCGACTGGGACGCCGTGCTGCTGCCGCTGCACCGCGCCTGGGCGCAGGGCAAGCAGGGCCGGAAGATGGAAGGCGAGACAGCCGGCGAGATTTTGGGCAAGATGAAGGGCGGGCCGTGGCAGCCGCTGTACGGCGGCGGCGGCGCGCTGGGCGCGCAGGTCGCGCCCAAACTGATGGGCGGCGGCGGAGAGGTCGCGTACGAAGGCGCTGAGGCTTGGGTGTTGCATTGACGGGAAAGGCGGAAGGAAGGTGAACCATGATGAAGACATTCTGCGCGGGCGCCGTGATGGCGGCGTTCGTAGTGTGCGGTCTGCGTGTGGCGTCGGCCGCTGATGAGACAGCGCAATTACCGTTGGCGGTGCGAAGGATGATGATTGATTACGACAAAGGGCTGGAACTGCTGAAGCAGGAGCGCTACAACGACGCTCTGGCGGCTTTCCGCAGGGTGCTGGCCGCGTCCGAGAGCGTCAAAGAGCAGGAGGCGCTGACGCTGGTCTCGACAGCCGCCAACAACGCGGGCAACATCCTGCTCATGCAGGGCAAGCCCGAAGAGGCCGAAGCCAGTTACCGGCGGGCGCTGAAGGCCGACCCGCGGCATGCGATGGCGCAGAACAACCTCGGCGCCGCGCTGCTCAAGCAGGGCAAGATCGGCGACGCCGTGGCCGCCTTTTCCGAGGCGGTTGAAATCGACCCGCGCCACGGCATGGCGCTGAACAACCTGGCCTCGCTGCTGCTGCGCGCCGGCGAGCTGGATCGCGCCGCCAAGACTCTGGCGGCCTCGCTCAAGCTCAACCCCAAGAACGAGCAGACCTGGCAGATGATGGCGCAGCTCTACCACATGGCCGGGCAGGACGAGAAACAGGCAGGCTTGTGGCAGTCGCTGGTCAAGACCACCGACGGCTCGCCGGAAGAGCGCCTGCGCCTCGGCACCTGGTATCTGCACACTGAGATTTATGCGCAGGCCGAGACGGTTTTCCGCGGGCTGCTGGCAGAGCGTCCGGGCTGGCCCGAGGCGCGGCTGCAACTGGCGCGCGCGCGCTCCCTGCAGGGGCATGACAACGAGGCGCTTCCGGAGCTGCGCGCGCTGCTGCCGCTGCTGCCGCGGGAGCCGGGTGTGCGCACCGATCTGGCGGCCCTGCTGCTGAAGGCCGGCCAGACCGCCGAGGCTGAAGAGATGGCGCTGCAGGCCGTCAAGAATTTCCCGAAGGACGCCAAGGGATGGTTCGTGCTGGGCCGCGCGCAAGAGAAGAAAGGCGAGGCCAAGGCGGCCGAGAAGAGTTATTTCGAGGCGGTCAAGCTAGACCGCGGCATGGCCGGGGCCTGGACCAACCTGGGGATATTGTCGGCCAAGCGCGGCGACGAGAAGACGGCGCTGACCTGCTACGTCTCGGCGGTGCAGGCCGACCCCTTTGACACCGAGGCCCAGTACAATCTGGGGCGCGCCCTGGTGATCAGCAAGAAGGATCACGAGCGCGGCGTGCGGCTGCTTTTCAGCGCGGCCAAAGGCCGCGGCGAGGCCGCGGAGCGGGCCAAGAAATTCATAGCCGATCTGGAAACCATAGCTAAAGACGGCGATCCGGGATGGAAAGCGGCTGACAAACGTCTGTAAGAAAGGCGGTGCTTCATGAATCCCAGAATCAGCGGAACGGCCAATAGTAGGCTTCGGCGGTCAGGGATCAACTTGATCGCCCTGATGTTGGTGGCGGCCCTGAGCGGCACGGCGCAGACCAAGACCAGCACCTCGACGTCCACCACGACCACGCAGAACAAAGGCGGCGGCCAGACCACGACCACCAAGACGACCACCAGCAGCCAGTCGTATGACGGCGGCACCGCCACGCGCAACCCGCAGGGCGGCACCTTCACCGCCAAGAACGAGACGTCCGGCAGCTCGAGCGTGTCCACCGACTACAGCAACGCCGGCGACAAGGACATGGGCGGCGGCGAGCTGAAGGACGGCCAGACCGTCTGGGAGGGCGGCGCCGGCGCCGAGAAAGGGTTCCAGGCCGGCGGCGATAACGCGAACGTCAGCGGCAACGTCAAGGCCGGCGTCAACGGCAAGGCGCAGATGGGCAGCAACGGCGTGGAGGCCGAGTTCGAGGCCGGAATCGAGGCTGAACTCAAGGCGCTGGCTAAGTTCCAGGCCGGCGGCGAGAACTTCGGTGGCGGCGTGGACGCCGAGGCCAAGATCCAGGCCATCATCAAGGCGCAGGGCAAGATCGGCGCGTACATTGACGACAAAGGCATCACGATCGGGTTCGACGCCAAGGCCGAGGCCATGGTCAGCGCCGAGGCCACGGTCAGCATGAACCTGACGCTGTTCGGCGCCAAGGCCACCGTGAAAGCCACGGCCAAGGCCCAGGCCGGCGCTTCGGCCAGCGCCACGGCCATGATCACCATCGGGTTCGACGGCAAGGTGCACATCAAGGCTGGGGCCGGGGCCACGGTAGGCATCGGCGCCGGGATGTATTTCGACGCCGAGGTCGACACCGGGCAGTTGATGAAAAACCTCGGGTTCAAAAGCCTGGACGAACTGATCGCGTGGAGCACCGAGATGTCCAACAACCCAGACAAGCTGGCCAGTTACCTGGCGACCGAAGCCGCGCCAAAGCTGGCCACCGGTTTGATCAAGGGCGCGGCGGAGAGCGTGGCCGGGAAGATAAAGGACGGGCTCGAGACGCTTTTCGGCGGCGGCGGGAAGAAAGGTGACGGTGCCCCTGAGGAGGAAGAGGAGGATGGCGACCCGGCCCTGAAGGGCATCGGCGGCGGCGGCCAGATGCCAGGATCGGGCGCCGGGACAGACAAAGAGTACGATCGCGAGAAAAAGTACAACACCTGGAGCAAGTGACGGATGGATTTGCTTGCCGCGACAGTATGCCAGCGTGTATTATCTGACACATGCGGGACTTGCGAAACCCTTTGTTGGTCAAAGTGAAGGGTTCAGGGGCCAGAGAGAAGAGGGCGGGAGCCGGACGATGTCTTGTGTGCGGACAACTGGTCAAGACGAAGCGCGCTGCGGAAGCAGCAGCGGCGCGGTGCTGATGGAGACGGTGATCGCGATACCGTTGTTCATGATCATGCTCGGCGGGATCTTCTGGATCGGCGATCTGACCTGGACGCGGCAGAAGCTGCTGCTGGCCGACCGGTATCTGGCCTGGAACAAGGGCATGCGGCATGACGACCGCGGGCAGACCGACGCGGGCACGGTGGGCAGGCTGTTTTTGGCCGACAAGAGCGGTGCGGTCACGCCCGGTCACACGCTGAATGTGTTGTTCGTTGACATAACGCAGCAGTACGACTGGAGCCATGCCGCCGCAGGGCAGGCCAGCGCCAAGGTCAAGATGCCGGACTGGGTGTATGCCATGATCAACTCGGCCAGGGTCGTGTACAAACGCGGCGGGGCCATTGACAAATCAGCCGAGGTGCGCGGCCGCGAGCGGGAGGGACAGCGGCACCAGGTGGTCATGCGGACGAAAGCTGAGGCGGACAAGGGTTACATCAGGAACCGCTACGGAGTCGACGAGTCAGCCGCGGTGGTCAAGCAGTGGAAAGAGATAACCGATGAGAAGTGGCCTTACGAATAAGGTTTGCGTCCTTATCTGTGCCGCGTCCGGTTTTTGTATGGGAGGCGCGGTTGGGTATTTTGAACCATCGCAGGCTTGGCGCGTGGTGGCCATGCCGCCGGCGGCTGCGGAGATCGCGGTGCCGTTGCCGCCGCTGGCCGAGCTGACGTTTACGGACGCGAGCGGCCAGACATGGCGGCAGGGCGGCGAGATCGGCGGATCGTTGGAAGCGGCCTTGCAGGAGTTTGCCGCGGCGCTGGGCGCGGCCGGTTGGGGTCGCGAAAAGACCATCATGCTGGGGCGTCTGTCGGCGCGCTCGGGGCTCACGCTCTGGACCCGGCGGCGGCAGCGGGTGCTGTTGATGTTGTGGGAAAAAGAGGCCGGCACATGCGGCTTCGCTTGGGGCAGGGAATAGTTTAAGGCGGGCCGGGCCTGCCTTTTTATGAGGCGAAAGGAAAAAAGGATGAAGAATTTCATTCCTCTGGTGTTGGCGGTGCTGTTGGGTTTGTCGGCGGTGTTGGCGGTGGGCAGGCTCTTGCAGTCGCGCAAGCAGGCGGTTGAGCGCACCGCTTCGGTGGTGGCCGTGGCCCGGGATGTGACGGCGGGCGAGGTTCTGACAGCCGATTCGGTGATGGAAAAAAAGGTGCCGGTCTCGGCGCGGCCCGCGCAGGCGATCTTCTGGTCGCGCTCGGAGATGGTGGTGGGGCAGCGGGCGTTGCGCTCGATCGCGCAGGGCGACTACCTGCTGCTGTCGGACGTGGGGCTGTCGCGCAGCATGGCCGATATCGTGGGCGAGGGCGAGTGGGCGGTCTCGCTGACCGTGCCGGCGGGCGGCATCGCGCGCATCGTGCAGCCAGGTGACGAGGTGGCGGTGATCGGCACCTTCAAGATCAAGAGCCAGGTGCAGACGGCGGATTTGGCGGCGGCGCCTGAAGAGATCGCGCGCGAGGCCACGATGGTGCTGTTCCCGCGGGTCAGGGTCCTGGATGTCGGCACGCTTTCCAGCGGGGGCGAGGCCACGGCCGGCGAGCTGGTGCTGGCCCTGCCGCCGCAGCAGGCGCAGGTTCTGGTGGCGGCGCAGGCCAAGGCGCGCCTGACGCTGGCATTGCGGCGTCCGGGCGACGAGGCCGCGATCAACCGGCTCGACACCGGCATGGTCGACGAGACCACATTCGACAAGCTTTTACAGGGTATGAAGGCGGTCGTCATGCCGCCGGTGCCGGGGGTCGTGACAGCCGCCCCGGCCACGAAATGAGGAAGAAGTTCTAAAGTTCTGAAGTTCTAAAGTGCGTGAGTCTAAATCGGCGGCGGAGTCGGCATCGGCTGATCCTGTCGCCACAAGTCGAAAAACGGAGGTAACAGATGAAAGCTAATAGAATGTCTATCAAACGGTCGGCACGGGGTTCAGCCGTGGCGCTGGCGGCGGTCATGCTGCTGGCGGCGGGACGGATGCCGGTATGCGCGGCTGACGCCGAACAGGTGACGGTCAGCATCGGCAAGATGGAGCTGATCAACATACCTTTCCCCGTGCTGGGGTTCCGTGTCGCGGACCAGTCCATCGCCAGGGTCGAGACGGTCGGGGCGCAGCAGTTGCGCGTGGTGGGCCTCAAGACCGGCACCACCGACCTGCAGGTCACCGGTGAAGGCAACGTCTCGGCGCTGTTCACGGTAACGGTGGCTGAAAACATCAACGCGGTGCTGGCGGCGGTCAAGCGCGATCTCGACGCCGTGCCGGAGGTTGATGTCTCCATCAATCTCGGGCGGGTGGTCTTGAAAGGCGAGGTCAGCAGCATCGACAACTGGAAATATCTGCAGCGGGTGGTCGAGCTTTACAAGGGGTCGATCGCCAACCTGACCACTTTCAGACCCGCGCCGGAGGTCATGCTGGCGTTGAAAAACGCTTTCGAGAAAGCCGGCCTGAAGGTGCAGGAGCAGGAGAGCGCCAGACCGGAGCCCGGCGCCATCTCGCTGAAGTTCAGCGGCAACAACGTCTTCGTCAACGGCTCGCTCTACAGCCAGAAGGACAAAGAGCGCATCATTCAGATCGTCGGTGCCCAGGATTGGCTGACCCTGCCGAAGGCGGCGCAAGAGGGGGTGGCCGATGCGGCCGCGCAGGCGGACCCGCGCGTAAAGGCGATCCTGAACCTGGAGGTGGTTCCGACCATGCTTGAGATGGACGCCTGTTTCGTGGGCGTCACGGATGTCGAGGAAAAGCAGATCGGCGTCAATCTGGCCAAGGCCGGGCTGATCGTGCTGGACTCGACTTCGGCCGGCTTCCAGGGCAATCTCGGCAACCGCTCTTCGGGTTTGGGCGGGAACTACTCGATCAACAGCGGACTGCAGGGAGCGCTGAAATTTTTCGCGGGCAGCGGTCCCGGGCGTTTCCAGACCGCCGGACACATGACCTTCAAGAACGACTCCCCGGAATGGCGCACCTACCACAGCGGCGGCACGATGAAGGTCCGGGTGGCCACGCGCGACGCGACCTCGCTCGAAGACATCAATTACGGCCTGATCATGCGCATCAAGGGCGGGCTGCTCGACTCCAAGACAGCGGCGGTCGATGTCGATCTGGAGCTGAGCTATCCGGTGCCGGTTGGCAACGATTATGACCTCAAGCGCAACCGCATCGAGACCACGCTGAACTGCCCGCTCGGGCAGACCATGGTGCTGGGCGGCATGAAAAGCCTGATCGAGCAGTCCAGCAATGAAGGGGTGCCTTTCCTGCGCAGCGTTCCGGCCATTTCATGGTTCTTCTCCGAGAAGAACCGCCTGAAGGAGGACAGCAAGGTGCTGATCCTGTTGAGCCCGCGCATCGCCGGGGCGACCGTCGAAACCGCGCCGGTCAGGGATCAGACCGCGCCGACGCTGCGCGAGTCGGATCGCTCGGTCGAAGAACGCGAGCGCGAAAAGAACAAGCGGCGTTTCTTCTTCTTCTGAGGCCCGACGCCTCGGGTTCCGGACGAAAACAGGCGGGTAACTGAAGAGGAATGATGGAATACTGGAATAGTGAGCATGCGGTTACAGGCACCGGGCACCGTCCAAAAACATCATCCCAACATTCCACTATTCCAACATTCCAGTGAAGTTACAGGTAAGGCGGCTCAATGGCTAAGTTGCTGATAAAGAACGCGGACGGACGCGGCGGCGAGCGCGCGATTGCGCTGGACGCCGCGGCCGAGACGCTGGTCGGCAGGGCACCGGAGAACACGGTTGTCCTTAGCGGCAACACGGTCTCTAGGCAGCACCTGTCGGTCGTGTGCCGCGGCGGAGCGTATTGGGCGCGCGACAAGGGCAGCACTTACGGGACGCGGCTGAACGGGGAGCGGCTGAACGGCGAGTCCGCCCTTAAAGGCGGCGACTGCCTGCAGGTCGGCGAGTTTTTGCTGACGTTCAGCGACGACACCGCCAAGGCGCCGGAAAAAAAGGGGTCCGGCACAGTGGCCGCGGCGGACGGCGAGTTCGCGAAAGATCCGGCGCTGGCGGCCATGGCCGCGCTCTACACCGATGACATGATGGCGATGAAGAAACGCATCCACGAGCAGGTGCTCTTCAAGCTGAACCTGCCGGAGATCGCCACCAAGCAGATTGAGGACGAGGAGATGCGATCCAAGCTGGAGATGGCGCTGGACCAGGTCTTGCGCGAGGTGCGCCACGAGCTGCCGCGCGAGCTGGCCGGCGACCTTTTCCGGCAGGCGTTGCTCGACGAGCTGATCGGCTACGGCCCGATCACGCCGATGCTGCGCGACGAAACGGTGGACGAGGTGATGGTAAACGGCCCTTCGCGCATTTTTGTGGAGCGCAAGGGACGCCTGTACGAGACCGGCGCGCGGTTCTTTGACGACCGCCACCTGATCACCATCATCCAGCGTGTAGTCGAGCCCTTGGGCCGCCATGTGGACGAGGCCAGCCCGATGGTGGACGCCCGGCTGCCGGACGGTTCGCGCGTGAACGCCATCATACCGCCCTTGGCGCTGGACGGCTCATCGGTGACGGTGCGTAAATTCGCGAAGAAAAAGCTCACCACCGACGACCTGATAACCTTCGGCAGCATGACACCGGACATCGCGCTGTTCCTGGAGGAGGCCGTGCGGGCGCGCCAGAATATCGTGGTTTCGGGCGGCACGGGTTCCGGCAAGACCACGCTGCTCAACGTGCTTTCGCAGTTCATACCGCGCGGCGAGCGCCTGGTGACGATCGAGGACTCGGCGGAGCTGAAGCTCAGCCACCGCAACATTGTGCGCCTGGAGGCGCGCCCTGCCAACATCGAGGGGCGAGGCAGGGTGGCCATCCGCGACCTGGTGATCAACGCCCTGCGCATGCGCCCCGACCGCATTGTGGTGGGCGAGTGCCGCGGGCCTGAGGCCCTGGACATGCTGCAGGCCATGAACACCGGACACGACGGTTCTTTGACGACCGCGCACGCCAACACGCCGCGCGACTGCCTCTCGCGCCTTGAGAACATGGTGATGATGGCCGGCTTCGACCTGCCGTCCGCGGCCATCCGCGAGCAGATCGCCTCGGCCGTGAACCTGATCGTTCAGCAAAACCGGCTGCCTGACGGCAGCCGCAAGATCGTGCAGATCTCCGAGGTGACCGGGCGCGAGGGGGCCACCATCCTCTTGCAGGACATTTTCATTTTCGAGCAGCAGGGTTTCAGTCCCGAAGGCAAGGTTTTGGGGCAGATCGTGGCCACCGGCAACATACCGCAGTTTGTCGAGCATCTCAAGGTCAAGGGCGACCTGCGGCTGAAGATGGACGTGTTTGTGCCCAAGGCCTGACGCGGGACAGGGCTTACAGGAGACGGATATGGCGGATTTTCTGGTATTGGCGCTGGTATTCGGCGCTGTCACGTGGTGCGTGTGGGTGGTGACGCCGCTGCTCGCCCAGATCGGCCTGGAGCGTTCGGAAGGGCGGTATGTCAAGAGCGACGGCCAGCAGCAGTTGACGCCGCTCTACCGTTTTACGACCCCGGAGCGCCTGGCGCAGGCGCGCTGGTCCGGTGCCCTGCTGGGGTTCGGGCTGCTGAGCGCGGTGCTGATCGCGGCTGACGTGATGGACCTGTACATCCTGCTCGGCTGCGGCCTGCTGGCGGCCGGGTTCTGCTACCAGATTCCGAAATGGTGGCTGAACTCGCGCATCCGCAAGCGGCAGCAGCTTTTCGAGTCGCGCCTGACCGATCTGACCCTTGGCATCGCGAACGGCCTGCGCGCCGGCGCGGCTCTGCCGCAGAGCCTTGAGCTGGTCTCGCGCGACATGGGCGGCCCCATGACCGAGGAGCTGTCGCTGGTGCTGCACGAGTACCGGCTGGGCATGGACCTGCCGGAAAGTTTGAGCCGCCTGTGCGAGCGGATGCCGGGCGAGGACTTGAGCCTGCTGGTGACGGCCATCCGCCTGACCATGCAGTCGGGCGGCAGCCTGGCCGAGGTGCTGGACCGCATCACCGACACCATCCGCCAGCGCGTGGAGTTCCATGACCGTCTGATGACCATGACGGCGCAGGGGCGGTTCGAGGCGATCGCGATGGCGTCCGCCCCTTTGCTGGCCTTCCTGATCCTGTTCCTGCTCGACCGCGACCTGATGCTGCCGCTGGTGCATACCAAGATCGGATGGACAGCGATCGGCGCGGTGGTGGCGCTTGAGACGGTCGGGTTCATGATCATCAACAAGATCGTTTCCATCGACGTGTGAGAAGGGGTTTAGGAGTTGATGGTGTTGGGTAGTGCATTACAGGTCAAGAGCAGCGACAAAAAACAAGTTGTTTCTCACACGAAGCCACGAAGTGCACGAAGGTAGGGGCTATTGTTTTAACAGAATCCTTTGTGGCCGTTGTGTCTTTGTGTGAGATTGATTTGGTTTGCGGGCGACAGCCTGCGTTAGAGGCGACTATGGAAGTTGTGATCATACAGATGCTGGCGTTTCTGTCGGTGCTTTTTCTGGTGGTCGGCGTTAACGCCGTGATCCGCAAGGAGAACGTCACCTTGTCCGGGCCGAAGCCGATGGTGTTCCGGGTCTTCTATAACGAGATCGCGGTCATCGGCAACATGACCGGTCCGTGGGCAGACAATGCGTTCCCGCTGCAGGTCAAGCGCATCCGCAACAACCTGATCGCCGCGGCGTTGCCGCTGGAGTCGGCGGAGATACGCGGCCTGCAGGGGTTCGCGGGCGGTCTGCTGGGCCTGGTCGCGTGTCTGATGACCTTCATCATGTCGCTGAACTGGGCCTACGCCTTGTTGGCCGGACTCTTTTTCGCCCTGCTGGGCTGGTATTATCCGGTGTCGTGGGTCGAGCGCCTGGCTGTCCAGCGCAAGGACAGGATGTCCAAGGGCCTGCCGTATGCGATCGACCTCATCACGGTGGCGATGGAGGCCGGTCAGGATTTCGGCGCGGCGGTCCGCAATCTGGTGAAAGAGGGCCCGCTCGGCCCCCTGCGCGACGAGTTCGGCGTGACGCTGCGGCAGACCGAGTTGGGCAAGTCGCGGGTCGAGGCTTTGAAGGCGATGGCCGACCGCATCCAGCTTGACGAGTTCCGTTCGCTGGTGACCTCGGTGATCCAGAGCAGCGAGATGGGGGCCAGCATCGCGGCGACCCTGAAGATACAGGCCGAGGAGATCAGGCGCAGGCGGTATCAGCGCGCCGAGCGGCAGGCCGCTCGCGCGCCCTCGCTGATGCTGATACCTACGGCGCTGTTCATCCTGCCGGCGGTCTTCATCGTCATTTTTGTGCCGATCATGATCCGGGCGATGGAATCGGGCATGGGTCAGTATTTCAACAATTGAGGAGGGGCGCGTCATGTTCAGATTGACCGTTGAAAAGGGCGAGGCTACAGGCAAGGTGTATGAGTTGAAGCCCGGCGAGAACACGATAGGGCGTTCGCGTTCCGCTGCGGTGAATATCGCTTCTCCCGACGTTTCCGGCGTGCACGCGCGCATCCGGCTCGCGGGCGGCGCGGCTTTCTTGGAGAATCTCAGTCAGTTCGGCACAAAGGTAGACGGAGCGCCGGTGAGCGGGGAAGTGGCGCTCGCGGACGGCCAGCGCCTGGAGCTGGGCAAGAGCACGGTCCTGCGTTTCAACGCGGATGCGGCCGCCGCGCAGGAGGCTGCAACGGGGACTGGGCTTAAGCCCGATGACGCGGGCGAGCGCACGATGGCCGGCACGCAAGGCGCCACGCGCGCCGCCACGCGCGCGGGTGCCGCGGACGGGCTGGAAATGACGGCGGCCTTCGTTCCGCCCGAGCCGGGCATGGAGGAGGAAGAGGGCGCGACGCACGCGATGCAGACGCGCGGCGCGACACCGGAAGAGATCGAGCTGCTGCGCGTGGCCGAGCAGAAGCGCGCGCGGCGCAAGATCATGGTCCTGGCGGCGGTGGTGGTGGTGGCGCTGACCTTGGCCACGGTCTTCCGTCCTAAACCCTTGCCGCCCGAGACTGAGATCGATTGGGCGCGCGACGAGCGCGGCGAATATATTGACGATTTTGTGCCGGCCTTGAGCGGAGGCGTCAAGGACGGCGGCTACGACGTGATGTTTCCGGGCAACAAGAGTTTCAAGAAAAGCGTTGTCGGCGGAGGATTTGTCCTGGAAGGCCGCATGGGGCGCAAGATGGACGTGCCGATGCGGGTGGTCCTGCTGGAGGAGCAAGACGTGCGTCTGGCGGGCATGAGCCGCGCCGCGATGGTGGACGACTGGATCGCGCAGATCTCGGCCAGCGGCGGACGCTGGAACTTTGACCGGCCTTCACCGGTTGTCGCCTTTTTCGGCAAGCGCAACGGCGTGCCCTACACGCGCGTGACCTATGTGCGGGACGGCGGCGGTTCCTGGTTCGGCATGGCCAGTGTGGTCCGGCACGGGTGCCGCCGGATCACGGTTTGCGCGGAAGTGCCGGTCACGGAACGGGTGCGGGCCGAGAACATGCTTGCCACGAAAATGCTTAGCGTATCGGAAGGGTTCGAGTATTCGCATTGGGAGCACAATCCGGTGACGCCGGCCTTTCCGGAGAACGAAGTGCTGGCGCAGACCGGCAAAGAGCTGGATCGCATCGCCCCGGCCACCTGGGTGGCGCTGCAGAACCAGCTTACCGGTGTGCTCACCAAGGCGTCGGTGGCCGGCAACGCCGATTGCGTCAGCGAGGCGCAGCGGCTGCTGGTCAAACTGCGTGAACGCCAGACGCTCTGGTTCAACAGCCAGCAGTTGGCTTTCGACGCGGCCCTGATGCAGGGCAGCAACGCCCGCGCGGTCAAGATCGCGGAGTTCACCAAGGCGGTCTTCTCCAATATGGAAGACCAGCGGTATTTCACTGTCAGGAAATGGAAGGTGTACTGATCCCATGTTGATTCGACTTGAGTTTAAAGGGCGGATTGTCCACGAGATCAGCTCGGGCGCGATCTCGGGCGAAATCCTGATCGGGCGGAGTCACTCCTGCGCATGGCCCGTGCCGAAAGAGGACACGGTCTCCAGCTCGCGCCACGCGGCGCTGTTCGTCAAAGGCGGGGCGGTCTGGCTGAAGGACTTGGGGAGCACCAACGGGACATTCCACAACGGCAAGAAGATCGAAAAAAAGAAACTGGCGGTGAACGACAAGATCGGCCTGGGCAACTGCGTCTTGTGCGTCGAGCCTGAACGCGGCACGGAGGGCAAGGCCTTCTCGGAGCTGGCGGTCCGGTCCGGCAAGGGGCGCGGCCAGCGCAAACAACTGAAGCCGCCGGTGTTCGTGGTCGGGTCTGACCCTTCCGCCGACCTTGTCTTTCTGGACACGCTGGTCTCGCGGCGTCACGCGGAGATACTGGTCAAGGAGGACGGGAGCTGCTGGGTCAGGGATCTGGGCAGCAAGAACGGCACGTCAGTAAACGGCATGCCGCTGCGCGATGACAAGGAGCGTCTGCTGAAGGACGGCGACCGCATCAGCTTCTCGCACATGGAGGTTGTTTTTCTGGACGGGTCGGTCAAGCGGACCAACAAGCAGACTTGGCTGCGGGTCGGCATATTGGTGGCGACGCTGCTGGCGGGCACAGGGCTTTACCGTGTTTACCAGGGCATCCGCCCTTCGGCCGAGTCTTATATCCGCGGCGCGCGCAAGCTGGCGGCGCAAGAAAAGTTCACGGCTGCGGCGGAAGCGGTCGACAAAGCCGCCAGCGCGCGCAGGGCCTCGCACAATCAGGTCACCATCGAAGAGTTGCGCCGTCTGCTAGGCGTCTGGGAGAGCACCTTGGCTTTGTGGCGGCGGGCCAAAGAGTCTTTGGAGCAGGGGCGCTGGACCCAGGTCTCGCGTGATTTGGGCATGCTGCAGGCCACCAAGAAGGACGCTTGGGAGTGGAACGAGTCGGCGGCGGACGAGAACGCCAACGCCTTGAGGGCCAAGGCCATGCTGGACGCCCTGTTGCGGGCTGAGGCGTCGCTCGGACGCGAGGACATCCGTTTCGATGTGATGGCTGGTGACAATGAAGCTGTGGTCAAGGCGCTGGCCGGGCTGGGAGCGGAGACTCCGGCTTATCTGGCGCCGCTTAAGGCGGAGCTGGAAAAGATCCGCGCGCGCCAGTCGGTGCTGTTGGCCGAGAGCCGCAAGATGGAAGAGGCGCTGGACATGCTGCTCCAGGACATGCCGCCTTATAGCGATATCGTTAAAGTGGTGGAGGATGCCTGCGACAGCAAAGAGGAGGCTTTGCGGCGCAGGGCGCGGGTGGTGCGGGCGCCGCTGCAGGCGCTGGCGCAGAGTTTCAACCTGCTGACGGCGGCGGCCCAGAATGTCAGGGATCTGGAAATCCAGAAGGCGCTGGCCGAGAACATAGCTCTGCCCCCGGTGGACGCCTGCACGATAGATCCGCGCCTGTCGCAGGCGCGCAAGACGCTGGAAAAGGCCGAGAAGGATCTCAAGGTCAAGTCCGGACAGCTCAACATGCTTCTGGGCGAGGTCACCAAACGTGCCGGGCTTGAAGGCGACAGTCCTGAGACGCTGGCGGTTTTACAGGATCAGGCGGTTATGGACAAAGTCTTTGCCTGCGACACGTTGAACAGCCCGATGCCGCGCCGCAGCCGCCAGGAGCACTCCGGCGAATACGACCGTGTGCTGGGGGTCGAGGAGTTTTACGAATATCTGGCGGCGTTGCCCGGGCCCGTTAATCCGGCCCTGGTGGCGGACCTGCCTTTCGTCTCGATGCTGACCCAGGCGCGAGAGATGCTGCAGAAAATCGAGGCGCTCGACGCCTTTATAGGCCAGCCCGAGAACCAGTGGATGAACGCCGGCAAGCTGGCGCGGCAGATGACGCGCCTTGCCGCGATTCTGGCGGGCCGCGAGACACTGCTGAAAAAGTACGCCGCCCTCAGCGAGACCTCGTCGGGCCGCGCCGCGCTGATAGCGGGCGGCATCGCCATGCGGCTGTCGCCTAAGCCCGGCGCGGTGAAGGTCAAGGGGCAGCCGCTGGAAGTCTGGCTGGAAGGGGAGCTTAAGAGCCAGCGCGCCGCCCTGCAGCAGCTCAACGGCGAGTACAGCATGGCGCCGGCCGTGCGGCAGATCGAGATCCGCAACGAGTTGATGGGCAAAGGACTGCCTGGCGACCCGCTGGTGCGCGCGATGTGGGCGCGCCGCGACGCCGCCGTCAGCGCCACGGGTGGCGCGCGCTGAGCCAGCTCCTCAGAAAATGAATTTGTCGCACCTTTGAGGTCAGGTGCAACCTCTTTGGCAGGCATCTGATGCCCGTTTGACGGTCTCCCACTCCGGCGGGCGTTTCCTGCTGGCCGTGGACGGCACGGGCCTGTGGTCGTTCCGGGAGCGGCACTGCCCGCACTGCGTCAAGACGGGACACGCGTCAGGCACCGTGACCTACAGCCACAGGCTGCTCGTCGCGTTCATCGTCAGCGCGGAGGGGTACGCCCTGCCCGTCGCGTGCGAGTTCATCGAGAACCCAGGCGAGGCCTGCGACAAGCAGGACTGCGAGACCAAGGCGTTCCACCGCCTGCAGGCGAAGCTCACGCGGCTGTTCCCCCAGACGCCCTTCAGGCTCCTGCTGGACGCCCTCTACGCGGACCGCAACGTCATGGCCGAGTGCGCGGCCAACGGCTGGGACTTCGCGATCACCTTCAAGGAGAGCGACATGCCCGCGCTCTGGCGGGAGGCGCGGGCGCTGCTGGCGCTGGAGCCGGGCAGCCTGGCGCGGGTGACGCTCCCGTCCGCCATCAAACGGCCTGCCGCATCCCTCGGTAGAGCCGGCTCGCCCACCCCGGCATGTCGGAGCACCACTTTCTGAGGAACTGATTGCGCTGGGGCGGAATATGGTGTATGGTTACATCATGTTTGAATGGATCAAACATCAGTGAACCGAAGACAACGCATGTAGAAAAGACAGAGCCTAAAAACCGATTTTTGCGCTTTCGCGCATAACGCTTCATCTGAAAACCGTCAAAGTTCAACCAAGAAGCGGAATGCACGGGGACGCACCCTCTGGCGCGGCCCCTTTCCCGTGTTTCCTGCTGGGTGCTTGACGGTACCTCT
>CAYRZP010000027.1:0-20199 GCA_964428885.1 uncultured Lentisphaeraceae bacterium
GGCTTGTCGATGCCGTGCAGCACGAGGTTGGCCAGCGCGATGGGATAGATGAGGTTCTCCTTCTCGCGGCCGAAGAAGGTGTTGTTCTTGAGGTTCTCGATCTGCGCGGCATTGACCGCGGCACCGACCTGCGAGTGGATGTGTTCGTAAGTCTGCGCGAGGAACCCGCCTGTGCCGCAGCTCGGGTCGTATACGGTCTCGTCCACCGTGGGGTTGATGACCTTGACCATGGCGGCGATGACCTGGCGGGGCGTGAAGAACTGGCCGCCGTCGTTGCCCTTCTCGCCCATCTTGAGCAGCAGTCCCTCGTAGACCTGAGACAGGGTAAAGACGTGGGTGGTGTCCACGGCCTCGGTGGTGAGTTCGTGGACCTTGTCCAGCACGTCCTGGAAATTGCGCTCGGTGTCGATGCGCACGCGGTCGACGCCGGTCATGATCTCGCTGATGACCTTCTGGCGCGGGGTGGCGTCGGGGATGTGCTTGAGGGTTTTGAGGTGCGGCAGCAGCTCGGCGTTGATGAAGTTGAAGAACGAACCGGCGGCGGACTTCTTGAGCGCGAGGCGCTTCCAGCCGGGCGCAGGCTCGGCGGCGTCCTCGGCGGGCGGCGCGCCCCAGTCGCGCCAGCGGAAGGGCGAGGCCAGCGAGGGCCGGAAGGTTCCGCCGACGGCCTCTGACTCCTGCTCCTCGCGCTGCTCGCGCTCGTCGAGGATGCGCAGGAAGAGGATCCACGTCAGCTCGGGCACATACTGCATGGCCCCGGCGCAGTTGCCGCGCCGCATGATGTCGCAGATGGCTTTGACGGCCTGATCCACCGACTGCTGGGTGGCGTGGCGCTTGGGGGACGCTTTCTCGGGAGCATTTTTCTTGGGGTCGGTTTTGGCGGGTCGGGACATGGTCATTTCCTCGGTGCGCGAGTTTGTGATCGGTTGCGGTAGAGCCGCTCGGTGAAACCGCCTTCGCGCTGGAAGGCCCCGGCTTGGCTTTCGAGCTGACGGTCGAGCAGATAGCAGCAGAGATTCAGCAGCGAGAGCGCGCCGTTAGCCGCGCAGACGGCGGCAGACGGCGCGGGCGGCAAGGCCGCGCCGGGGGACACGGACGGATCAGAGAACACGGACGAACACCGACGAACACCGACCGGCACGGACGCCTGCACTCCCGGTCCGTGTCCGTCTGTGTCCGTCCGTGTCCGTCCGTGTTCTCCGGGCTCCCTCCGGACCTCCTGGTCCACCCACTCTCTGAAGGCGGCGAGCGTGGCGCAGCGCAGCGCCTTGAAGCGCCGCAGCGCCGGATGCTCCGGCGGCCACGGTGTCGCGCCGCGCTGGCGCAGGTAGTCCTCGTAGTCGCGCCGCAGCTCCTCCAGGCTGCCGCGCGCCACGTTCGTGAGTTTCATCTCCATCTTCTTCGAGGTGCCGGAGTCCTGGCTGCCCTCGGCGATGTTCTGGACGCCCGAACGCGCCGCCTGCACCATCTGGTCGTGCGTGCGGCTGCGGCGGTCGATGAAACGCTCGCAGAACAGGACCGTCACGTCGTAGACCAGCTCCGCCACCTGAAAGCTCTTCAGGTTCCGATAGCCCCCGTGCGGGGGAATCAGGGGTTCGACGGCAGCCATGTCAGAGTCCCCCGTTGAAGGCGCGGCGCAGGAGCGCGGCGGGCAAAGCGTTGATCGCGGCGAGTTCGGCCTCGGCGGCGGCGCGGGCCTTGTCCACGGCGGCCATCTGTTCCTTGAGAATCGCGGCGATGCGCCGCTGCTCGGGTAGGGGCGGGAGGGGGATTTCAAGTTTCAGCAGTTTGTCACCTTTGATAGCGCTTTGACCAATCCACCGATTACAGATAGCGGCAAAGATGCCTTGTTGCCATAATTGCACCAACCACTTGGTCAAGTAGGAAGGGTCAAGACGTGACCGATCAGGCGTTAGTCTGGTGAAATGATTGCTGAAAACGACGGATTCGGCATAGCCCTCAAATAAAGCGCTCTTTCCCACCAATTCCGTACTGTTTGTGTTGTTGAATAACACATCGTTGGGCTGAAGAAAGGACTCGCCATTGGGGATATCAGTGACTGGTATTCTGACGAGATTGTCCCATACAAAACAGCCGACGGTGTTGATGTTCTGCATTCGAACTTGCACGATGCCAAGTTCATCGCGGCGGCCACAAGCAAAGCCCGCTTGCGCCTTGTTAACGACATCCCCCAGCCTGACCCAGCGCCAGCCGGGCGGGAGGTTTCTTTTCGCTTCTTTCGTGTGTTTCGTGGTTCCTGACATCAGCGGCTCTTTCGTGTGCGGTAGCTCGCGCGGCGCTCCTTGGCGGCGAAACCGATGCGTTTGCGGGGCGGGTCTGGCGGGCCCAGGAGCAGCGGGCGGAGCTGGCGGTAGAGTTCGCGCAGGGCCGCGTCGTGGCCCGAGAGGTCGCGCTCGATCTTGTTGAGGCGGGCCTCCAGCCCGGAGCGGTTCAGGAGCTGCTCGCGCAGCTTGACGAAGGCGCGCACCACGAAGACGCCCATCTCCACGGCCTGCGGGCTGCTCAGCACGTTCGCGGCCATGATCGCGCCATGCTCGGTGAAGGCGCGGGGCGGACTGGTCAGACGGCGCTTGTCGGATGTGGTCACAAATTGTGACCACATCGCGTCGGGTGAGGTCGCAATTTGCGACCTCATATCGGCGAACTCGTCGGGCGTGAGTTGAAAAGCGAAGTCCTCCGGGAAGCGGGTTGGGTTCCGTTTCACGGCCTGATTGAGCGCCTTTGTTGTCACGCCATAGACACGCGCCAGATCGGCATCCAAGATGACCTTCTGCCCTCGTATGGTGACGATGCAGGAAGCCACATCGAGCTGTTCGTAAAGCGGCGTCTTATCGCTCATGCCATCTCCCCTTTCGTGTCTTTCGTGTGTTTCGTGGTTATCCTCATGCGGCGAACATCCGGGTTTTGGTTTCACGCAGGAGGTCGGCGGGCTTGCCTGCGGCCTTGAGGGCTTCGAGGCCGCCGGCGGCCTTGACCTCGGGGGTCTGGAAGATGTGGCGCATCTCGAGCACGTCGGTGCCGCCGCTGGCGAACTGCCGCGCGATGGCGCGGATGGTCGCGGCGGCGGGCGGCGGCAGGGCGTTGAGCCACTCCTCGTGCTTGTAGGCGAAGGCGAGGGCGCGGTCGGCGCGGGTGCGGGGCGCGAGGCCCCAGCCGAGTTCGGCCAGCACGTCGTAGAGGTCGTAGGCGTCGCGCTCTTCGACGCGGCGCAGCACGGTGGGCAGGTAGCCGGAGCGGTTGAGGAATTTGAGCAGATCGTCCCGCGAGGGCGGATCGACCCAGCGCGAGCGGAAATCGGCGAGGGTGTGGACTTCGGCGACGAGGCGTTCGGCGAGGCGGGCCTTGTACTCGTCCAGCGGGACGGGCATGGCCTTGCCGTCGACGTCGGCCATGATGAAGCGGCCGGCCTCGGTGACGTGGACCTCGAAGCCCTCGACCACGAAGGCGGGGTCCGGCGAGGGCTGGTCTTTGGGCCCGTCGTTGCCCGTCCGTGTCGGTCCGTGTTCTCCCGTCCGTGTCCCCGTCAGGAAGTCCTCGCCGAAGAGGCGCGAGGCGTCCGTATAGTCGTAGACGCGGAACATGAGCTTGTTGGTCGGGGCGTCGATGCGGGTGCCGCGGCCGACCATCTGGCAGAAGCTGATGGGGCTCTGGAGGTATTTGAAGAAGACGATGTTGCGGACGCAGGGCACGTCCACGCCGGTGGAGAGCAGATCGACGGTGGTCGCGATGAAGTGCGAGCGCGTGGCGGCGCGGAGGTCGGGGAGCTGGTCGTTGCCGCTGCCGGCGGCGGTGCATTTGAAAGCGTAGGTGTCGAGGCGTGGCTTGCCGTTGGCGGCGCACCATTTTGAGTAGAGGTTGTTGAGGCAGATGGACACGTCGTCGGCGTGGCGGTCGCGGGCGCAGAACACGATGGTCTTCTGCTCGGGGCCGCCGGTGTCGAGCAGGTATTTGAAAAGGTCGCGGCACATGGCGAGCACGCGGTCCGGCAGGAGGATGCGGTCCTCGTACTGGGTCTTGCGGTAAAGCTCGTCGAGTTGCTCGGCGGTCACGGGCAGGCCGGTGAGCGCATCGGTCGGACAGCGGGCGAGGATCTCTTCCTTGGTGATGCCGGTCTCGTCGATGTTCACGCGGCCTTTGAAAAGTTCGCAGGCCGCGAGGTAGCCGTCCTCGATGGCCTGGGCCATATCGTATTCGTAGACGGGCGGGCCGAAGTGGCGGTAGTTGTCCGCGCAGATCGCGGCGTCGGCGATCAGTTCTGGCGCGGGCGCGGCGTAGGCGGTGTCCGACGGGTCGGCATGATGGATGGAGGCGGACGCAAGGGCGTGCTGTCCCGGGGCGGCGGCGAGTCGGAAGGGCGCTTCCGAGGTCGGGCCGAACGCGCTGTCCGCGGGCGGCAACTCCTTCTTGGAGACGGCCTTCTCGATCTCCTCGGCGAGCTGGCGCGGGGTGGCGGTGAGGCCGATCTGCGAGGCCTGCGGGTTGCGGCGCAGGACATCAGACCACTTGCCCCAGGCGGAGCGGTGGCATTCGTCGATCACGATGTGGGTGAACGCGCCGTCGGCATAGAAGTCGGTGAGGCGGGTCGTGTCGGCATCCGCGCTCTCCACGCCGAGAGTCTGGTACGTGGCGATGTGAATGCGGGCGTTTTTGGCGTTGTTGGTGCCGTCGGGCTTACGGAAGACTTCGGCGGCGTCCGAGCCGAAGGCGTTCTGGAAGTGGCGCAGCGCCTGCGAGCGAAGCTCGTCGCGGTCGCAGACGAAAAGGGCGTTGGTGTACTGCCCGCAATCAGAGATGCGCTTGAGCAGGTTGACGGCGATGAAGGTCTTTCCCGCGCCGGTGGCGAGGGAAAGGAGCGCCCGGCCGGGTTTTCCGTCGGTCGTGTCCTGGGCGAGTTTCTCCATGACGGCGCGGATGGCGGCATCCTGATAATAGCGGCGGGCGCCCTCGCCGCCCGCGTAGGGCTGAAGGAGCGGGCGGGCAACCGGCGAGGCCAGCGAAAAGCCCATGCCTTGTTCATAGCGGGCGCGGAGGTCGTCCGGTGCGGGGAATTCCGCCATGGGGCGCGGGGAGGATGTCAGACCGGTGAAGGCGTCGAACTCCACGAACAGATGGCCGTTGGAGGAGAAGATAAATTTTACGTTCTGCCGCCGGCATTCGGCATAGCCCTTACCCTGTTCGAGCCCATGGCCGGGAGGAAGGCCTTCCTTCTTGGCCTCGATCAGGGCGAGGGCGACGGGCTGGGTGTCGACATTGACCCTGACGCGCAACACGTAGTCCACTTTGCCGCGCGAACGGCGTCGGGCCTTGCCGTTGATAATTTCCACAGTGCCGGCCGTCTCTTCACGCCGAATAAAATCCTCGGTCCAGCCCTTTTTGTGGAGGGCCGGATCGATCAATTTGGCGCGTGTGTCGGATTCGTTAAGATACATGGCAAAGAGATAAAATACTTGTGGATATAAAATAACATGTCGGGCGGGGCGGGGCGAGGGGAAACGCCATTGAAAATCTGTGAAGCGGCGGTTTGCAATGGCGGCGTGGTTAGCTTATACTGTCACGCTTATGAAGGTTCAGGTTTTACCCTCTCTGCTGGCTGCGGACTTCGGTCGTTTGGACGATGAGATCAGGCGTGTCGCGGCCTCGGGCGCGGACGCCCTGCATCTGGACATTATGGACGCGCATTTTGTGCCGAACCTAAGTTTCGGTCCGGACATGGTGAGCTTGGCGCGGAGAGTCTGCCCGGCCTTGTACCGCCACACGCATCTGATGATGACCAGGCCTGACCTGTACAGCGGACGGTTTATCGACGCGGGGTCCCAGACGGTGCAGATCCATGCCGAGGCGGACTGCGACGTGTGGACCGCGCTGGCGGACATTCGCGCGGCAGGTGCGAGGAGCGGGCTGGTTTTGCGTCCGCAGACCGCGGTGTCAACGCTCTTCCCATACCTGCGCCTGTGTGACGAGGTGCTATTCATGACGGTCAATCCCGGATACGGCGGACAGGCTTTCATGGCGGAGGTGCTGCCCAAGATCGGCGATCTGCGGCGGCACGCCGATGCCTGCGGACCGAGACATCTTGACATAATGGTCGACGGCGGCATCAATTTTGAGACCGCCGAGCTGTGTGCGGCCAACGGCGCCAACCAGTTCGTGGCCGGCAATTTTCTTTTCAGACAGCAGGATATGGGGTTTGCGGTCGCGCGTTTAAGGGAGATTTGCGAAAAGGCATATGCAACAAACCTTAGATAACATCCGCAATTTCTGCATAATCGCCCATATCGATCACGGCAAGACCACGCTGTCAGACCGTATCTTGGAGATGACCAAGACGATCGAGATGCGCGACATGCGCGAGCAGACCTTGGACGCTATGGATTTGGAGCGCGAGCGCGGCATCACGATCAAGTCGCATCCGGTGTCGATGGTATATACCGCGAAAGACGGCAAGACCTACCATTTGAACCTGATCGACACGCCCGGCCATGTGGATTTCGCCTACGAGGTCTCGCGCAGCCTCGGCGCCTGCGAAGGCGCGGTGCTGGTGGTGGACGCGGCGCAGGGGGTCGAGGCACAGACCGTGGCCAACGCTTACCTGGCGATCGACAACAATCTGGAGGTCATCCCGGTTTTGAACAAGGTGGACCTGCCCGGGGCGGACGTCGCTGATGTCACGCATCAGATCGAAGACGTGCTGGGCATCCCGGTCGACCTGCCGCTGCACATCAGCGCCAAGACCGGCGCGGGTGTCGCCGATGTGCTGGAAGCGGTGGTGGCGCGTGTGCCGCCCCCGAAAACGGCAGGGCAGGACGCGCCGCTGCGCGCTTTGGTTTTCGACTCGGTTTTCGACATCTACCGCGGCGTGATCACTTATGTGCGCGTCGTGGACGGCAGCATCCGCGCGAATGACCAGATTCTTTTTGCGGGCAGTGGCCAGACCACCCAGGTGCGCGAGGTCGGCATCTTCAGTCCCGACCAGAAACCGGTGGCGGTGTTGGGGGCCGGACAGGTCGGCTATCTGGTCGGCACCATCAAGGATCCGGCCGACATCAAGATCGGCGACACGGTGACGACGGCCCGTGACGGCGCGACGGAGATGTTGCCGGGGTTTAAAGAAGTGCATCCGATGGTGTTCAGCGGCGTGTATCCGGTCAGTACCGACGAATACGAAAAGGTGCGGTCAGGTTTGGAAAAGCTGCATTTGAACGACGCGGCCTTCACGTTCCACCCGGAGAGTTCTGTGGCGCTGGGGTTCGGTTTCCGGTGCGGGTTTCTGGGACTGCTGCACATGGAGGTGGTGCTGGAGCGGTTGCGGCGCGAGTTCGACCTCGACATCATCAGCACACACCCGTCCGTGATCTACCGGATTTTGCTGCGCGACGACAGCACTCTCGACATAGACAATCCGGTGCGTCTGCCGGACGTGACCAACATCGAGCGGATCGAAGAGCCTATGATCAAGTCCACGATCATCTGTCCCAGCTCTTGCATCGGCGACATGATGCGCATCGTGCTGGAGCGTCGCGGCGAGGTCAAGGCGACCGAGAGCCTGGACGCGCGCCGCGTGATCCTGACGTGCACACTGCCGCTGAACGAGGTGCTGATCGACTTTCACGACATGCTCAAAAGCGTCAGCCACGGTTACGCCTCTATGGACTACGAGCCGGCCGGATATCAGGAGAGCGACATCGTCAAGATGGACATTCTGCTCAACGGCGAGGTCGTGGACGCTTTTTCCAGCCTGGTGCACCGCGACAAGGCGGTGGCGCGCGGACGGCAGATGTGCAAGGCCTTGGCCGAGACGATCCCACCGCACATGTTCAAGATCCCGGTGCAGGCCGCGATCGGGCGCAACATCATCGCGCGCGAGGACATCCGCGCCTTCCGTAAAGACGTGCTGGCCAAACTGTACGGCGGGGATGTGACGCGCAAACAGAAGCTTTTGAAGAAACAGAAGGCCGGCAAGGCGCGCATGAAAGAGTTCGGGCAGGTGAACGTGCCGCAGTCGGCTTTCATCGCCGTGCTCAAAGGCACAGCGACAGACGATTGAGGATGGAGGAAATTGAGACAGGTTTAACGCAAAAAACTTCTATCTTCTATCACGGACTTTTGGACATTAACAAGGTTTGAATATGATGAGTTATTTGAAAAGGCGGAAAATCAGAAAACAGGTCAAGGCCTTGCTGCACAGCGCGAAGACGCTGCGGTGCAGCCGTGAAGACATTATGGACAGCGGCGATCTGGCTTTCCTTGACGAGCATGTGCGGCATGCGCGCGAGGCCTGCCGCGGCGCTGACACAACCGCGATGGAGACCGCGGGAACGGCGCTGGAGGAATGCATGAACAAGCTGCAGCCTACCAAGCCGTTCGCTGGTTTCCGCGAGAACTTCGACGTGCTGGTGGTGGCCATCTCGGTGGCCATGGCTTTCCGCGCCTATTTCTACCAGCCGTTCAAAATTCCGACGGGCTCCATGCAGCCGACGCTTTACGGCATCCATTCTGAAACGCGTGATCCGGAGAGCGCGACGCTGCTGGACCGCCATCCCTTCAAATTCGCCAAGTGGCTGTTGACCGGCGAGTCTTTGAAGATCGTGCGCTCCAAAGTTTCCGGCACAGTCCGTTTCATGCACGGCGACAGCAGCAAGAAGCCGGGTTACGTGCCGGTGGTTGTGGCGGGCGTGCCGCATTATGTGCCGAGCGACGCGGTTGAGACCGACGGTTATCGGCGTCCGGTCCGTCTGAAAGGCGGCGTCAGCGACGGGGCGGTGGTCAAGGCCGGCGAGCTGCTGTGGTGCGGCGTGGTGATCTCGGGTGATTTCGTTTTCGTCAACCGCTGGCTGTGGAATTTCAGGCATCCGCGGCGCGGCGAGATCATGGTCTTTTCCACAAACGGCATCACCGCGCTGCAGCAGGGCACGCACTACATCAAACGCATGACGGGCTTGCCGAACGAGACTATAAGGATTAAGGCGCCGGACCTGATCGTCGACGGGAAGATTGTCAGAGAGCCGGCGCGGATGGCGCAGATAGCCGCTCGTGAGCCGGTGCGTCCGGGCGGACCTTCGTATTCAGGCTTCAATCCCAGCGGGACCAGGCAGGTTTATTTGACGGGCAAGTCTCTGGCGGATGAGGACGACCTGGTGCTGTTGAAAGGCGACCAGTATTACGCGATGGGCGACAATTCGTTCAACAGTTTTGACAGCCGTTACTGGGGGCCGGTGCCGGAGCGCAATCTGCTGGGGCCGGCCACGACGGTTTACTGGCCGTTCACCTCGCCGCGCGTGGGCCGGATCCGTTAGGCGTGGCGTTCCAAGGCGCAGGCGAAGGCCCCGTCGGTGCGAGAGCGTGTGGGTATGCGCTCTTCCACACCCGTACAGACCAGTTCCGGATGCGCTTTGCGCAGAAGGGTGATCTGCCGTCGGTTCTCCTCGTGCTCCAGACTGCATGTGGAGTAGACGAGGCGTCCGCCGTCGGCCAGCAGCGGGAGCAGGTTCTCGAGCATTTGGTATTGCGTCGCGGCCAGTTGTTTCATACGTTTGGCGGTCCAGCGCCAGCGCGCGTCCGGCCGGCGTCGCAGCACTCCGGTGTTGGAGCACGGCGCGTCCAGGAGGATGCGGTCGAATTGGCCGAACCTTTCCCTAAGGCTCTGCGGGTCTTCTGTCAGGTCAGCCTGCGCGGCAACGACCCACGTCTGTCTGGTTCTCTCAAGGTTGGATCTTAACGTCGCCAGGCGGTCCTCGTGCAGATCCAGTGCCACCAGTTTATGGTCCGCTGAGACCGGCGGGCCCATGCGCCAGGCAATCTGCACGGTCTTACCGCCGGGCGCGGCGCAGGCGTCGAGCACCCGCATGCCGGGACGTGCGTCCAGCAGGTCAAGGCTGGCGGCGGTGGCGGGGTCCTGCACGATAAATGCGCCCTCGGCATAGCCCGGCGCGTTTTCCACGCGTGTGCCGCGGGCAAGCAGAGTGTAAGACGGACGGTCGGATGAAGGCGGGTGGGCGAGGAAGGTGTCGGCGGGTGTGTTGTTCCACTCGCAGAGCGCGGCGGTCTCGTCCGCGCCGAAACATCCGATCCAGCGCGTGATCAGCGCATCGGGGTGCGAGAGGCGGATGCCGAGCGGCTGGGCCGCGAGTTCCGCCAGCACGGCGTCGCGCTGTCGCAGCAGGTTGCGCAAAACGCCGTTGACCAGCCCGGAGGTTTTCTTTGACGCCATTTTGGCGGCCTCGACGCTCTCGTTCACGGCGGCGTAATCGGCCACTTTAGGCATGAACAGGATCTGGCATGCGCCGGTCAACAGCGCTGCGCCGGTCTCGCCCCGCGGCATTTTCTTGACGAACTTGCGCAACACCCAGTCAAGTGTGCGGTAGCGGCGCACGGTGGTGTAGACCAAGTCCGTGACGAAGGCGCGGTCAGGCGAGTCGCTGATAAGGCGGTCCGGAAAAGACTCGGTCTGCAACCAGTTGGTTATGACGAATATGGCTTCGCGTCTGGAACTCATGGGCGGGAATAATAGGGCAGTGGTGTTGCGAAAGCAAAGCAAACTGTTTTTAACCCACACATTTTGTGGAAGCCCAAAAGTGTACCACCTGAAACGGTGTTGAAATTACCCTAAGGGAGGGCGGGGAGCAAGCCCTCTATTTTCCGCTTCCGACTGAAGTTTGTTGTCGGCGGTAAAAAGTGTCGCGCCCCGCTCTTGAGCTAACGCCAGAAACATCGCGTCGTATGCGCTGAGTCCGGTTTCAAAAGCGATCTTATGTGTGCTGTTGAGTAGTGAATGGTGTCTGAAATATCGGATAGGCATCTGTTTAAGCAAAGATATCAGCGTGTTTGCTTCATTCGGGGCGAGTTCATTCCGGCGTTGCTTTTTGATCACAACATTGATTATTTCAACCATAAGAAGCTCTGGGGCGATGGCAGTGTTTGATCCTGTCTCGACACCACGAAAAAACTTTTCAAGCCCATCAGGAATCGGCCCGTCCGGAATGAAAAGGCGAAATACAGCGGATGTATCGACAACGGCGATCATCTTTGGCGGTCCTCCTGAAGATCCTCAACAACACTCTTTCCTGATGCTCGTCCCTCAAGCATTCTTCTGTACTCAGCCGCTTTTTCGCAGACCGAGCCTGATCGAAGGGCAGCGTCATTTATTAAGATTCGTCGGACCTGTTCTTGAAGGCTGCGGTGTTCGGCTTGCGCACTCTTTGCAATCTCATCGTAAACACTATCAGGTATGTTTCGAATGGTCATTGTTTTCATAATGTCAGAACGCTTTCTTTTTTTTGAACGCATAATGCATCATTCTCGCAAGGATGTCAAGGTGCAGAGTGCATTGTATGATTCAGTCTCAACTAATGCGGTCAGAGACCGCAACCTAGATGCGACAAAGTAAAATCTCACACCGCCCCGTCTGACACCAACCGATTACGCATCAGTCTTTGGGTTGTCGCAGGCGCGCTTCAATCTCGGCGATGCGCTCTTGGCAGAGGGTCAGGCCGCGCTTCCAACCGGTGTGTACCGGGTTGGTCTGGGTCAGACGCTCGCGGATGGCACGCGCCTTGCCGTATGCGGTCAAAGCTTCCGCAAGCCGTCCGAGGGCGGAATACGCGTTGCCGACCTTGAAATAAGCGACCGCCAGGTCGCTCTGCCAGCCGGTGTTGGCCGGGTCGCTGTCGGCCAGGCGTTCGCGGAAGGCCAGAGCCTGACAGTAGGCGGTCAGCGCCTCGCCGGGTTTTTCTTGCAGCCGCAGTATGTCGCCGATGTTTATATGTATCACCGAAAGGTCGCGCTGCCATAACGCGTTACCGGGATCAATATTGGCAAGGCGTTCCAGGATCGACTGTGCGGTACGGTATTCGGCAAGCGCGTTTTCAAGATTCAGATTGTCGCGCAATACTGCGGCGATTTTGATGTGGCCGGTTGACAGGTCGCGTTGCCATCCGGCGTTATCCGGGTCGCTTACTGCCAGTTGCCCCAAGACTTCAGTGGCCTTGCGGTATTCTTCCAATGCCGGCGCGTTCTGGCTCTGCGCCAGCATGGCGTCGCCGAGCCGGATGCTGTTCACGGCCAGCTCACGCTGCCAGACCTTGTTGTCGGGGTCACTGTTGGCCATGCGTACGCGGACGGACATGGCCAGGCGGTAGGCTTCCAAAGCCTCGTCCGGCTTGCCGAGTGCGCACAGAGTGTCGCCGATGTTGATTTGGCTGACCGACAGATCGCTCTGCCAGAGCGCGTTTTCCGGATCGCTGCGGGCCAGACGTTCTCTGATGCCGAAAGCCTGCCTGAAAGTCGCCAGAGCGTCCTCGTGGCGCCCCAGTTCCAGAAGGATCTCGCCGATGTTGGCGTGGCAGGCCGCAAGGCCGCTCTGCAGATCAGCGTTGCGCGGGTCGTCGCGCGCAAGTTTTTCGCGGACTGCCAAAGCCTGTCTGTGGGCCTGCAAAGACTCTCCCAAACTGCCCAGCTCGCGCAGGGCGTCTCCGATGCAGTTATGGCTGTAGGCCAGATCGCTTAACCAAGCGGCGTTCTTCGGAGAGGCAGCCTTCAGTTGCTCCAACAGCGAGTATGCCTTGCGGAACGATGTCAATGCCTCGCCCAATTTGCCGAGTTCGCGCAGAACTTCGCCGATCTTGATATGGTTCAAAGCGAGGTCGCGCCGTGATCCGCTGTCGCCAGGGGTGTTGCCGGTGACACGCTCAAGTATAAACTGGGCCTTGCGGTATTCATCCAGCGCGTCCCGGAGACAGCCCAACTCGCGCAGAACCGCGCCGATCTTGATGTGGCTGACCGAAAGATCGCGCTGCGCGCCGGTTTTGCCGGGTGCGCGCTCAGCCATGGTGACGTAAGCTTTCAGCGCCTCCCTGTAAGCTGACAAAGCGTCCTTGGGATTGCCCTGGGCGCGGAGCACGTCGCCGATGCTGTGTTGGCTGGCGGAGCGCCGCCGCAGCTCTGAATCCGTGAGCTTCTTGCCGGCGAAGTCCATTTCAGCGTCGTGTCTGCGATGATACGCTTCCACCGCCTGATTGATGTCGTCCAGCAGGCTTAGTCTGCCTAGCCCGGAAAGTTTGACGCGCAGATCGAATGTCATGAAGTCGATCAGGTTCTCGGCCTGGCGCCGGGCTTCAGCCTGACGGGTTTCGGCGATCAAGGCGCGGTCACGCTGGCGTTTCACAAGTATGAAGCCCGCAACCAGCGACAGCACCACGCTCGCGGCGAGTACCGCAGAGGTGCGCTTCAGGGCGCGCATGCGCTGCTGCCGTGAGTCGCGTTCGCGGATGGCCGCCGCGACTCGGTCGCGCAAACCGGCCAATGAGCCGTCTTCGGCGAGCGCCGAAAGTGCCAGTTCAAGGTCGCCTCTGGACAGGGCGCATTCGGCGTATGTTTTGCGCGTCTCAACCAGGCCATTCGCGGCACGCGTGTTGCCGGGCCAGCGAGCCAGGGCCTCGCTGAATCCAAAGACGCTGCGGCTGAAAAGTTCATATTGATTTCTTTGGCGCGCGAGATCCAAGTCGGCCCGGGCGCGGTCTGACAGCGTGATGCTCTCTGCGTGCGACTGGTATTCGCGCACGGCATTCTGCAGTTCCTTGACAGACCCATAACGTTCTTCAGGGAGAGCGCGCATGGCTTTCAGCGCGATCTCGACCAGTTCGTCGTCGCGGTCCGACGGCTCAATGCGGTTTTCCGCAGCCTGCAACAGGCAGGCGAGAGGATCGCGTTCGGAACGCGGCGGGTGTCCCGTGACAATCTCGTAGAGCATGGCGCCGAGCAGGTAGATGTCGCTGGTTTTGCCGATGCGCGCGATGTCGGCCAAGGCCATTTCAGGCGCCATGTAAGCCGGCGTGCCGCACAAAGCCGTATCCTGCGAGATCCGGCTGGCGGGTGAATCTGTGCCGGCAGAGCATGCCAGGCCCCAATCCATGACGATCACCTCGCCGAAGTCTCCCAGCATGATGTTGCCGGGCTTGATGTCGCGGTGGATCACGCCGCGGGTGTGGGCGAAAGCAATGGCGTCTGACACGCGCAGGAAAATGTCGAGATTCTCACGCCGGCTTTTATGTTGCAAGGTTTCTGACCAACGTTGGCCCTTGACCTCCTTCATCACGTAGAACAGGCGGTTCCGGTCGTCGCAGCCGAGATCATGCACCGGCACGATGTTGGGGTGATCCAGGTGTCCTGTGATCGCGGCCTCGTCCAGAAGGGCCTTGCGGCAGGCCTCGTCGCCGCTGCGGTCAGGCCGCAGCATCTTAAGGGCGATCTGCCGGTCGATCGAGGTTTGCCGGGCCAGATACACCAATCCCATGCCGCCCTCGCCGAGTATTCTGATCAATTCGAAATCAGGGGTTCGGTTTTCTGTCGCGCTGTCAGCGTTGGCATGCTGACCGGCTTCTCTGACATGCTTAAGATTGAGATTAAGGCGGGTGCCTGTCAGCGTGGCCTGCGGTTTAGCCGACACGGTCTGTGCGGAATCTGCGCCCGGTCGCACGGCGCTGCTCCAGAGCGTCAGTGTCTCGGACGGAAGGCGTTGCGCTGTCGGATGCTCTGGCGCGGACGGTCCGGCGGCTGGTTTTGTGTCAGGCATGGCGGTATACCCCGATGTTGGCAAAGGGTTGAGCTACATTTAAATTTAAAGCGTAAAGCTCCGGGATACGTCCGTCAAGATTCAAACGAGATCAATCTAGCCCGGGGCAGGTATTTTTCTTTTGCCAAAAAGAAAAAGCCAAGCCTCGCGCCCGATTTATACGTCGGGATTGACAAAGGGCATGAGGGTAACCAAAATATATCGTATAACTTTTAATGGAGAGATGATGATGTTGAATCGTGAACGGGAATTTCTGCAACGCAATGGTCTGGATGTAGGCGGGGTGGACCGCGCCGAGCTGCTTAAAATCTTTGAGGAGGAGATGGATGCCGGTCTGGCAGGGCGTCCGTCTTCACTTTTGATGATACCTTCCTTCATCTCGATTGACCGGCCGGTCAAGACCGGCACGCCCGTGGTGGTGCTGGATGCGGGCGGCACGAACCTCCGCGCGGCTGTGGTTACGCTGGACGGGCAAGGCAAAGCCGAGATCGGCGAGTTCAGTAAGAGCGAGATGCCCGGCACCAAAGCGGAGATCGGGGCTGAAGACTTTTTTGAGGCTTTCGCCGAGTTCGTGCTGCCTTTGGCAGAACGTTCGGACAATATCGGATTCTGCTTTTCCTATGCGGCGGAGGTGACGCCGGACTGCGACGCGCGCTTGATACGCTGGAGCAAGCAGATCAAAGCGCCGGAAGTGGAAGGGCAATTGATTGGCGCCGGCCTCAAACGCAAGCTGGCCCGGCGCGGGTACGTGCGCAATGTGGTGATACTGAACGACACGGTCGCAACGCTGTTGGCCGGCAAGAGCGTGGGCGACTCGCGCGGTTACTCGGCGTATGTCGGGTTCATCCTGGGGACCGGCACTAACACGGCCTATGTTGAACACAATTCCCGAATCACAAAACGCTCTGACCTGAACCGGCGCGGTTCGATGGCCATCAACGTCGAGTCAGGCTCGTTCGGGCGTGTGTGCCAGACGGTTTTCGACAAGGCTTTAGACCGTGCCACGCGCGATCCTGGGCATTACATGTTCGAGAAGATGATCTCAGGGGCGTATCTAGGTCCGCTCGGCCATGCGGTCCTGAAAGCCGCCGCTAAAGAGAACTTTTTCACGCCGGCGGCGGCGGCTCGGCTGGAGCGGTGGGAGACGGTTTCCAGCAAACATCTGGACGATTTCTGCGGGAACGCCCCATCCCCCGACAATCCTTTTTTGGACCAGGTTTTCAGCGACGCTGACCGCGCGGCTGTCGTCACGCTATGCAAGCCGCTCTATGAGCGCGCGGCTGTGCTGACCGCGGTCAACCTCGCTTCGGCTATAATCAAGACCGGCGAGGGCAAAGATCCGGCGCGTCCGGTCTGCGTAAACGTTGACGGTTCGACTTATTACCGCACTTTAACGGCTGATTTCCAGAACCGTGTGCGCCGCGAGCTGCGCGACTTGCTCGATCCGCTGAACCTCGCGTATGAATTGGTGCGGATTGAAGACTCGCCGGTGATCGGTGCGGCCGTGGCAGGCTTGATGTTGTGATGGCCACAGGTAGGGACGCTTCCCCGAACCGTCCGCGGCCCGTTCGGGGCAAGGACGTTACCGCTTTCGACACGGCAAAGTTACGGACGAGTATGCGCTTTTATCGGATAGTTTTTGCGTTCATGGCGTCGGTCTGCGCGGTATCGGCGCGGGCGGAGGACGTGGATTTCGGAGAGGTTTTCGGCAAGCCTAAGAATTGGAGCGATGATGCCGAAAGCTTCATGGGAAAGTATCAGACCTACGGGTTTCGGCTTCTTGACGGCAAGGTCACCGCGATGTCGTCCGACAAAGAGCGGTTGCGGTTTTTCGGGCAGCAGGTTTTCGAGACGCGCGTTTACTTTGCTGACTCCTCGCTCCGGAGGATCGAGGTCTCGATCTACAACAAGGGTGACGCGGGTGTGAAAGACCGCGAGGCTTTTGAGGCATTGGTCGATAAGGCCAAGTCCGGCATAAGCGGATTTTTCCATGACAGCGGCGTGACCGGCAAAAATACCAGCGAGCGGGCGAATTATATGGTCAATCGTCATCAATGGATTAAATCCGATCCTGGTATGCAGTTGGAATGGGCTTATGTCGAGCCGCACCGTTCTGGCGGCAGAAGCGTGGGGTACGGGGCGGAGTACATAAAGGTCGTCATGCTGCCGCGGCGCGGCGGCGGTAGCCAAGCGACGGCCTTGTCCGGCGGTATGGCCTCCGGGAGGGCCAAAAGCGGAAGGGCGGTCAAGTCGAACGTGACACGCGAGCCGGGTGGGGATGTGTGGATCGCAAATGTGCCGATGGTTGATCAGGGGCAGAAAGGCTATTGCGCGGCGGCGTCCTCCGAGCGCATACTGAGATATTATGGGGTGGATGTCGACCAGCATCAGATCGCGCAGCTTGCCGAGACCGCGGCTGAGGGCGGCACCACGCTCGAGGGCATGGCCACGGCCGTGGGCAAAATCGGCAGGCAGTTCCAGATCGACAAGCGTGATCTGATATCCTGTGACTCAGGCGGCGATTTCGAGCGCAGCGAGCACGTCAAACAGATTGACCAGTATAACGCCGTGGCCAAGAAGAAAAAGGCGGCGGTGTTAGACTGGAAAGAGTTCACCAGTGCTTATGTCGTGGACATGCAGGCGCTTTGGCGCGCGATGGATCCTGAGATTCTTCTGGCATCCAGAAGCGCTCAGCGTCAAGGCATGAACCAGTTTGTGAGGCATATCAAGAACTATACCGATCAAGGGGTGCCTCTGCTTTGGTCGTGTCTGGTTGGCATGTATCCGGAAGTGCCTGAGTTGGGACAGCCCGGAATCTACGGCCATGTGCGCCTGATCATAGGTTACAACGAGAAGCGCCAGGAGCTGCTTTATTCAGACTCTTGGGGTCCGCGTCACGCCTTGAAGCGTCTGCCGCTCGATAAGGCGTGGGCCATGACCAAGGGCTTGATGGTGCTCAAGCCGCGGGATGTGCGGTGATGCGGTTGTCGTAGACTGGGAGGCGAACAATGAAGGCGAAGTTGTTTAGCGTTGGTCAATCGGTTCATACTGTCGTGTTGCGCATGGCTTTGCTGGGGGCAGGCCTGGCCTTCTGCGGGGTCTTGCCGGTTTCCGGCGCGCCGCTTTCCGAGCGCGAGGCGCTCGGCCGGATGACGGTCTGGATGCGGGAACATCCGGTGATGGGCGTGGCCGCCGGAAGGACGGTCAGGTCTGTGGAATGGTTTCCTTCCGCGGAAGCCGCGTATCACGTCTATGTGGTATGTTTGTCGCCGCGCGGGTATGCGGTGCTCAACAGCGACGACCGTTTGCCGCTGGCGGTGGCGTTCAGCGCCGTTTCCGGTGTCAGCCTCGACGACCTTCCCGACAACAGCTTCCGCGCACTGCTGCTGGCGCAGTCCGAGCGGACAGGACTGAAACTGGCGGACATGGGCGCCGCGGGTGAGCCCGATCTGACCTATCTGCGTTCCGGCCAGCCGGGCTTGCTGAGTTTCGAGCAGTACGGGCCGTATCTTGAAACGGTTTGGGACCAGTGCAACCCTTATAACCTATATTGTCCCGAGGACCCGGACCCCTGGCTCGGCTATGGCAACAGCGTGCCGACAGGCTGTACGCCCACGGCTTTTGCGCAGGTGCTTTATTATCACCTTTGGCCGCTTTACGGCCACGGCTCTCACGCCTACACCGACTCGGACGGCAGCGTCACGGGCGCGCACAATGCGGTTTTCTCAACTCCTTTCGACTGGGGCGCGATGCAGACGGAGTACGACTGGTGGGAGGAGGAGCAGGAGGGCGACACCGCCGTGGCGGATCTCATGTGCCGGCTGGGGGTGGCTGCGGAAGCCGACTACGAGAGCGGCGGGACATCGTCGAGCGTTCAGACGCTAGGCGAGCGCATTAATCAGTACCTTTATTTCGAGCAGCCGGTTTATTCCGGCAGCCAGACTTTGTTGCTGCCGCGTCTGGACGCGGATTTGAAGAACGGCTATCCGGCGGTGGTCGCGATACCCGGGCACGCGATCGTGGCGGACGGGTGGATGAACGACAACGGCACGATAACCTACCACATCAACTACGGTTGGGGCGGCGATAACAACGGCTGGTTTTCTGCGAACGATGTCACGGGCTCGCCGCTTTCTTACGGCTGCACCTCGATCCGCCCGATGCTGCTGGCGCTGCCGGTTGAGCGGTCGGCCGCCGCCGTGGATGATGAGCCGGCGCAGCTCAATTGGCTGTTGCCGGTCAAACGGGAGGGAGAGGCCTCCAGCCTGATGATCCAGCGCCTGGAGCAGCAGGGCGGCACATGGAGCTCTTCCGCGGAGAGTCTGGAGCACACGACTTCGAGCGGGTGGTCGCTTGTTTCCGGCGGGCATTCCGGCAATTGCTGGTTCACCGGCCCCAACGGATACACCTGCCTGACACTCAACGACGAGTTCGTTCCAGTTTCCGGCACCTCCCTGACATTTTGGATGAAGTACCGACTCGGCACGGCCACCTTCTCGGTATCAATCTCCACGAACGGGGGCGAGACGTTCACGACACTGTCACAGTGGCACGACCAATACCAGAATTCATTTCAATCATACAATGTCAGCTTGAGCGCGTACGCCGGCAAACGCGTGTCACTCCGTTTTGAACTTAGCAGCGGAAGCTATTACACTGACGGAGGCGTCTGGCTGGATGACCTTAGCATGTCTTCAGGGACGTGGCACCGCTGGACTGATTTCGCCGAGGACACCGTGCTTGCCACTCAAGCGGGGGAGTATCAGCCGACGCACCTCACGGACCTTGGCATTCTGGAGGCCGGCAGCTACACGCTGGCGGCGGTGGTCATTGACACGAATGACACGCGCCACGCGCTCGGGCCTGTGCTGACGCTGACGGTGCGTCCGCGTTACACTTACCGTGAGGAGGGTGACGGCAGCGTCACCATCACCGGCTATGTGGTCGCCGGCGACCGGTTTGTGTTGCCGTCCGAGTTGGACGGCATGACGGTGTCTGGAATCGCGACAGGCGCGATCAGCAGCGCGGGACTGGTCAGTGTCCTGATGCCGGCTTCGGTCACGAACATCGAGGCTGGCGCCTTTGCGGGATCGGACGCTCTGGAGAGGGCCTTTTTCGCCGGGGACGCGCCGACAGCGCCAGGCACACTTTTTGACGGCATGTCGTTGACCGTCTATTACATGCCGGGCACGGACGGATGGGGCGGCACTTTCGGGGGGCGTCCGGCAGTGTTGTGGAACCCGGCGGTTCAGTCAGGCGCGACCTTCGGCTTCGGGCCGGGAGGTTTCGGTTTCAAGGTCGCCGGCACGGCTGGCATACCGGTGATGATCGAGGCGGTCGGGAACCTGTGTACAGGTGTGTGGGACACAGTGGTAGAGACGGCGCTGGACGGGAGCGGCTTCCTGAACTTCACCGATCCGGACGCTTCCGGAATGCCGGCGCGTTTCTACCGCATCAACTTCCCGTGACGCGGAGCCGTATGACGCCTTGAGGTGTAACTGTCGTCTTAAGCTGCGATCTTTAAAACAAAACCCCTTGCTGCACAAGGGGAAAAGAGACTGGAGCGGGCGATGGGAATCGAACCCACGTAAGAAGCTTGGGAAGCTCCTATT
>CAYRZP010000028.1:0-1397 GCA_964428885.1 uncultured Lentisphaeraceae bacterium
GCGATGCCGTCGCAGATGCCGATGGTGTTGAACTCGAACGGGACGCCGCCGGCCTCGCGGATGCACTCTTTGACATACTCGCCGACCTTGCTGAGGTGGCAGTGGCCGGGGATGATGTCGGTGTAAGAGTTGCAGACTCCGATGAATGGTTTGCCGAAATCCTCTTTCTTGACCCCGATGGCCATGAAGAGGCTGCGGTGGGGGGCGCGTTGGAAACCGGATTTGACTTGGTCGCTGTTCATTTTTGCACTCCTGGTTGCGGTCGTTTGCGTGGGTTGCGGGGCATGTCAGAATCTGCCAGTGCTGGCGCGTGAGAGGAACTCGCCGGTGGCGGTGTCCACGATGATGCTCTCGCCGGCCTCGAGATATTCGGGCACGTGCACGATCAGGCCGGTCTGGCAGGTCGCGGGCTTGCTGCGCGACGCGGCGGTCGCGCCTTTCATGACCGGCTCGCAGGATGTGACCTTGAGCTCGACCTTTTGCGGCATCTCGATTGTCAGTATTTTCCCGTCCGACAGCAGTGCGAAGATGCCCTCCATGTCCTCGACCAGGAAGCGGGCCTGCTCCTCGACAGTGTCCTGCGGCAGGGAGAACTGGGAGAAGTCCTCAGTGTCCATAAAGGTGTAGGAGTCGGCGTCGCGGTAAAGATACTGCACCGGGCGCCTTTCGAAATCGATCTCGGCGAAACTCTCGTCGCCCTTGCAGGAGACGTCCTGCTTGGCTTTGGAGACGAGGTTGCGGAAGCGGAAGCGGTAAATCGAGGCGGCGCCGCGGGCGCTGGGCGTTGAGACCTTGAGTTCTTCGACCACATGCGGCATGCCGTTGATTCCCACCAGGTTGCCCCTTTTCAAGTCACAGGCTTTGACCATATTTAAACGCTCCTTACAAAAAAGATTCTGAATTTTAGCTCTTTGAGGCATCCGGTGTCGATAGCCTTTGTCGGCGCGGGTACAATTGGCGGTAGACCTCAAGCGTCTCCTCGGCGGTCTGGCGCCATGAGAAAGCGGCAGCGCGTTCACGTCCCTTGCGGCTGTAAACGTCATGCCAGTCCAGCGACACCAGGGCGGCTTCGATGGCGCGTTGCCATTCCTGGCAGTCGGTCGGGTGGACGATCTTGGCCGCGCCGGCGGTGAATTCTTTCAGCACGTTCAAGGCCGAGCAGATCACCGGCGTGCCGCACGCCATGGCTTCCAGCACCGGGAAGGCGAAACCTTCCACCAGGCTGGGGAACAGCAGGGCGTGCGCCGCGCCGTAGAGCGCCGGGAGATCCGCTTCCGGAAAATCGTTCAGCCATATCACGCGCTGCGCGAGTCCGATCTGCTCGGCTTCACGGCGCAAGTGGCTTTCGCTGTTGTTGTATCCGGCGATCACCAGCGGCACCGAGGCGGTCGGGTCGG
>CAYRZP010000028.1:1497-5900 GCA_964428885.1 uncultured Lentisphaeraceae bacterium
ATCAGTTTGCGGCAATGCATCAGCACGCGCCGGACATTCAGCCGCCAGAACAGCTTGGTGTGCAGGCCGCTGCTGTATTGCGGATGGGAGACCGGCATCAGTTCGTGCACGGTCAGCACCAGTTTGCCCGGGACCCTCAAAGGCGTGAGTATGCAGGGGGCGTGATAGACCTGCGGCTTGACGCGGCGTTCCAGGCGGTAGGTCTGCCAATGCGAGCGGAAGGTGGTGATCTCGTGGTCGGTGGGGTGGGTGATCACCTGCGGGTGCGTGAGGAAGTCTATCTTTGTGTCCGGCGGCAGGACCACGTGCAGGCGCTCGTTTTCCCGCAGCAGCGGCAGCATGGAGGCGAGCAGCGAACGGATGTAGCGGTTGAGCCCCGGATATTCGCTGGTGGCGGTGCGCGCGTCGAATAAAATCGTTTGGAAAGCGGACATGGCGGAATATGCGCGACAAATTACGTAGTGACGTAACGGTCCCGAAAGTTTATTTTTAAATGGACGAAAGCGAACATGGTGTGACACGCAGGCTGGTGTGTCTGAAACAGCTTCAATTTATACCATATGAAGAGCCGGTTTCCAAGTCCACAAAACCCGGCGCCGGCGGCAGAGGCGCATCGCCGGCGGGTGCTGCTGATCACAGGTGACGGCAAGGGCAAGACCACCGCGGCATTGGGCATGGCGCTGCGGGCTGCCGGTCACGGGCTGAAGGTTTGCGTGATCCAGTTCATCAAGAGCAGGCGCGACACCGGCGAGGCACGCGCCCTGCCGTTGCTGCCGGGGGTCGAGCTGCATATTTGCGGAAAGGGGTTTGTGAGGGAGCGCGGGGGGCGGGTGTCCGAGGCTCATTGTGAGGCGGCCCGGGAAGGGTTGCGGCTGGCGGCAGCCAGGCTGCGCGACCCCGCCTATGACATGGTGGTGCTCGATGAGATATGCGGCGCGGTGGCTTGCGGCCTGCTGGAAGCGTCGCAGGTACGCGGCGCGGTGGAGGCGTCGTCGGGCGGCAAGGTTGTGGTGTTGACCGGCCGCGACGCGTGCCCCGAGCTGATCGATACGGCGGACACGGTCAGCCGCATAGAGAGCGTCAAACACGCCATGGACGCCGGCTTTCAGGCCCGCAGAGGCGTCGAATGGTAAAATGAGAACCGGCCCGCGGCGTTTGCCGGGCAGGCCGAAGGCGCAGTGGCGGGCCTAGTTTGTTTCGGGGCGAACTTGCCGGAGCGCCTCTTCGATGACAATGAGCATTTTTGCGGAGGGGCAAGGTTTCGTCAGAAAAATGAACCCCTCCTGCTGGATCAGTTCCCACCGCACCCGTTCGTCGGTGTAACCGCTGCAGAGCAGCACCGGCAGGTCGGGGCGGCGTTTTCTCAGCAGGCACGCGAGATCAACGCCGTTCATGCCGCCCAGTACGATGTCGCTGAACAAAAGGTCGAAGCCGCCGGGGTTCTGCTCAAAGGCGGCGATGGCCGCGGCCGCGCTGTCATGTGCCGTGACCTTATAACCCGCGCCCCGCAGAATCAGCGAGACCAGATCACGCACTTCCGGCTCATCTTCGACGAGCAGTATATGCTTGCCGAGTCCCGGCAGGGAGATGGGCAGCGGATGAGAAGGCTCTTCGTTTTGTTCTCCGACCGGCTGGTCGGTTGCGGGCAAATATATCTTGAAGTTTGAGCCTTGTCCGGGTTCGCTGTAAACGTTGATCCATCCGCCGTTCTGCTTGACGATCCCGTAGATCACCGATAGGCCGAGGCCGGTGCCCTTGCCGCTTAGCTTGGTTGTGAAAAACGGTTCAAATATGTGTGGCAAATTTTCGCGGCTGATACCCGTTCCGGAATCGGCCACAGAAAGGCAGACGAAAGATCCCGGCAGGGATTCCGGAATCAGCAGTGTGTCAACCTGGCTGAAACGGGCGAGAGACGTGCTGAAACTGAGGCGGCCGCCATGGGGCATGGCGTCGCGGGCGTTGACCGCCAGATTGATGATAACCTGCTCGACTTGGGTCGGGTCGGCCAGCACCGGGTGAATGTCAGGGTCAAGGTTGTGGAATATTTCAATGTCTTCGCCCAGGATGCGCCGCAGCATCATATCCGTGGTTCTGACCGCCTCGTTTATGTCGATCGGGCGCGGCTCGATATTCTGCCTGCGGCTGAAAGCCAGAAGCTGGCTGGTTAGGTCTGCCGCGCGTCTGGCCGCTTTCTCGATCTGTTTCAGATCATTGTATTGATGGTCTTTTTTGTCAGTCCCGCTGAGCAAAAGCTCGGTGAAGCCGAGTATGGCCTGCAGCAGATTATTGAAGTCGTGGGCGACACCGCCCGCCAGCCGGCCGATGGCGTCCATTTTTGATGCCTGCTGGAGTTGCTGCTGCATCTCGATCTCGCAGGTGATGTCGTGCAGCGAGATCAGCACATGCGGTTGTCGGCTGAAGGTCACCGGAGTGGCGTTGACCCGCAGCCACACCTGCTTTTCCGCCTCGCCGGCCTTGATGCGCACGTTCACATCTTGGTTGCAAACTGGCTCCCCGCCGGCGATAACGCTTTTGACGGCGCTATTCAAAGGGCACTCATGGCAGAAAACGGTTTCGCCGCAGCGCAGCTCGGGGCGTTGGCAATGCAGGCAGCCGATCAGATGGCCGAGCCGGGGATGTTGAAGGTTCTGGATTTTTCGTCTGAACAGTTTCTCGGCGCCCAGGTTGGCATCGACGATATCAGAGTTGCCGTCGGTCACCAACATGGCGGCGGGCGCGGCGTCAAAAACGGCGCTGAGGTTGTCGCGCCCACGTCTCAGATCGGTTGTCTGATCCATTACCTTTTGTTCCAAGAATGCGCGTCGGTTCGTCAGCAGCGCGACCATGATCGTCACCGCGGCGGTCAGCAGCATTCCGCCCAGCAGGATGATCTTGTGTTGGTGGATGGGGTAGTTTTTAAACCATTCCGGTTTGGCGCTGATCACCAGAGCGTAAGTTTTGCCGAAACAGAAAATGGGCACCTTGATGCTGAGTCTGTCGCCATGCTTGTTGCTCCAGCCGTCCGCCAGTAGCGACGGCGTGTTTTCGGTTGAGGTCAGGAACACCGGCGGGGCGCCCTGTTCCAACTGGAAAAGTTCGGCCGACAGATGCTTGGTGAGCGATCCGATCTTGTAGGCCGGCATGCTTATCAGGTTCTGCAGCCGCACATTAGCCGTCAATAAACCTTTGCGGGAGATGTTTTTGACGGGATGGAAGAAGATCACCAGCGAACAGGCGCTGCCGTTCCGGTGGAGCAGCCTTATCGTGCCGGTGGCTGTGGGCAGGTGCTCGTCCATGCAGGACCGGATCGTCTCGCCCACTCCCGGGTATGTGCCCATGTCAAAACCGGATAAATGCGCGTAGCGGGATTGCGGCTCGACATAAAGGACGGGGTAGTGCATGTCCCGCGCGGCGGCGGGGACGCGTTTGGCGGAGTTGTCCAACTGCCAGATCGAGAAGCCGGGCTTGCCCTCTCGGCGTACTGCGGCTTCAAAAGCCGCGCGCTCGGAGCCGGGCACTTCAGGCAGCCACGCGAATGCCTCGGAAGCGCCGTTTTTGAGGAACTGTCGAATGAAAGAGTGGAATTCCTGACTGCTGACATGATCGCTGGAAGCGAACAAGCCTTCGATGGCTTCGAGAGTCTTGCCAATCTCCATAAACTTTCGTGAAACGACACTCATGTGCGAATATGCGGATGAGACAAACGCGTTAGCGCGTTCCCGTGTCTCCTTCTGATATGCCTGCCTGGCAAAGGTAAGTGCCAGAATGGTCAGCGCGATGAGGCAGAAGGCGGTCTCGGCATGTGGCAAATACTGCTGTGAGCGTTCGCGCAGCCGCTGCCGCTTGACTATCACCAGATAACTGATGAGAAAAATGGCGAGAAATATTAAAGTGATGACGATCGGCGGACTCCGGGCGTCATCAATGACGGCCTGCCATGAGCTGGCGTCGGAGGCGATGCCTAATGCCATCAGGATTTCGCCGCTGCGGGACGACAGCACGGGTACGAACGCTGTCACGAACTGTCCGTCCGCACCCCAAAAAGGTTTTGTGGTTGTTGACTGGCCGGTGGCGAACATCCGCTCAAGTTCAGGCGGCGGTTTTTCCAACGGCGATCCTGGCGGTGGCAGCGCAGTATGTTCCGGCGGGCAGATGGCCGGGCCGAACACGAATCTGTCGCCGCGGCGGGCGACGCCGTAAATCTCATGGATACCCAGAAGCCCGGCTGCCGACGCCAGTTGGCGCCGCATGCGCTTGAAAACGTGGAGGCTTTCGTCCGCGGCGGTGAAAGACAAGGCGGCAACGTGTTCGGGGTTTATGGCGTTGGCGATCAGCGTGGCTTTAAGGCGCAGATCTTCGCGCAGCCGCATGTCGGCATCGCGCCCGCAACGGCAGGTCATCCA
>CAYRZP010000028.1:6000-20037 GCA_964428885.1 uncultured Lentisphaeraceae bacterium
CGGCAGATTTTTTCAGGGGCTCAGAATGGTCAGTTCTTCTTGAAGCCCGAGTAGACCGGCAGCATGGGGTAGCCGTTGTCAACCTTGTCAATGGCGAATAAGCCCACGGTGGTTTTTGTCCCGCCTTCAACGGCTGATGTATGGCTGCTGACCAAGGCGCAGCCCGAAACCAACAAGGATGCCGACAAAGCCGCCAGCAGAACAAAGAGATTGCGCATTTTGTTTAATCCTTTTCCCAAGAGATTTAAAGATGTAAATATTGTCAGGATTATGGCGCGGGAAGTCAAGCCGACAGTGCCGGATTTTGGCCATAGACAAACCAGGCGAATTAAGGCATCATAAAAAACTCATTTTGTTTCTGAGATATGACAACAGGCGAGCAGGGCGGAGTGAGGTTGTTTTTATGGAAGGCGAAAACTTATCTTTTATTCTTACCGATCCGGTCAACAGCGCGGCATGCCCCAAGTGCAAGATGATGCTTGACGTTGTCGGTTTGCCGGCCTTCGCTTCGGTGCAGTGCCCTTCGTGCGAGTGCGAGTTTCAGGTGCCGGCCCGGCTGGGGCCTTTTCTTTTGCTGCAAATGCTTGGCGCGGGCGGCATGGGCGGTGTCTACCGCGCCAGAGACGAGGCACTCAAGCGAGATGTCGCCATCAAGGTCATGCTCAAAAAACTTGGTGATGATCCGAAGTTTGTGCAGACATTTCAGCGCGAGGCGCAGGCCGCGGCCAGGCTGAACCACCCAAACATAGCGCAGATCTACTCTTTCGGACAGGAAAAGGGGCAGCCTTATATCGTGATGGAGCTGGTTTCCGGCGGCAGCCTGGATCGGATGATAACGGAACAAGGCACGTTGTCGCCGGCGGTGGCGATGCATGTCGGGGCGCAGGTCGCGGAGGGCCTGCAAGAGGCGGCCAACGCCGGCATGGTGCATGGCGACGTCAAGCCGGAGAACATCCTGTTCGACAGCGACAAGAACGCGAAGCTGGTGGATTTCGGACTGTCGGCCATGGCCAGCGGCCCGGGCAACGATGTTTGGGGGACGCCTTACTACATCGCGCCCGAGAAAGTGCGCCGTCAGAAAATCGACCACAGGTCAGACATATACAGTCTCGGCGGAACGTTGTATCACGCCATTGCCGGCGTGCCGCCTTTTGAGGGAGCGGACGCCACGGCGGTGGTGAAGGCGCGTTTCGAATCAGATCCCAAGCCGATGAAGACGATCCGCGCAGATGTCCCCGATGCGGTCGATGCGATCGTGGCGCGGATGCTGGCGGCTGACCCGCAGACGCGATATCCGACATACGGGTCATTGCTGGGCGACATGCGCCGTTATCTCGCCAAGTACGGTCCGGTCAATGTCAGTAAGAGCGGCAAGAAGATTGTCATCAAGGGCAAGAAAGTCACGAACGGCAATATGGGCATGACCGGCGCGAGCAAGGTGACTGGCGTTTTTGGAAACACGGGTACGGCCAACGATCTGCCGCCCGGCATGACCCCGGCAGCCGGGGCCGAGCAGATGGCGGAAAGTTCCGAGGATGTGGGCCGCCGCGTCCGCAATGTGATTCTGGCGATTCTGGGCGTGGTCGTGCTTCTGGCCGGGTCCGTCACTGGCGGCGTCTACGGGTTCAAAAAATATTCTGCGGACAAAAGGAAAAAGGCTGAAATCGCGCAGATCGAGAAGATCCAATCGGAGGCGCGTGCGGCCGTCGCAAAAGGGGTGGAGTCGGCGCGGTCCGCGGTGGAACGGGCGCGCAAGCATTTGCCGGAGGCTTTGGAGTATGCCGCCGCCGCCGCGGACGAGGCGGTCAAGGCGCTCGGCGAGGAGGCGCGCCCCTCGATGATACCGCCCGAAGCCGAACCGGCCAAAGCGGCGGATGAAGCGCCGGCCGCAAAAGATGGGGCCGCAAGCGGCGCGAAGCCGGCGGCGGATGAGAAGAAACCTGCGGAGGATAAGCCGGCGGCGGATAAACCTGCTGAGGATAAGCCGGCGGCGGCGGATAAAGCGGCGGCGGAGCCGGCTGCGGAGGCTCAGCCTGCGGCGGAGCCGGCTGCGGAGGCCGCTGCGGACATGCACCCTGTCATTGTGATCGTGCGCGGCATGTACGAGGTGGCCTACGAGGTTAAGCGCGGGGTCGCTTTCGCCGAAAAAGGTTTGACGGAGGTGGAGGAGTTGGCCAGGCAGGCCGAGGGCATGACGCTGGTCGAAAAAAATGCGGCCGAAGAGCTGGTCAAGACGGCCAACAAACTGTCGGAGACGGTCAAGAACTTCGCTTATGACCGGCGGGTCAGCGAAATTCCGCGTAAAATCTCGCAGCTCAAGAGCTCGCTGGAGAGCGTGAAGAAGGAGGTGGGCGTGCTGCTAGAACAGCGTCGCGCGGCGGAGGGCGAGGCGGAGAGGCGTCGGCAGGAAGATGCCGCGGCCGAGAAAAAACGGCAGGCTGAAGAGGCGCATAAAAACAAGGTTGCCGCTGAGCGGGCGGCGGTGAGCGAGGCCGAGTCGGCCAACCTTGAGTCGCTGAAGCAGTTGAAGTTCCGTGACGCCGCCGCGGCCTTGCGGCAGGCTGGCGCCGGGTTGGAGACGCGCGAGGGCATGCAGGCGCGGGAGGCGGCGATAGACAGGGTTAACCGGGTCAAGGAGTTTCACGATTATATGGTCAAGCGCGTGACGGGCTTCAAGTCGGCCAGGGGCTGGAGCGTGGACGGGGCTGACCAGCGCACCCTTTCGGTGGGCGGGCGCAAGATCCTTTGGGCCGAGGTGTACAACCAGCGCGTCGACATTGTCGGCGAGCTGGTCGGCGGACTGGTGCTTGACACGAAGGCGACCGAGTCTTTAAGGTTGCGCGAGAAGGCGCGTCTGATGGCCAACGCGGCGGTATGTCTGAACCTTTTCTATAAGGAGATACCTTCGGCGCAGGAAAGGGCGAAGGAGCTGGCGGTCGAGGCGGCCCGCATTTTTGAGCTGGATGCTCAGGACATCAAGCAGTTGCTGCCGGAGTTCTTCTGATGATGCGTTACGTCAGCACCAGGGGCGGTGTCGAGCCGCTGACCTTCAAAGCGGCGGTCATGGCGGGGCTGGCCCGTGACGGCGGTCTGTTCATGCCGGAGTCCGTGCCTTCCGCCGCGGCGTCGCTGGAGCGCTGGCGCACACTCGCATACGCCGATCTGGCGTTCGAGGTGATGCGGCTTTTCGCGGACGACATCTGCGCGGACGATCTGCGGGCCATCATCGGCAAGAGCTACGGTGTTTTCCGTCATCCTGAGGTCACGCCCGTCGTGGAGGTCGGGCCGGTGCATGTGCTTGAGCTGTTCCATGGCCCGACCCTGGCCTTCAAGGACGTGGCGCTGCAGTTTCTCGGCAACCTTTTCGAGCATATTCTGGACGAGACAGGCGGAGGCATGAATATTGTCGCGGCAACCAGCGGCGACACTGGCAGCGCGGCGATTTACGGCGTGCGCGGCCGCGGGAGCATGCGGATTTTCGTGATGCACCCGCGCGGCCGCGTCAGTCCGGTGCAGGAGCTGCAGATGACCACCGTGACGGACGCCAACGTGCACAACCTGGCGGTCGAGGGCACTTTCGACGACTGTCAGAATATCGTCAAGGCGCTCTTCAACGATCTGGCTTTCCGTGACGAGTGCGCTCTGGGCGCGGTCAACTCGATAAACTGGGCGCGGGTTCTGGCGCAGATCGTCTATTACTTCTACGCGGCGTTCCGGGTCATGGACAAGACCGGCGCGTCAAAAGTGAGTTTCGCGGTGCCCACCGGGAATTTCGGCGACATTTTCGCGGGTTATGTGGCGTGCAGGATGGGGCTGCCGGTAGAGCGTCTGGTGCTGGCAACGAACGAGAACGACATCCTGGCGCGATATTTCAACAGCGGGGAGTACCGGCCCGGCGCGGTGGCGGTGACGCTGAGCCCTTCCATGGACATTCAGGTTTCGAGCAATTTCGAGCGTTATCTCTACTGTCTCGCGGACACAGACCCGCGGCAGGTCAGGCAATGGATGGAGGGGCTCAGGCGTGGTGGCGTCATCGAGACCCCGGGGGCGTGTCACGGCTGTCTGTCGGCCGGCCGCGGCGACACGGCCGCGACTCTCGACACGATCCGTGAGTTTTGGGTCCGCCACAATTATCTGCTTGATCCGCACACCGCCGTCGGGGTGGCGGTCGGCGCCCGTTTCCTTGACGGGTCGGTCCCGATGATCTGCCTGGCCACGGCGCATCCGGCCAAGTTCGGCGAGGCTGTCCTGCGGGCCACGGGTCAGGATCTGGCGCGGCACCCGCTGATCGACAAGCTGAAAGGCCTGCCGACGCGTCTGGAGCCCGTGCCGCCCGACACGGCGGCGGTCGCGGCGGTCATAAAACACGCCATCGCGAGGGGGTAGGATGCGGCGAGCGGGATTCGCGTTTTTTTTGTCGGTGTTTTGTGCTCAGGCGATCGCCGCGCCGGTGGCCGTGATTCACGGTTATAACGCGGTGGCTGAGGGCGAGCGGCGCTTCGCGCAGTCTTTGGCGCGGCATGTGGAGCGCTGGTACGGCGAGTCCGGGGTGGCGGTATCATTCTCGGACGACACCGACCTGCCGCGCGCACTGGCGGGCAAGCGTGTGGCCGCGCTGGTTTACATGGCCAATCCCGACCGCGCGCAAGTGGAAGCGCTCGCGGGTTTCGTGGGACGCGGCGGCAATCTGCTGGTTTTTTACTCCTCCTCACCGGAACTGGCCGCGCTGATGGGCATGAAGTCCGTGGGCTATCAGAAAGGCGGCACTGAGGGTCGCTGGTCCATGATGCGTTTTATTGAGCCGCGGCCGCGCGGCGTACCGGAGGCGATCCGTCAGACCTCGTCGAACATTTTCCTGGTTGAGCCGCTGCCGGGGCGATCACAAGTGCTGGCATGGTGGCACGACCGTCAGGGACGGCGGACAGGCGATGCCGCATGGCTAGCTTCGCCGGCCGGATATTGGATGACCCACGTGCTGCTGGCCGACGGCGATTCCGAGGCGAAGGGGAAGTTGCTGCTGGCTTTCGCGGGCGCGCACGATCCGACGCTATGGGAGCCGGCGGCGGCAGCCGTTCTGCGCAAGGCGCGCCGGGTGGGCGGCGGGATTCAGGCCATGTCAACCGCGGCCGGAAAGCTGACTGATGCCGGGCGGCGTTCAAGCGCGCTCTCGGCCGTCCAGACGCTGCGGCGCAGGGACAGCGAGTGCGGCGCGATGCTGTCCGCCGGCAAAGGTATAGAGGCTTGGGAGGCGGCCAACGAACTGCGCGCCCGGATGTACGAGGCTTACGGCCTGCTGCAGCCTTCGCGCAAGGGAGAGATCAGGGCGGTGTGGGACCACTCCGGCATGGGCCTTTATCCGGGCGAGTGGCCGCGGACCTGCAGGCTTTTGAAAGAAGCGGGGTTCACCGACATCTACGTCAATGTGGCGGGGGCGGGTTTCGCTCACTATGCCAGCGGGGTGTTGCCGCGGTCGCGCGTTTTCGATGAGCAGGGCGACCAGCTCGCGGCATGTGTGGCTGCGGCAGAACCCTTCGGCCTGCGCGTCCACGCTTGGATGCTGTGCTTCTCCACGGAAGGGGCCACTCCGGCGCGCGTCGAGATTTTCAATAAACGCGGCTGGCTGCTGACCGGTCCTGACGGCGCGCCCCGGATGTGGCTTGATCCGGCGGTGCCTGAAGTCAGGACGTATCTGGCGGGGGCGGTGCGCGAGATGGCTTTAAAATATAGAGTGGACGGAGTGCACCTCGATTTCGTGCGTTATCCGGACTATGCTCCGAGTCTGGGGCCGACGGTCAAGTCCCGCTTTGAGAAGGCCACCGGAAGGCGCGCGGCGGATTGGCCGGAAGATGTCAAGAGCGGTGCCCTGCGCGACCTTTTCATCCAGTGGCGCGCCGCAAACGTGTCGGATTTTGTGCAGTCGGCGCGCCGCGTGATGCGCCGCGACGCGCCCGGCAAGAGCATGACAGCGGCGGTGTACGGCAAATATCCGTCGTGCCTGAACGCGGTGGGGCAGGACTGGGAGTCCTGGGTCAATATCGGGATTGTGGACTATGTGACGCCCATGAACTATACCGAAGACTTGGGCCGTTTTGAAGAATGGATCACGCAGCAGACCCGCACGCGCCGTCAGGCGTTGCGCGTCGTGCCGGGCATCGGGGTCACGGCGGCCGAAAGCAGGCTGGACGCTGCGCAGGTGATCGACCAGATTCAGGCAGCGCGGCGGGCGGGATGCCCGGGGTTCGCGCTGTTCGATCTCGACACGGCTCTGCGCCAGGAGATCCTGCCGGTGCTGCGTTTGGGCGCATGTGCGCCCTGATGGAAAAAGCGGATTCTTGGCTTGCTTTAGCTGCCTTAAAACGCTAATTTATTACGCCAACTTTCCCGCCCTTCATGCCTGGAGTGTGCGTCGGCGGCGAGAGTTTACAAACCGACAAGCATGGAGACCATTACATGGCCTGTAAAAACACTGCGAAAATGACAGTAAAGACAGTCAAGAAACCTATTAAGGCAAAGACCACGGCTCCCACGCAAAACGCGCGTCTGAGCGCGTGGGTCGCCGAGATCAAGAAACTCTGCCAGCCCAAGAACGTGGTCTGGTGCGACGGGTCGAAGAAGCAATACAACGAAATTTGCGAGTTGATGGTCAAGTCCGGGTCTTTCATCAAGCTCAACCAGAAGAAGCGTCCGGGCTGTTATCTGGTGCGCTCGCACTGGTCGGATGTGGCGCGCGTTGAAGACCGCACCTACATCGCGGCCAAGACGCGGGAGGCGGCCGGCCCGAACAACAACTGGATTGGGCCGGACGGTCTGAAGGCAACCATGCGGAACCTGTACAAGGGGTGCATGAAGGGGCGCACCATGTACGTGATCCCGTTCTCGATGGGACCGCTGGGCGCGCCGGTGGCGAAGATCGGCATCGAGATCACAGACTCCCCCTACGTTGTGGTAAACATGATGATCATGACGCGGGTCGGCAGCAAGGTGCTGAAGCAGCTCGGCGCGCACGGCGAGTTCGTGCCGTGCCTGCATTCGGTCGGGGCGCCGCTGAAGCCCGGGCAGAAAGACGTGATGTGGCCGTGCGCGCCGCTGGAGAAGAAGTACATCGCGCACTTCCCGGAAGACGGCGCGATCTGGTCGTTCGGCTCCGGTTACGGCGGCAACGCCCTGCTCGGCAAGAAGTGCCTGGCGCTGCGCATCGCCTCGTACCTCGCCAAGCAGGAAGGCTGGATGGCCGAGCACATGCTGATCCTGAAGCTGACTTCGCCCGAGAAGAAGAGTTATTATATCTGCGCCGCTTTCCCGAGCGCCTGCGGCAAGACCAACCTCGCGATGATGGAGCCGACGATCCCAGGCTGGACCGTGGAGACGCTGGGCGACGATATCGCGTGGCTGCGCGTCGGCGAGGACGGACGCCTGTACGCCGTCAATCCGGAATACGGCTTTTTCGGCGTGGCGCCGGGGACATCGTATTCCAGCAATCCGAACGCGATGCGCTCGGTCAAGAAGAACACCATCTTCACCAACTGCGCGCTGACGGATGACGGCGACATCTGGTGGGAGGGCATGGACGGCGAGCCGCCGGCTCACGCGATCGACTGGAAGGGCAACGACTGGACGCCGGAGACGGTTGACAAGGACGGCAAGAAGGTCAAGGCCGCGCATCCGAACGCCCGTTTCACCGCGCCTGCCGCGCAGTGCCCGGTGATCGCCAAAGAGTGGGAAAACCCGGCCGGCGTTCCGATCGACGCTTTCCTGTTCGGCGGCCGCCGCCCGCACACGATCCCGCTGGTCAACGAGGCGTTCGACTGGACGCACGGCGTGTTCATGGGTTCGGCAGCGGGGTCCGAGACCACGGCGGCCAATCTCGGCGCCGTCGGCGTGGTGCGGCGTGATCCGATGGCCATGCTGCCGTTCTGCGGTTACAACATGGGCGATTACTTCACGCACTGGCTGAGCATGGGGTTGCGCACCGATCCGAAGAAGCTGCCCAAGGTTTTCTTCGTCAACTGGTTCCGCAAGACCGACGACGGGAAGTGGCTCTGGCCGGGCTTCGGCGACAACAGCCGCGTACTGAAATGGATCTGCGAGCGCATCGAGGGCACGGCCAAATTCAAGGAGACCCCGATCGGTTACATGCCGACCGTTGACGCGATCGACCGTACCGGCTGCAGCGTGTCCGAAGAGGAGATGGCGGAGCTGCTCTCGGTTGATGTCGAGGGCTGGAAGAAGGAACTTGACGGCGTGGAGGAATCCTGGAAGCCTTTCGGCAACCGTCTGCCTTACGCGCTGAAGGCCAAGCTGGCCGAGATTCAGGCGCGGCTGGAAGCCGCCAAATGACCGTGAGCTTCCGGTTCTGAAATGAATGGCCGCTGATGTGATGTCAGCGGCCATTTTTTCGCGCCATAAGAGTCCGGCGACGCTGCCGCAGACATACTATTCAAGACACTGTAGGCGGGTGGAATGCCGGGATGTCGCCGAGCGCGAAGCGCCACCGGGCGTCGTACAGGCACGCCTCGGCGCAGGCCCTGTCGGGAAGCCGCTGCATGACCTGGAGGGCGGTCGCGGCCATGAGCAGGGCCGGATCCGTCTCCGGCCGCCCCATGACAGGGGCGTACATCTGACTGTTATTCCATGCCAACGGGCTTCTTCACCGAAAGCTTGCCGTTCTTGTAGTCGATCGTGATGCCGCCCTTCGGCGTCGGGACAACGGCAGAGACGCGCATCAGAGGACCGAAATTCGGCTTGACCTCGACCTTGCCGTAACCGGCTTCGAGCGGTTTCACGCCAAGAACGTAGCGGCTGATCATGTTGAGTGGCGCCGTCGACCACGCATGGTTCATGTCGATGCCGAACTGCTTGTCCGTGATATCCCACAGCTCCGTCGTGATCGTCGCACCCTGAGCCATCATATTGAGCCAGCTGCGCTCGCCTTTCGCCGTCATCAGCTCGAACGCGCGGTCGGCGTGACCCGAAAGGAAGAGCGCCTCCAAGACGAACTGAGCCATATAGGTCGTGCAGGAAAACCCCTTCTCCGCAACGTAGTCGCCGACGCGCTTCAGGTTCTTCTCCGGCACCACGCCACACGCGATCGCCATTGCATTCGCCTGCACGGTCGTGTGATCCGTTCCGACGCCGTCGACATAGCGTCCTTGCTTCTCGTCGAAGAACGCCGTCTGGTAGGACGCATACGTCTGGTCGGCCTCCGCCGTGAACATCTTCGCATCCGCATCGAGTTCAACTGCTTTCGCCATCTCGGCGAGCTCACGCAGATTGCGGTAGTGGATCGCATTGACAAGCGAATTGATCGGACGCATCACGAAGCCGTCGCGGAAACTCGGCGGCCAGTCCACGAGATCGGCCGTGCCGCATCCGTCCGTCGCCGGCATCCGTCCGGGACCGTCGGAGATGACGAGGCCATCCGCATTGCGCAGATGACGCCACGACTTCGTGTGCTTCATGCGCTGGTACTGTTCGAAGACAAGGGACTTATTGCCCGAGTGCATCCACTGCTCGTAGACCGCACGGATGAAAAACTGCTTCCACTCCGTCGGCCAAGTCGGATTCCACTGGAGGTCGAGAATAGTGGCGAAAGCGGGCGTGTCGTCGGACGACATCGCGTATGAGGAGAGTGCCGTGATGTACGCATCGGCCTCGTAAGCCGTCCGCTCGCGGTCGCCGTCCAGAAAGTAGCCCGCGAAAGACGTCGCGCGGACCGAGTGCTTGCAGAAGTCGTGCACCTTGACGAGCGCGGACGAATCGCAGTCGAAGCGTTCCTCGGTCATGTCGTAGGGATAGTAAACGGGCACCTGCCGCACGTTCCTGTCCGTGATCGGGAACGGCGCCTTGACGACCTCTAGCCAGCGGAACGGCATGACCTCGCCGAACCACACGGGGCCTCCGTTCGTCTTCGCGGCGTCCGCGCCGTAGCGCGATCCGCTGTCCTTCCCGTTCACGTAAGGCACGCGGAAGAAACCGCCCTTGCCCTCCAACCGACCCGCCGTGCGCGACCAGCGCAGGCACGATCCGCGCTGACCGCGAACGATCTTGCCGTCACGCGCGAGATCGCCCCAGATGAACTCATAGTCGCCCGCTGCCACGTCCTCGACCTCGATCCAGCCGAACCCATGCTTGCCGAAGTCGACGAGGACATGTCCCTCTGTATTCGTCGTGACGGATGCGGCATAAAGTTCGCGTCCCCGGATGACACGGTCCATCGGACGTCGCCAACCGAGACGCTTCGTGGACCATCCGCTCTGGGTGAGCCATTCGCAGAAGTCCTCTTGCCAAAGATTCCACTCGCGCGCCTTGCCGCCGTCAAAGCCGTGGTCGCCGCTCTCGAGCTCGAGGTAGCGGGCGGGACGATTCACCTGGCGGAGCGCGGCGACATACTGCCGCGAGATCTCGACCGAAGCAACCGTGTCGCGCGTCGAATGGACGACAAACGCACCGGGTGTCTTCTCGTCAATGCCCGCCGTCACAGCCGCCGTTGGATAGACGAGCCCCGTGAACGCAACACGCGCGTCACCCTCGGGGTTGACGGAGAGATCCGCCGCCACCGCACCGCCTTCGCCAAAGCCCAGAATGCCGATGCGCTCCGGATCAATACCCCATTCGAGGGCCTTCGCACGGAGGAGCTTGACTGCGTTTTTCGCGTCCTCAAACGAAACTGACTTCTGGTCATCCGCCACGCGGCACTTGAGCACCGCCGCCGCAACCTCGCGACGCAAGAGTGCTTGGGCGACGTTCTCGCCCTCGATACGCGCGTTGAACTGACCTTTCGCATCAAGACCCGGACACACCACCACGACAGATAAACCCTCGACGCCCTTCTTCGGCAAATAGACGCGCAGAAGCGCGTCGTCGTGGACCTTTTCGGCGGCTGCAACCGGCAGAACCAAAACCGCAAGGACGGCAACAGCAAACAGTTGATTCATGTCCATTACTTCCTTTCAAACGCTTTCATGATGCCATGGTCGCAGACACCGGAACAACCTCAAGACTCGTCGTTTTCATAAGCATTTCATACTCCCGATTCCCAATGCGGGTTTGCCGAATTACCGCACTTGGCAACACCCCGAAAATTTTGGGTATAGGTGTGGATATAACGCGGGGCGGTCTTCATGCCGCCCCTCAGTTACCGAGAATCTTACCGAAAAACCGCTAGCAACCCGGGCATGTAAGAACCTTCCATGCAGCCGATGTCGACGCGCTTGCCGACGAAACGCGCAAGGCCGAGCAGGTCGGTCGTGGATGTGGCGCCGTAGCCAGTGTAGTCGACGAGTTGTCCGCCCGCGTTCAGGAGAGGATTCCCCGCCATGCGCGAAGGCTTGAGGTATTCGATCCCTTCGCCCGCAAGCGAATAGTCCGTAAACGCTGTCGCGTCGATGACCTTGCAATTCTCGCCATCTTCGTTTGCGAACCCGGACCCGCAGTTGACGTAGTTTGTCAGATTAACCGTGCCGTACTCGCCCGCAACCGTCGTCATGCCGTTCGTCCAATTGTTGCCAAAGACAATCGTGTTGTAGACCTTCGCCGACGCACTCTGGACTGCAACGCCAACGCCATCAGCCGTTGTAGCCGAATTGCCGACAACCGTACAATTAACAAGTCTCGCCGCGCCCTTTACAGTCACTCCGCCAATGGCACTCCCCGTACCCGACGCCCTGTTGCCGGAAAAAAGACAGTTTTCTATCATGCCGCCCGTCGCATAAACGCCGCCACAACAACTGGCATAGGAAGAATTGCCTGAAACGTTGTTGTCGGCTTTGCCTCCCGTAAACGAACACCGCACCAACCGTCCACCCGTGATGAAGACGTTCGCACCGCGTCCCTTGCGGCCCGTATAGCCTCCCGCGATATCACAATCCTCGATACGCCCCCCCGTCAGGTAGATATTACCGCCACAGGCGTAGTTCGGGTAGCCATAATAGAGGTAGCCGCCGCTAATTGTGGAGCGGCGAATGAGTCCGCCCGTCATGTAAATATTGCCGCCGAACTGGTCCGCCGAGGCATTCTTTCCGTGCCCGTCCGCAATGACGCAATGGTCAACCGTGCCAGCCCTCAGGTAAAGATGTCCGCCCTCGATGTCCCCCATCCCGCTACCGGATATCGTCAGGTCTTTCAGCACCGCTTCAGCATGCTGCATCATGAACGCGCGCTTGCCCGTCACGCTGTCCGTAATGACCGCGTCCGCTGGATCGCCCGTATCGCCCATGATCGTGATCGGGTACGCAAGCGTCATGTCGGTCGCGCTGACCGTTCCGCTGAGCCGCACGGTGCCGAAGCAAGGCAGATTCGCGGACGCCGTATTGGTCATCGCCGCAAGGGCTGCCTCAAGTGACGTCGCGGCCGTCGTGCGCGTCTTGAAGGGATACTGAGAGCCCGTGCAGGTCGGGTCGACAAAGATGGCCTCGGGGACGACGACGAGCTTGATCGGCACGGTCGTCCAGTCGAGCCACGTCGTGCCGTCCAAAGAGGCCGAATAACGGACAGTGTAGAGCCCGCTCGTCGGATATGCGTAGGTGTGCAGCGGCTCTGTCGTCATCTCGACCGTGCCGTTCCCGTAGTCCCAGCGGAACTTCTCGTATGCGTCTCCACCAAAAACCCTCATGGCGAAAACGACGTTCGAGCCCTCGTAGGCTGCCAAAGACCGCGGCGCGCCCCCGATGGAGAAGACAGACTGGTCGATTTCATGGCTCCCGAGGTCGCGCGCCGTACCCGACGTGCGGACGTTCCCCGCAAGATCACAGTCCGACAGCGTCGTCGGCATCCAGTCGGAAGATTCCGTGCCTGCGTCAACCAGCGCCGAGGCGTTGTTGAGCGAAAGATCCGCGGGATAATTCTTGAAGTCGCCGGACGATATCGTGAGCGCGGCAGTGTCGGACGGATTGACGACTGACGAAGCGCAGATATAAAAGCGGTCGAGGTTCGCGGTGCCGAACTCGGTTTCAACAAGTCCGCCGTTATCGTAAACAATCGTGTTGACGATCTTCGCCGTGTCACTGACGACGGCAATGCCGATACCCGTGTGGCTGGCATTCGCGTCACGGGCAGAGTTTCCAACCACGGTACAGTTGACAACCGTTGCGGCGCCGGAGACGTAGATTCCCGCGCCGCGACTATTGAGGCCTGCGACTAAATTGCTCTGTACGAGACAACTGTCGACGGTGCCACCGTCCGCGTAAATGCCCGCACCGTAGCTGTAGCATGCGACGTTGTTGTTGTCGCAACGGCCTTGAGCACCCGTCACCCGACACCTCACGAGCCTTCCGTCTGAAATGTAGACGTTTGAGCCACGCCCCATACGGGTATGCAGACCATCTTTGATCGTGCAGTCGACGACGAGCCCGCCCGCCAGAGCAACGTTCGCGCCAGAGTTGACCTCATTGTTTCCGCGGCCACCAGAAATGACGCAGTTCGTCACAATGCCGCTGCCGCTCACGTAGACGTTGATTCCCTTGATCTTGTTGCCACTCGTACCGCCCGTGATGACGCAGTTCTCCAGACGGCCGTTGGAAATCGAGATGTGTCCGCCATTCGCCGTGACGCCGCCGGTACCGCTGACCGTCAGATCCCTGACCTGCGCGTCGGCATGGCTGATCGTAAACGCGCGACGTCCGCTGCCCTGCGAATCCGCGATGCGCACGTCCGCGGGGTCGCCCGTTTCACCGCGCACGATGATGCCATTCGCAATCGAGATAGTCTGGGTCGTCGTGTAGTCGCCGGACTGAACGACGATCGTGTCGCCGGCCGTAGCCACACTCACGGCGGATATGAGGCCGTCCATCGTGTCGACCGTATGTGTGGTCGAGCCCTCAGCCCAAACAGGTGATAGGGCCATCGCAGACGCGGACGCAAGCGCCAACAACTTCAAACATTTCATCGCCGATCTCCATATTAGCATTCACTAGCATCCCATAGGCTAAGCTGGAAACATGCCGGTGCCCATGATTGGCACCTATTTTACGGGGGGGGGTGAAATCAGTCAACCCTTGTCTCTGAAAAAAGTGATATGGTGGTGCCGTTTTCCGACGGAAG
>CAYRZP010000029.1:0-2665 GCA_964428885.1 uncultured Lentisphaeraceae bacterium
GTGGTGACGACCGACGTGGGCCAGAACCAGATGTGGGCCGCGCAGTTTTTCCGCTACACCCGCCCGCGCACGTTCATCTCTTCCGGCGGTCTCGGCACCATGGGTTTCGGGCTGCCGGCGTGCATCGGCGCACAGTTCGGGAGGCGCGATGAGCTTGTGGTGTGCGTCACGGGCGACGGAGGCGTGCAGATGAACTTCCAGGAGCTGGTGGTGGCTGTGGAGCACGGGCTGCCGATTGTCGTGGTGATCCTCAATAACGGGTATCTTGGGATGGTGCGGCAGTGGCAGGAGATGTTTTACGCCAAGCGCTATTCTGGAGTGATGTTGAGCCAGCACGGGCGCGCGCCGAACGAGCATGTGACGGAGCAAGGAGGGTATTTGCCTGACTTTGTCAAGATGGCCGAGGCGCACGGCGCGCAGTCGCGGCGCATCTCGAAGCCGGAGGAGGTGGCGCCGGCGCTGAAAAAGGCGTTTGAAAGCCGCAAGACATGGGTGATAGAGTGCATCGTCGCGCCGGAGGCCAACGTGTACCCGATGATCCCGCCCGGCTCGCATGTGACCGAGATGATCAACCACACGGTTTAGTGAGATGTGAAATTAGGAATTAGGAATTAGTCGTATGAAACACATCATCAATTGTTTGGTCGAGAACCAGCCGGGAGTGCTGGCCCGCATCGTTGGGCTGATCTCCGGGCGCGGCTATAACATCGAGACCCTGAACGTGGGGCCGACGGCTGACCCGACGGTCTCCAAGATGACCATCGTGGTGCCGGGTGACGCGCACATCATCGCCCAGGTCACGCACCAGCTTTCGAAGCAGCCGGACGTGATCGAGGTGGTCAACATGACAAACCGGCGCCATCTCGACCGCGAGCTGATACTGGTGCGCGTGGCCGCGGCCAACCATCACGACCGTGCCGAGATCGTGGATCTGACCGCGCTTTTCATGGCGCGCGTGGTCGGGGTGCAGACCGAATCGGTGACGGTTCAGATGGTCGGCAACCAGGATACGGTCGCGGATTTCCTGCGGCTGCTCAAACCTTACACGCTGATCGACATCTCGCGTTCGGGGGTGATCGCGGTCGGGCGCGATTAGTGACTGAAAATGCAAAAAAATCCGACATATCGTTTCGGGCTTTTGGGTCACCCGGTGGGGCATTCGCTATCGCCGGTGATGCACGAGGCTTCTTTCCGCAGCCTGGGCATAGAGGCGCGGTACGTTTGCTTCGACGTCGCGCCGGACAATCTGGCCGGCAAGCTGGCGGAGTGCCGCGCGGAGGGGTTTAACGGCCTGAACGTGACCGTGCCGCACAAAGCCGCGGCGTTGGGGCTGATGGACCGGCTGGACGGTTCGGCGAGGTTGTTCGGCGCGGTCAACACGGTGCGGATCGACGGTCGCGGGATGACCGGGTTCAACACCGATGTGGACGGTTTCATGGAAGACCTCGCGGTCAACCACCGCATGACGCCGGAGGGCCGCACGGTCATGGTGCTGGGGTGCGGCGGCGCGGGCAGGGCGCTGGCGATCGGCTGCGCCAGCCGCGGCGCGGCGAGTCTGCTGCTGGCGGAGCTGGAGCCCGGCAAGGCCGAGCGTGTGGCGGAGGAGATCCGTGAGAAACTGCCGGACGTCCCGGTGGACACGGAGCCGCTGGTGCCTGACCCGCGGGTTTGGGCGGAGCGGTGCCGCGAGGCCGATCTGGTAATACAGTGCACGCCGGTGGGTCTGCGCGCGGATGACCCGGCGGCGCTGCCGCCGGAGGCGTTCCGGATCGGGCAGTTGTTGTATGACCTCGTCTACACGCGGCCGGCCACGCCGACCATGGGCGCGGCCAGGGCTGGCGGCGCCGCGGCGGTGAACGGCATGGGGATGCTCGTTTATCAGGGGGCTGCCGCCTTCACGATCTGGACCGGCATGTGCGCTGATACCGCCGCTATGCGTCAGGCTCTGGAAGAGCGCGTGTACGGAGGCAAGCAGAGCTGACGGCGGCGGCGGTGATCGCGCCCTCGCGCAGGATATGGATGGAGTTGTCGGCTCCGACGCGCACGACTGTGCTTGCGACGCCGCCCGGCGAGACGCCGCCGTCGACGACCAGGTCGGCCGACAGCCCCACGTCGCGCAGGGCCGCCTCCGCGCTGAGGGCCGGCATGTTCCCGCTGAGATTGGCGCTGGTCACGCGCAGAGTGCCGCCGCAGGCCGCCAGCAGCGCGCGCGTGAAGGGGTGGTCCGGCACGCGGAACCCCTCGTAACAGTCGCCGCACGGCAGCACCAGCGTCAGCGCGCCGGGCCAGAACGCCGCGGCGAGGCTGCGCGCGGCCGGCGGCATGGCGGCGCCGAAGGCCGCTACCGCGGCCTCGTCAGCGGCCAGCAGCGCGATCGGCTTGCCGGCCGCTCGGCCTTTCATGGCACTGATGCGGGCGACCGCCGCAGGCCGCGCTGGATGGGCGGCGATGCCGTAGACGGTGTCGGTCGGGATGATGGCCACGCCGCCTCCGTTGAGGACGCGCGCCGCGTCGGCCAGGGTGTCCGGGTCGGTGCTTAACATGGCGATTTTTTACCACACTTGAGATCATGGCGCAAGAGGTGTAATATGGCGGGTGTGATTCAACTAGTAAAATTAAGGTAAGTGGTAAATTGTAAGTTGTTATCTGTTAGTGGATGGAAAAC
>CAYRZP010000029.1:2765-19656 GCA_964428885.1 uncultured Lentisphaeraceae bacterium
ACTGGCGGCAGCGGGTTTTTAGGGATCAACGTGATCAGGCACTTGCTGCGCAATGGCGTCACGGATGTGCGGTCGATCGACCTGGTGCCGTTCGATTACCCTGAGCAGGATCGGGTCAAGGCGTTGGTTGGCGACATCCGGGACATGTCGGCTTTGCGTGCGGCGACGGCGGGCGTGAAGTGGGTGGTGCATACCGCCGCGGCGCTGCCGCTTTATTCCGAGCACGACATCATGACCACGGACGTTGACGGCACGCGCAACGTGATGGCGGCCGCGCGCGAGGCCGGCGCGGAGCGCGCGGTGATGATCTCCTCCACGGCGGTTTACGGCATACCGGACCATCACCCGCTGCTGGAGGGCGACAGGCTGGTCGGCGTGGGACCGTACGGACGCGCCAAGATCATGGCCGAGGAGGTCTGTCTGGAGGCCCGCAAGCAGGGGATGTGCGTGCCGATATTGCGCCCGAAATCGTTCATCGGCCCTGAGCGGCTGGGTGTGTTCGCGCTCTTTTATGACTGGGCGTACACCGGGCACAATTTCCCGATGATCGGGAACGGTCACAACCGTTACCAGTTGCTGGATGTGGAGGATCTCTGCGACGCGATCTGGCTGACGCTGACGCTGGACGGCGGGGCGGTGAACGACACCTTCAACATCGGGGCGAAAGATTTCACCACGATGCGCGAGGATTACCAGGCGGTGCTGGACGAAGCCGGGCACGGCAAGCGGATCATCGGGTTCCCGGCGGCGCCGATGATCTGGACTTTGCGCTTTCTGGAGCTTTTGCGTTTGTCGCCGCTTTACAAATGGGTGTACGAGACCGCCTGCGAAGATTCGTTCGTCAGCATTGAAAAGGCCGAGCGGGTGCTGGGGTACGCGCCCAAATACTCCAACAAAGACGCGCTGGTGCGGAATTACCGCTGGTATGTGTCCAGCCTGGACACGTTCAAAGATGCGTCTGGCATCTCGCACCGTGTGCCGTGGAAACAGGGTGTGCTGCGTCTTGCGAAAGTGTTTTTTTGACGGGATCGGCAACCGTGAAAAGTTTCGAAGGTCGGTGGCGGGGTAAGGGCGGAGAGCGAACTGATGGCAGGATCTTTTGCGGCATGTCGTAGTTTTACGGTTGTGGCGGCGTTTTGCTGGCTGGCGGGCGCGGCGCGCGGCGATGTCTACCGTCTGACCAGCCCTGACGGTTCGGCGCATGCGGAGTTGCGGCTGGATGCGGCGGGCCAGTTGTTTTATGTTGCAGGCACCCGGGAGCGGGATGTGGTGGCGCAAGGGGCGCTCGGCATCACCGTGAACGGCAGGGATCTGGGCAGGCTCAAGCGGCTGAGCATCCTGCGCCTGCGTGACGAGACGGCGGGATATCCGGTCAGGGGCGCGCACGCCCTGGCGAAGATGGACGCCACCCGGGCTCTTTATATGCTTGAGACAATCGGCGGCTTTAACTACGGGTTGCAGGCGGTGGTCTGCACCGACGGGTTCGCGTGGCGTTTTTTGGTGCCCGGCCGGGGCGAGCGCAAGGTGGACGCGGAGAGGGCCGGCTGGCGCTGGCCGGAAGGTAGCCGTGTCTGGTACGCTTCGGGCGAGCAGTCTGACGGCGTGTGGACGAATGCCCTCGCGGGTGAGCTGCCGGGAATGGCGCCTGCGTGGCAGGCTGAGCTGCCGCTGGTGGTGGAGCTGCCGCTGGCGGGGTATGCCGCGGTCATGGAAGCCATGCCCTGCGGCGCGCCGGGAGAGATGCGGCTGCGGGTTGGCGAGGACGGCGCGATTAGCGGGCATCTGGCGGATGAAGGGGGCTTCAAGGCTTCCGGCGCGATCCAGACGCCGTGGCGCGCGGTCATGCTGTCGCGCAATCTTGACGGGCTGGTCAACAACGATCTGCTGAACCATTTGGCGCCGCCGCCTGATCCGGCGCTGTTCGATGGCGACGGATGGGTCAAAGGCGGCCGCAGCGTCAGGCTCCGGGCCGGGGCGGGCGCCGCAGAAAAGGTCAGAAGCGGGCTTGCGGCGGCGGTGGACCAGGCTGCGGAGCTTGGGTTCGAATACGCGACCGTGGAGAGCGACTGGGGTCAAGCTGACGCCGCATGGGCGACGATAAAAGAGCTGAGCGCTTACGGCAAGGCCAAGGGGGTGGGGGTATTCGTGACGCGGCATGCGGCTGATTTGGGCACGCCCGAAGACGATTACGCCGTCCTGAAAGGTTTTCTGGACAAGCTTAGGGGTGCGGGGGCGGTCGGTGTGAAAGCGGATTTCACCGGCGGGCGCAGGGCAGACGAGGCGGTTCTGGCCGGACGCTTGCTGCATGAGGCGGCACTGCGGCGTCTGCTGGTGAACCTTAACGTCAGCCGTCTGCCGGCCGGTTCGGCGCGCACCTATCCCAACGAACTGACGCGCGGCAACATCTCGGGCGGAGTGTCTGCGGCCGGCAATGCCGCGTTGCCGTTCACGCGGTTTCTGGCTGGTCATGCGGGATACGCGGCATTTGATTTCAGCGGTCCTGGCGAGACCACCTGGGCGCACCGTCTGGCCATGGGTGCGCTGGTAACGTCGCCTCTGATGCTGGCGGCTTGCGACCTGCGGCTGCTGTTGGAAGACCGGCGTTTGTCCGCGGCGGCCCAGTTCATCAGGACGCTGCCGACTGAGTGGGACGAGACGCGGGTCTTGGACGGCAGCCGGATCGGCGAGATGGCGGTCTTGGCCCGTCGCAAAGGCGAGGTCTGGCACGTGGCGATGGTGAACGGCACGCGGCGCAAGCAGATCGTCACTTTCTCGCCGCGTTTCACAGGGTGGCGGTTGATGCGGGCGATTGTTTTCAAAGATGTGCCCGGCTGTGCGGCCGGGATGGATTTCGCGGAGCAGCCGGTGGCGGGTGACGAGGTCATGATGGTCTCGCTGGAACCGTGCGGCGGTTTTGCGGCGAGGCTGGAGCGCGCGGCAGAGGCGTTTTAAAGACACGAATTTTCTTGAAGGGCTTGTGAATGTGTAATTATTTTTACTGGCTGACAGTTGTAATTTTGGTTTTTACACGATGCGGGTTTGCCGGCGCGCCGCCGGAAGGTTTCATGCTTGACCGCGATGCGGTTGTGCGGGAAGCCCGCGGCGTGACGCGCGAACGTTTTCCTGACGCCGACAGAGTGCTGGTCAACGACCGGGTGCTGGAGCGTTACGAGAAGGACGGGACATCGGTTTTGTGGGACGATGAGTTTTCGATGGTCCTGACCGAGAAAGGCCGCCGGGCCGCGTCTTCGTATCAGATCGCTTTCAGCGCCAGTTACGGAACGGCGTTCGTGCACCGGGCTGAGATCATCAAGCCTGACGGCAAAGTCTTGCCAGTGGACATGACGGCTTATGTGAGGGTCATGACCGATACCGGGCAGATGGGCGCGAACATATATGATCCCAACAACAAGGTTTTGAGCATATCCATGCCCAATGTCGAGATCGGCGACATCTGCCGTCTTGTGACCTGCCGTGTGACATCCAAACCCCGCATGCCGGACACATGGTCGGATTATGCGGTTTTTGAATATGATTCGCCGATAATGCGGCTGGAGTATCTCATCTCGGCCCCCCCGGAACTGCCGCTGCGGCAGATGGCCATGCGCGACCCCGTCACCAACACGGTCGTTCACGCTGAGACCATGCAACCGGACGGCAGGACGCTGCACCGCTGGACTGTCAAAGATGTGCCGCAGATGTTCCCCGAGCCGGACATGCCGCCGTTGCACACGCAGGTACAAAGGCTTAGCTTGAGCACGATCCGGGATTGGCAAACGGTTTCCCGCTGGTATTGGGACCTGTGCCAGCCGGCCATGTCCAAGACCACGCCGGAAATGCGCCGGACGGTTGAAAAACTGACCGAAGGCGCGGTCACGCGCGATGACAAGATACGGCGGGTTTTCAAGTTCGTGTCGCAGAAGATCCGTTATATGGGCATCACGCCCGAGGATACAGCCCCGGGATATGAGCCTCACGCGGTCGATCTGACCTTCAACAACCGGTACGGGGTCTGCCGGGACAAGGCGGCGCTGCTGGCGGCGATGTTGCGTCTCGCCGGCATACCGGCTTATCCGGTTCTGATCCATGCCGGCGCCAAGATGGATCCTGAGGTGCCGCTGCCGTTCTTCAACCATGCGGTCACGGCGGTGGACAAACCCGGCGGCGGATATGTGCTGATGGATCCCACCGACGAAAACACGCGTGACCTGTTTCCCGCGTACCTGTGCAACCGCAGCTATCTGGTGGCGCGTCCGGAGGGTGAGACGCTGCTGGTCTCCGACGTTTATCCCGCAACGAACAATCTTGCCCGCATCGTTTCGGAAGGCAAGCTTGATGAGTCCGGGGTGTTGCTGCTTAAAACCCGGATTGTTTTTGAGGGCATTAACGATAACGCCTACCGCGGGCATCTGGTGCGCCAGAAGGACGAGCAGCGCCGCCGTTTTTTTGAAATGGTTGTAAAAGGCCGACTGGCCGGATCGGAAATACTGGATTGCCGGATAACGCCCGAGGATCTGCAAGACACGGAAACTCCGCTTGAGGTGTTTTTGACCATACGTGTGCCGGAGTACCCCGTGCGCGGTAAAGGCCTTGACCAGGCGACGGTGCCGTGGCTGGGCATGACGTTCGGTTACGCCAATTTCGTGATCAGGCAGACTGGGCTGCGGGAGCGCCGCTACACATTGGACACCGGTATCACCTGCGGGATTGAAGAGCGCGTGAAGTTAGACATCAAAGCGGCGCTGGGTGAGCCGCACGTGGTGCCAGGCGAGTTTGCCGCCGACCGTTCGGGAGTGCGGTTCCGCATGGCGCAGACCGTGGCCGGCGGTGTTCTGGAAGGGGCGCTGAGCTACACGATAAATTCTCCCGAGTTTTCGCCCCGGGAATATCTGGACTTGAAACGCACATTGTCTGAGATCGAGGAAGCCGGTCGGCACGCGCCTCTGTTCGCGGCCAAAGCCGCGTTCGCGCATGACGTTGAATTTTTGCTCAAAGAGACAGAGGTTTATCTGAATTCGGCAAAGGAGTGGGTGAGCACCAACGTGTTGATGAAGCGTGTCCTGACCTATGCCGGCAAGCAAAAACACGCTGAATTAAAATTCCATTTCAACCCGGTCTGGCAGGATGTCGAGCTATTGAGCGCGACGGTTTCGAACGCGAACGGCACTGTGCACGCGGTCACGCCGATGGAGATTAACGTGATGGACGAAGCGTGGGTGGGGGGCGCGCCGCGGTATGCCCCTGGCAAGACGCTGGTGGTCAGCCTGCCGGGCGTTGAGACCGGCAGTGTGGTAAAGGCCGTGACCCGTTTCCATCAACGGGAAGGTTATTTCTACTCGCACACGCACACTTTCGGCGGTTTTGAGCCGGTACGGCAAGAGCGTTACAGAGTGACCTTCGATAAGGGGCTGAAACCGCTTTACAAAGCGTATAATGATGAAAAGCTTGTTTTCACGGCAATGACCAACGGGGTGTCGGTCACGCTCGGGTGGGAACTGCGGGAGCAGCCGGCGGTGCTGGCCGAGGAACAGTTGCCGCCGTGGCATTTTTTTCAGCCGACGCTCTATGTGTCAGCGGGTGACTGGGAAACCCATTGCGGCGAGCTGCGCCGTGCCGTGCGGGAGGTGTCGCGGCAAAGCCGCGAAGCGCGTCGTCGCGCCAAGGAGATGGTCAAGGGCATACGCGGGCCTTTGGACCGCATGCGCATAGTGCGGGATGAGGTTTTGCGCGTGATCCGTCCGTCCGGCCCGTCGTTCCTGGACCTGCCTGTGAAACAGCTTTCTGCGCCGGACCGCACACTCGCCGACCAATATGGCCATCCGGCTGACCGTGCCCTGCTGTTGGCCGAGATGCTGGATGCGGCGGGATTAGACGCCGAGATCATTCTGGCCGCCAGCGACACCACCGCCTATGACCGCTTCTCGCGTCCGCAGCGCGATGTTCCGCAGTTGAAATACTACAGTTACCCTTTGGTTGTGGTGCGGCACAAAGGCCGGACATACTATTTGAATGACGGTGATCAATATGACGAGCCGGGCGTCTCGGCGCTGGACAAAGCGCCGGCTGTAACGCTGCGCGGGAAACGTTTCACGGTTGCAGTTGCGGACGAGATGCGCGACAGGGGCAGAAGCGCGTGGACGATCTGTCTGGAGGATTCCGGCGACGCGCGGATCACGGTCACGAACTGGTTTGCTGGCACCCAGGCCGGGCCGTTCCGCAAACAATACATGGAGATGCGGCCGGAAGACCGGCGCAGGCACCATCTTGATTTGGTCAATGCGATATCAAAGTCGGCTGAAGCCGCGTCTGACCTGGTGACAGAGACTGGGGCATATCCGCCTTACCGTGCCTTTACGGTGGAAGCTCGCAAATACGCGGCGGTCGCGGGCGGGGTTTTGAGGCTGTCGATCACGGAAGTCGCGGCGGCCGTCTTCCCGCTGGGCGCAGACCGGCGCGAGCATCCGTTGTTCTTGGGCGGCGCCGCCGAGGACACTCTGGAATGCCGGATCCTGCTGCCGCCGGGTTATACCCGTTTGGCGCTGGTGCCGGAGTCCAGGCAGTGGGAGTTGCCGAACGGGCTGGGCAGCTTGTCCTATGATGTGCGTTCTGAAATGTCAGAGGACGGGCGCGCCGCGGTTTATATCAGCCGCCGGATCCGGCGTGACAGCGCGGAGGCCGCGCCGGAGCTGTATCCGGCGCTGCTGGAATACAACCGCCTCTCGACGCATCCTGCCGTGCGCACGCTGGTGGCGGAAAAGGGGGCGCGTTGATGCATGGCTCGTGTGCCGCCCGCATTGTACGGACAAGTTTTTGGGCTTCACCAGCCGCTGAACTGTGTTATACTTGCGACTGAAAACTAAAACAAAGCTGACCGATTTTTATTATGAGCGCTACTGTTATCGACGGGAAACAACTGGCGGCCGACATGCGGGCGGAAATTGCCCGGCAAGTCGCGGAGCTGCGCGTCAAACACAATCTTGTGCCGGGGTTGGGAGTGATGCTGATAGGGGCTGATCCGGCTTCGGCCTCGTATGTGGCGGCCAAGGAAAAGGCCTGCGCGGAAGCCGGGATCTTCTCGCTGGACGTGCGGCTGCCGGAGGCAACAACTCAGGCGGAGGCTTTGGAACGTGTGCGGGCGATGAATGCCGACGTGCGCGTGCACGGTATTCTTGTGCAGCTTCCGCTGCCCCGGCATATCGACGAGAGCGCTGTGATCAACGCGATCGCGCCGGAGAAGGATGTGGACGGGTTCACGCCGGCGAACGTCGGGCGCATGGTCATCGGCGAAACCTGCTTCCTGCCGTGTACGCCGAACGGCATCATCAAGATGCTGGTCGCCGCCGGTGTGGAGACTGCGGGCAAGCACGCGGTGGTGGTCGGGCGCAGCAACATTGTCGGCAAGCCCGTCGCCATCCTACTTATGCGCAAGGGCGTCGGAGCCAACGCCACCGTCACGGTCTGTCACACCGGTACCCCTGACCTCGCGGCTTTCACCAGGCAGGCCGACATCCTGATCGTGGCGGCCGGGCGTCCCGGCACTGTAACGGGCGCGATGGTCAAGCCCGGCGCGGTGGTGATTGACGTGGGAGTCAACCGCATTCCCGACCCCTCCCGGAAAAGCGGTTTTCGGTTGGCGGGCGATGTCGATTTCGATGCGGTCAAAGAGACGGCCTCGCTGATAACGCCGGTGCCGGGCGGGGTTGGCCCTATGACCATCACGATGCTGTTGCACAACACGCTGGAAGCCGCGCGGCGCAAGGTCGCGTCGTGAATATGGTGTGGGCTCCGCCCACAACCCGGAATGTCTCTCACAAAGGCACAGCGTGCACAAAGTTTGCTTAACCGGAATCATGAAAATTATCGGCGATCCAATTTTCGCGCGCGACGAGACCGGTCGTCTTAAATCCAGGGTCGGCACGGTCTTTCTGCGCACACCCGGGTTGGTCACAAAAGCCGGCATCCACATGATGCAGCGCATGGAGTGGATCAGGCATTTGAACGCAGAGCGCGCCGCCAGCGGGGCGGACAAGCTGACCGACGCGGAGGTTGACGAAGAGATGCGGCTGTCCGTCGACCTGCTGTTCGACGAGCAGCATGTGCTGATCAGGCCCGACCCCAATGCCATGGACTTGGCGTTCGAGGCGGACGAGATATTGCAGGACATGGTGTCCAAGCGCAAAATCCGTTTCCTGAACATTCAGGACGCGCGGGTCCGTTCGGCTTTGAGCGTCCGCGGCGAACACTGGCGCATGAGCCGCCTGCCGCGCTCTTCGGAAGAGATGAACCGCATGATCGCGGCTTCGCGCGTCGCCATTGACGGCATGCCGATATATTTCTACAACCACGATCTCGGTATCAGGTTCCTGACTTTGGAAACAATGACATGGCTGCGCGGCCAGCCGGACGATGTGTTCCGCAGCCATCTGGCGGAGATCGCCAAGTACAGCGCCAAGCGCAACCGCTTCGGGTATCCTGAAATAGACATTTTCCCGCAGGATTGCAGGTTCAAGCGCCAGGCTTTCGAAGCCTTGAATGTAAAGGGCTTGGAGATCGGGGCGTTGCGTGAAGCTTTCGACAAACTGCTGGAGGCCTACACGCAGTCCGTGCCTCAGGAACTGCGTCAGGATGACGTCGGCAACACCGAGTGGCGGAATCAGATGTGCTCGGCCTTGATCTCGCAGGCCAATGCCGTGGTTTCTGACGAAGTGGTGGCGGGCATGTCGCCGGAGTTCTATATGCAGATCGAATGGCTGCCCGGGGCGCGCATCGACAAAGGCGAGCTGATTTTCGACGCCGTCTTCGAGGAGCCGGAGCATAGTCCGGACGCCCCCGATCTGCATTCGCTGTGCGACATGCGCGCCAAAGGCATCATTCTGAATTATGTCCGCCAGTGCGCCAACATAGAGTTCATAAATGTCGGACGCATTACCCGTTCCCTGTCGACACGGGAACAGGACACTGTCAGGCGCTCTAGCGTTTATGTCGCGCAGGTGAAGGAAAACGACCGGACGCAGGCGGACTTCCATGTTCTGCGGTTCCAGAAATGGTGCGTTTACGAGCATCTCGACGAGGGCAAGCCGTTGCTGCAGGCGATCATGGAGGCGGTTGACTATACCGATTACATTTTGGACCGCCGTTTGGGTTGCAGACAGATCGGCATGAACATTCCGTCGCGTTGCGTATCTCAGCGGCTGCGCGAGACCTATAACGGGACGAACAAGGAGTATCAAGGGACGCGCGTGTGGGTGATTTATTTTGAGCGCGACTACATCAGGGGCATAGTCACCGACAAAATACATCACCGGCGCTATGCGGATCACGAATTTTGCCGCAGGCTGGCGGGGCTGTTGGGCGCGGCTGCGGCGGTTAACATGATTGTCGGCCGCGCCCATTATGACAAGCGGGTCATGTTTGATGACGGTGACGAGGTGTTGGTTCTGGGTGACGACGGGTTGCCCAAAGATTTGATCGTGAGCGACCATACCGGGACCTTCGCCGAGTATCAGGCGCCGCTGGAGGCGGCTGCGGCGGCCTATGCCGAGCCGGTCAACCGCCGCAGCGCGCGGATGCATAACGCCGCTGAGTTCGCGGAGATTTATCTGGATGCCCTGCGGGCGCGGTTTGAGCAGGTGCGCGACGAGTATTTACGGCGGCGCCGCGCCTTCGACAATCTGTTCAAACACCAGCCGGTAGATCCGCAGGGCAACTTCGCTTATCGCTGGAAATGCGTCCTGCGGCGCATGGAAGAGACGGATTTGGATGCCTTGACGGCTGCGATTCGCAGGCATTTCACAGTGTAGGCGCGCGTCAGACAACCGGCTGGCGCGGGCGGGTCAGTCGCCGACGCGCTCGATATTGGCGCCGAGGCGTTTGAGCTCGGCCTCGACGGACTCGTAACCGCGGTCAATGCTTTCCGCGTTGTGGATCACGGTCTCGTTGCGGGCGCACAAGGCCGCCACCAGCAAGGCCATGCCGGCTCGGATGTCCGGGCTGGAGACGCGCGACCCTTGCAGCGGCGCGGGGCCGGTGACCACGACACGGTGCGGGTCGCACTGGACGATCCTGGCGCCCATGCCGATCAGGTGGTCGACGAAATACATGCGGCTCTCGAACATCTTTTCGAAAAAGAGGGTGGAGCCGCGCGTCTGCGAGGCCAGCACGATCAGAATGCTCATGAGGTCGGAAGGGAACATCGGCCAGGGGCCGTCCTCGACCTTGGGTATGACGTCGCCGAGGTCGTAAGCGGTCTTGAGCTTCTGACGCGCCGGAAGTTTCAGCGTCTTGGTTTGCCGGTCGATGGTCCAGCGGGCGCCGAAACGCCGGAAGGGTTTTTCCAGCACGTCGAAATCGGAGGGCTCCACGTTTTCGACGGTCAGATCCCCGCCGGTGACCAGCGCCGCGGCGATGTAGCTGCCGGCGTCGATATAATCCGGCCCGATGCGCTGCTCGGTGCCGTGCAGCGCCTCTACGCCTTCGATCGTCAGGCGGTTGGTGCCGATGCCTTGGATTTTCCCGCCCATCGAGTTGATCATGTGGCAGAGGTTCTGCACATGCGGCTCGCAGGCCGAGTTGTACAGCGTGGTGGCGCCTTTCGCGAGCGCGGCGGCCATGATTAGGTTGCCGGTGGCGGTGACGCTGGCCTCGTCCAGCAGGATCGGCTGCGCCTCGAGCCGCTTCGGCGCCTTGAATAAAAAAGAACTGCCGCCTCTGACTGTGGCGCCGAGCTGGCGCAGGCCTTCGAGATGGGTGTCGACGCGCCGCCGTCCGATCACGTCTCCGCCGGGCGGATAGAACTTGACCGCGCCCTTACGGGCCAGCAGAGGCCCGGCAAGAAGTATGGACGAGCGGACGCGTCCGCAAAGGGCTTTGCTCAAATGGGTGTTACGGATGCGGCGCGCGCAGATTCTGACTGTGCGTGCCGCCGCGTCGAGATCGACGCTGGCGCCTGTTTCGGCAATAAGATCGAGCATGGTCATCACATCCGCTATCAGCGGCAGATTGCGCAGTGTGACCGGCTCAGAGGTCAGCAGGCTGGCGGCCAGCATCGGCAGAGCCGCATTCTTGTTGCCCGGCGCCCGGTGTGTGCCGCTGATAGGACGTTGGCCTTTGATGACAAATCTGGACATGAATGTAATAAAGAAATTGGTGCTAGAGAAACGGTAATAAATAACCACAAATGACGGCGAAAGAGAACATCAATCTGAGCATGGCGGTGTTTTTTGTGTGCGCCGCGGTTCACGGCGGATAGGTTTTTTGGTATTTTATGACCATGCGGATTTATGTCGATTTTGACGATGTCTTGTGCGAAACCGCGCGGCATCTGGCCGATCTTGCGCTGGAAATGTTCGGGCGGCGGGTGGCGTATGAAGATATAGAGGCCTTTGATCTGCGGCAGGCCTTCGCGCTGTCCGAGTCGGAGATTGACGATCTGATGGAACACGCGCACCGCGCTGAGTTTCTCGCAGGCATCGCGCCGGTTCAGGGAGGGGTCGAGGCCGTGCGCTCGATGGCGGCAAGCGGTCATGACCTGATCGTGGTCACAGGGCGGCCGGCCTCGAGCCATGACGGTTCCAGCGCGTGGCTGCGCAAACACGGGCTGGGGCAACTGGATCTGGTGCATTGGGACAAATACGGGCGCGCCGCGCCTGACTCACACGGCGGCCATCCCCGGACGCTGGGACTGCAGGAGTTCGACGCGCTGTGTTTTGACGTGGCCATTGAAGACGCGCCGGCCGCACTTGACCTGCTGGCGCCGCGCCGGGAGTGCGCGGTGATCGTTTACGACCGCCCGTGGAACCGGTGTTACCGCGCGTCCGGAAACATGCGGCGCGCGGGTTCGTGGGCAGACATAGCCGGAATCATTGAAGGGCTTTCATGATTTTCAGCTGATCGTGGCGCTCAATACAATTCTCGCAGTTTGCTGGGTAATATGATGGAATGTTAATGATTCTTGACACAAATAATGAAGACGAGATGTGCATGACGTTATCTGGCATTAAACGGGGCGCAGGCAGCTTGTGCGCTTTCAAAGGCACGTCCGCAGCCCGGACGCTGATGCTCGGCACGGCCTGTTGGTTCGGATTGCTGGCGGGAGCGTTGCCTTCGCGCGCGGAGCTTGTGATCGACCAGAAGATCCCTGCCGGCAATATCCTGGTGGAAAAAGTCGATGGCGACACGGTCTACCTGCAGAACGAGCTGCGCGACACCGTCGGCTGGTGGTTTTACTGGGCGTTCCGCGTGAATGGCGCGGCCGGGCGCACTCTGACCTTCAGGTTCACCAACGGCAAGCCGGTCTGCACGCGTGGCCCGTGCGTATCGCGCGACCTTGGCAAGAGTTGGACGTATGGGGCTGACACGTTCACACCGGAGGCTTTCACCTACACCTTCCCGCCCGAGGTCGGCGAGGTCTGGTTCGCGATGGGCATGGTGTACACGCAACGGGATTGGGAGGCCTTCCTTGCCAGGCATGCGGCGGGCAGGGATTTCATCGAGACCGGCACGCTCTGCCTGTCGCGGAAAGGGCGCGCGGTGGAAAAGGCGCGCGTCGGGTGCGTCGCCAAGGCGCCGCGATACCGCGTCTGGCTCTCGGCGCGCCACCACGCGGCTGAGATGATGGCCAATTATGTGCTGGAGGGCATACTGGACGCTGCGCTCGCCGACACCGGACTCGGCGCGTGGCTGCGCGGCAACGTGGAATTCATGGTGGTGCCTTTTGTAGACAAGGACGGAGTGGAGGCCGGCGACCAGGGCAAGAACCGGAAACCGCACGACCATAACCGCGATTACAATCACTTCCTGTATCCCGAGACGGCGGGGATCACAAACTGGATCGACGCGCACGCGCAAGGCAAGATTGACGCCGTGCTGGACATCCACTGTCCGTGGATTCGCGGCAAATACAATGAATGGGTTTATCAGGTGGGTCCGCAAGACCGCAGGCATGCGGGGACCCAGCGGCGGTTCGGCGAGATGCTGGAAGGGGTGCAGCGCGGCGGGATGGATTACAAGGTCGCCAACGACCTGCCGTTCGGCCAGAGTTGGAACACGGGGGCTAATTACAGCGCCGGGCTAAGTTTCGCCGCCTGGGCGCGCGAGGCCCTGCCCGGCTTGCGGCTTTGCACGTCTTACGAGATTCCTTTCGCGACAGCCAACAGAGCGACCGTCACGCGGGAGTCTTGCCGCGAGTTCGGCGAAGACACGGCCAAAGCCTTGCAAAAGTTTTTACTGGAGACCGACGTGGCGCCAACCCTTTGAGCAGTTCATCGTAAAAGCATAAAGAATGATGGCGCATGTCTGTTTATGATCACACCATTGGCTGCGGTGCCGCTGATGCGGGCCGCAGGCGTTGGCGCCGGTTGGCCTGACCGGTGAATGTGTTAATTTATGGGGATTTGTTTTAACAGGGAGATGGTCATGGTAAAGGTTTTTTTGGCGGCATTGACGGCGGTAGCGGCGGTTGCGGGAGATGTCTGCGCGGCGACGCTGTTGGTGGAGACCGAGTCGTTCCGGGACAAGGGCGGCTGGGTGGTTGACCAGCAGTTCATGGATCAGATGGGTTCGCCCTACCTGATGGCGCACGGGCTCGGCGCTACGGTGCGGGACGCCACGACCTCCATACTTGTGCCGGAGGCGGGCCGGTACCGGGTTCTGGCGCGCACCAAGAATTGGGGTGCGGCATGGAGCCGGGACGACGCGCCCGGTAAATTTCTGGTCGTGGTTAACGGGCAGGCCCTGCCGGAAGTGCTGGGAACGAAAGAGGCTGTTTGGGCATGGCAGGAGGCCGGGGCGGTGGCGCTCGAAAAAGGGGATGCCATGATAGCTCTGCGTGACCTGACCGGCTTTAACGGGCGTTGCGACGCGATCATACTGACATCCGACGCGGACTTCGCGCCGCCCGGCGATCTGCCGGGTATGGAAGCGTTCCGTCGCGGGCAGGGCGCCATAGCGGCGCCGGAGGGATCGGAGAAGGTGGACTTGGTTGTCGTTGGCGGCGGCATACCCGGCATCTGCGCGGCGGTCACGGCGGCGCGGCTGGGGCTGCGCGTGGCGCTGCTGCAGGATCGCCCGGTGCTGGGCGGCAACAACAGCTCGGAGGTGCGCGTGCATCTGGGGGGGCGCATGAATATCGGCCCTTACCCCAAGCTCGGCGAAGTGGTCAGCGAGATCGGGCCGCGGCGCGGCGGCAACGCGCAGCCCGGTGATTACTATGAGGACGGGCGGAAGTTAAGCGCGGTTGAGGCCGAGCCGAACATAAGGCTTTGCTTGAACACGAGGGGGGTGGCCGTGGAGATGGACGGCCGGCGTGTGGCGGCGGTGATCGGTCGGAATATCGAGACCGGGCGTGAGACGCGGTTTGTGTCCCCGCTGGTGCTGGACAGCACCGGCGACGGCGGGATCGGCGCGCTGGCCGGCGCGGATTTCCGTATGGGACGGGAGGGCCGTGACGAGACAGGCGAGAAGACTGCGCCGGAAAAGGGCGACTCGATGGTGATGGGCTCGTCTGTGCAGTGGTATTCGCGCGAGGCGGACGGGCCGGTCGCTTTTCCCGACATCAAATGGGGGTTGCCGTTCGACGACCGGAACTGCGCGCGGGTCAAGATGGGCGAGTGGACATGGGAGACCGGCATGAACCGCAACCAGATCGACGAGTTCGAGCATGTGCGTGATTACGGCATGCTGGTGGTGTTCTCCAACTGGTCATTTTTGAAAAACCGTTCGGCCAACAAAGCCGGGTATGCCAAGAGCTGTCTGGACTGGGTGGCCTATGTGGCGGGCAAGCGCGAGTCCCGCCGTCTGCTCGGCGACTTGATCCTGCGCGAACAGGACCTGCTGGAGCGCAAGGTTTACCCGGACGCGACGGCCTGCACGACCTGGACCATAGACCTGCACTATCCCGACCCCAAGAACACCGTGCATTTCCCCGGCAACGAGTTCAAGTCGATCGCCAGGCACGTGCCAATCTATCCGTACCCGATACCTTACCGCTGCCTTTATTCGCGGAACGTCGAAAACCTGTTCATGGCCGGACGCAACATCAGCGTCACGCATGTTGCGCTCGGTACCGTGCGATTGATGCGCACAGGCGGCATGATGGGGGAGGTGGTCGGCATGGCGGCCTCGCTGTGCAAAAATCACAAATGTCTGCCGCGCGACATCTACGCGGCCCACCTCGGGGAATTAAATAACCTGATGGCGAAAGGCGTGGGTTTAGGCAAGGAACAGCCGCCACAAAACTACAATCTGGGAGGGACTCTACAGAAGTGACACGGCCGCCTGCTGTGAAGAATGGATTCATGACTACTCTGCTGCTGTTTGCGCGCCTGTGCCTGGCGGCGGCAGATAGCCCGGAGATAACGCTGTCCGCCGGTTGGAGCTGGCTGACCTGCTGGGATGGCATTTATCCTTACGGACGGCACGCGCCTTATTGCTGGCCTTATGCAGGGGCGGGTGTCGGTGTGCCGCTATATCCGCCGGTTGACGGGCGTAGTCCGTTCTATGGTTATTATGGCGATCCGTGGCGGGGGTTCGGTTACGGGGTGAGTTACCGCCTGACCGAATCCCGGTATGCTGACCCGGTGCCGAGTGATATGCGGCGGCCGCTGCCTGGATCCGCGCCGCTGAAACTGCGCGATCCCGCGCAAGAGCGCGCCTGGGGACAAGAAATATCGGAGTTAATGAAGGTTTGGGACACAGAGGCGTGGATGAATTCCGCGACCAACCGCCCAGTCGCAGATTAATGCGCTTGGACGCGCCATGTTTTTGTGTGACAATGTGCGGTGTTTAATCGGAATTGGCATGGCTTAAATTCTCAGGCAGGAAGAACGGAATGGCTGCAAAGTTGCTTTACACAGAGGGGGCTGAGCAGCGCGAGTTCGCGTGTGTTCCGCTGATGACCATCGGTCGCACGCCGCCGAACGATATCGTGATTCCCAACCCGCGCGTCTCGCGCAATCATGCGATGATCCGCATGTTGGCTCCGGAAACATATTATCTGATCGATGTCGGCAGCACCAACGGCACTTTTTTAAACGGCAAACGCGTGGTCACGCCGGAACTCTTGAAAAACGGCGACTCGATCACTATTGAAGACAGCGTGGTTAGATTTCAGGCCGAGGACACGCATTGTGACGCGCCGGTGGCGGATGCTGATTCTAACGCGACGCATACCATGACCTCTTTCGGCGTTAAGGTGGAGGTGATTACGCTGCTGGTCTGCGACATCCGCGGATACACCCAAATCAGCGAGAAGATGGCTGCCGGCGATTTGTCGGCGCTGATGGGCAATTGGTTCAAGCGGGCCACCCAAGTCATCGAATCCTGCCGCGGCACGATCGACAAATTCATCGGTGACGCCATCATGGTGCGATGGTCATCCGAACATAGTTCCGGGGTGGCGGAGACAGTGCGCGACGCCCTGCTTGCAGCGCAGCGCCTGTATGAGGTGTGTTGCCGCATCAACGAAAGCGGCAAACTGGCGGAGCCTTTCCGCGTCGGCATAGGGATCAATACCGGGCAGGCGGTCTTGGGCAGCATCGGCGGGCGCGGCTACCGCGAGTATACGGCGATCGGCGACGCGGTCAACATGGCGTTCCGTTTCGAGACCGCGTCGAAGGAACTGGGCAAGGATATCGTGATCGGGCCGGACGCATGCCGCCACCTGCCGGAAGCGTGGTGGACTGGCGCGTTGCGCTCAGTGACCGTCAAAGGCAAAGGCGAGCCAATCGCGGTCTGGGCCATAGATTTCGGCGATATCGCGAAGCTAAATTTCTGATGACTTTCGGGTTTGACTCGTTTCGCGGCATCCATATAATTAGTCAGCAAATTGAAATTGTAATCCACTAGCATCCCATAGGCGGCGCAGTTCACCCTTACCCATGCGGAATTGCTTGGG
>CAYRZP010000030.1:0-19161 GCA_964428885.1 uncultured Lentisphaeraceae bacterium
GTCCGCAGATAATTCTGTTCGGCAAGACTCAAACTCCACCCTTCAAGCCAGAGCCTCAGCTCCTGACGTTGCGCGGGCGACCCCGTGAAATGCACCAGCAGATCGATGTCACTGCCGGGTCCGGCCGTGGCGTTGGCAGTCGACCCGAACAGGTAGAGCGCCTGCACCCCGAAACGCGCCGGAATCATCCGGCGCGCCAACTGCTCGGCCATCCGCAGCCTCCACCGCCAGAAATCCTCCGTCCGCGTCACCACCGGCGTGACCGCAGGCGGCTTTTCTTCCGCCGTGACATCAGGCTCATCCATAAAACCGACCGCCTCGCCCAGATCGGCGTTCATCAGTATCCGCAGTATGTTGCCGCTCTCGCTGCCGGGCACATCAATCACCTTAACCACGTCGGACAGGTGCTCATACTCCGGCAAGATGCCGGCCAGGATGTTATGCGAACTGTTCAGGAAACGCTCGTTGAACACGATCGAAGCGTCGTCAGGATATAGCGGTATGTAGCGTATACCGGCCTCCACCATGTCCTGGAAGAAATGCGTGCCGAATGACAGTTCCGGCGAGTAAGCCCCTTTTTTGCGCGCGATCTCTATCAGCACGGCCGTGTTGCAGATGTCTGAATATGTGACCTGCACGCCCTGCTTTATGTCGCCGCGGCTGCCCCAGCGCCCGGGTCCCATCAGGATGAAACGCCTTTTTGGCAACAATGCGTTCAGGCGGCTCACGGCCCGTCCGATATCGACCAGGGTGTCAACGCTTCTCTGCTCAGCATATTTTTCCGGGGAAACGTAGACAATGTGCGAAATGTCAGGCACCCGCCCGTTGGAAATGAACCGGTTGGCCGTGAACAACAGCTTGCCGGACTGTATGTCTTGCGGTATGGCGCTGGGCGCGACATCTTTTTCCGTGTACTGCGGACGGCACTGCAGCAGATAAAAGCCGTGGCCGTCAGCGGCGAACTCGATGTCCACCGCCGTCCCCAACCCTTCCTGCAGCGTCAACAGGATCGCGCGCATACGCTTGACGAAATCCGTGCGCGCGATCAGACCGTCGAACGTCATGACCATCTCGTCACGCCGCATGTCCGTCTCAATCTTGGAAGGACGGCAGACATTGCCGTCTCTGTACACTGACACCAACTGTTCCCACTGGGGGATCTCATGGCCGTGATCGCGCAGCAGACGGCCGACCGGCACCGTTTCAAAGCAGCGGGACTCCAAGTTGATCAGGTCAACATGCGCGGGTGAGTAATGCCGCACCTCGTCTGCGGTGGCGTTAACCCGCAATGAAGGCTGCCCCGGTGAAAGCAGCACGGGGTAGTCGTCGCTGACGCGGTCGACCGCCCGGGTGCCCAGCCCCGGCACCAACCGGATCAGGCCGTCATCACGCTTGAGCCTGGGCGACCATCGGAACTCGTTACTGCTGAAAGCCACGCCAGCGAATACCGGCATCAGATACGGTCCGACACGCGCGCCGACAACCGCCTGGATCATAATGCCCATCTCCTCATGAAAATCGAGCAGGCCGTGTTCAGAGCGGTAGAGGATCGGGTCCGGCCCGAAAACAGAGGCGTAAATCTCCGCGATCGCGTCCAGCAGATATTCAAGGCGCTCTTGCTTGCTGCCCTGGTTAGGCAGGAAAAGACTTTTATATTTGCCGGAAAACGCCGTGCCGGCATGGTCTTCCAAAAGGCTCGAGCTCCTGACAATGATCGGGTTGTCGCCGAAATCGTCCAATGCCATCGCGATCCCCTTTGCCATCTCGGAAGGGAAACGGGCATGTTTGAAAAGCTGTATGATGTTCGGGTATTCGATGCGGATCTGCTCTATGTCTTTGTACTTCTGCTCGTTCACGTCCTCAAGGTCGTTGTAGCGCAGAAATTCCGTCAGGCAATCCGCCGTCATGTACCAGGTCTTGGGTGTCTTGATGCCAGCCAGCGTCGCGTCCCGTCCCGCCGCCCGCCGCAGGATATGCCAAGCCAGAAACAGCCCGGTGCTCTTACCGCCCAGATGCCCGTTGCTGCCGGAAGGATGGATTATGTGGGTAGCCAGATCAAAGAAGTCAGAAACCTCCAGATGCTTCTTGGCAAGGTTTATAAATTCGATGTTGTCGGCGAAAAAGCGCCTGATCAACGAAACCCTCAGCCATTTTTCCGCCGGCTGATCCAAAGCCATCTCGCCGCTCGCGAGCGCCCGGTAACGCAGGATCGCGTCCAGCACCGCGCTGAAGGGGGTACTGGCGCTGTCCACCGTCTTGATCAGAAAGCTCAGCTTGTTCTCTTTGATCCACTGGTGCAGGCAGTCGAGTATCTCATTGTCGCTCAAATGCCGCGCCGCGATCGTGAACACCTGGTCGCTGACCGCCAGGATGCTTTCGTGCGACTGCTTCAGGATGGGGCTGTTGGCATCACCGGTCCCGTCCGACTGGTTCAGCGTGAAGTCGGTGCCGAAAAGGTTAAGGACCTGGCGCGACTCTTTGATGCCGCTCCAGAAAAGGTGGTACAGCATTTTGCGCGACGTGTAGAGGTACAGCTTCTCATCCGTGCGGCGCAGCAGATCCACGATCACCATCCACTCGCGGCCGCTCTTGGCATCCGCCATCGAGCGGTTGGCGGCCTCCCACTCGCGCAGCAGCTTCTCGAGCTTGCGGTGAAAGACCGTCTGGCCGATGCGTTCGGCGATGGTGCGGATCAGCTTGCGCTCTTTCTGGAGAAAAACGCCCTCGTCAGACGACGGCACCTCACTCACGTATGACACCTCGACAAAGCCAGCGGCCCGGCCTTCCACCATTATCGAAACCGTCTCGGTCCAGGGCGTCTGCACGTATTGCGGCGGCTCATAAACTTCGCCTTCGCACACGATCCGGGCCTGGCAAAGCTTGGGATACTGCCATCCGCATGGAATCGTCATCACGATGTCGCGGAAAATGGCAGGCAAGGGACGGCTGTCCGATGCCAAAAGCTCTTCCACCTGATAGAGGCAGTTAAGCTCCTTGGCCCGTTCCCGCAGCACCCTGAACCGGTCGTTGGCCTGCTTCTTGTCACTCATACCACCCCGACTTCTTGTCTGTAAGTTGACATGATTACATGATTTTCATGATTGAACACCATCATGTTAATCATGTAATCCTGTCATATAATTATCCTAGAGTTTTTCGCGGCTCCGCCGTGCGGTGGGCTTAACTAAAACTTGGCCGTTTTGTCACATTAAAGTCTTGTTGAAAACGGTAGGGCCCGTTCGCCGAAAGGGCCGCGGACGGTTCGGCGAACCGTCCCTACCGATAACGTTGAGCGTTCCAGTTTCCCGCCTGTTGATGCCCGCCCCGCAGGCATCAGGCTGACAACCGGCCTCCAGCCTCCAGCCTTGCGGGCGCCCTGCGGGGCGCCCGCAAGCGTATCGCCGTTCATGCCCAGCCACGCAGCTTGACCGCGTCGGCCACCCGGTTGATCGCGATCACGTAAGCGGCATCACGCATGTAAAGCTTCTTGCGCCGGGCCAGCTCGCTCACAGCCCTGAAAGCCGCAGTCATCTTGGAGTCCAGCTTGGCAAAAACCTCGTCCTTTTCCCAGAAGTAGTTCATGTTGCACTGGACCTGCTCGAAATAGCTGCATGTGACACCGCCGGCATTGGCCAGAAAATCCGGTATCACGAAGATGCCGCGCCGCTTGATCTCCGAGTCCGCCTCTGGCGTGGTCGGGCCGTTGGCTCCTTCTAGAATGATTTTCACCGCCTGCGAGATCTTGGCGACATTCCCGCGGTTGATCTGGTTTTCAAGCGCCGCCGGAATCAGGATGTCCACATCCTGCTCCAGCCAGGCCGATCCCGGCAACATCTCGTACCCCAAGTCGCGGGCGCGGGCCTTGTCAATGCCGCCGAACTTGTCGGAGATGCCGCGCAGTTCGTCCAGGCTGACACCGTCTTTCTTGCGGTAAGTGTAAGACGCCTTGTCCGCCTGGTCCCAGCACGAGATCGCGACGACCTTGCCGCCCAGTTTCGTGTAGAGCTCGACCGCGTACTGCGCGACATTCCCGAAGCCCTGGACGCTGGCGGTGGTCTTGCCGATCGGGATATCTAGTTCCTGGAGCGCCTCGCGCAAAGTGAAGACAACGCCGTACCCGGTGGCCTCCGTGCGTCCCAGCGATCCGCCCATGCCGACCGGCTTGCCGGTGATGAACCCCGGGAAACGCCCGCCGTGTATCGTCTCGAACTCGTCCAGAATCCACAGCATGTGCTGCCCGTTGGTCATCACATCCGGCGCCGGCACATCGCTGAACGGACCGACGTCACGGGCGATCTGACGCACCCAGCCGCGGCAGATCTGCTCCTGCTCGCGCATGCTGAGATTGTGCGGGTCGCACACCACTCCGCCTTTGCCGCCGCCCAAGGGGATGTTCACCACCGAACACTTCCAGGTCATCCACATCGCCAACGCGCGCACCGTGTCAACCGTCTCCATGGGATGGAAACGGATGCCGCCCTTGGCCGGACCGCGCGCGTCACTGTGCTGAACACGAAACCCTTTGAAAATCCTGACCGTCCCGTCATCCATGTGCACCGGTATCGTGAAGTGATACTCCCGTAACGGCTGACGCAAAAGTGCCCTGACCCCGCCGTCCAATTCCAGCATTTCTGCCACACCGTCAAACTGAGCCTGCGCAACCTGAAACGGATTGTATGATTCTGATTCCATATACTGCCTTTCTGTTTCCACACAGACCGGCACCCGCATTAAATAAATCCCTTTGCCTCCTTTGGGCTAAGGGAGCCTGTGACTTGCGCGGACTACTGCCGTTCCATTACCAGCGAAGCCGGTTCGCGTCTGTGGAAACAAGATTTTTATACTAAAAGCAGCGCTTATCCGGCAACGCATATTTTGCTACAGCCTTTTTTTTTGAACAGCCGGAGGTCGCCGCGCCGGGTCAAGCCAGCAGGGAGCGGGCCTTGGCAATTTGCTCGTCGTCCCCCAGCAGAAGCACCGTGTCTGAAGCCACCAGCACATCGTCCGCTCTAGGATTCACGACAGTTCTGCCGCCGCGCTCGATGCACAGCACGCTGACACCCGCCGTGGCCCTGAGGTTGATCTCGCGTAACGTTCTACCAGAAAACTCAGTATCCTCGCCGACCTTGACCTTTTCGGTGTGGATGTCCAGAAGATCCGCCGCCGATTCATCCTGAGCGGTTTCCACCTCATCTGCCACCACCTTGCGCAACGTCGCAAGCGAGACGGCGCCCAGATGCCTGAAACGGTTCCAGCCGGTGATCCCCGCCGTCAAAAGAAGCAACATTATCGCCGCCCTGACCCAACCTTGCTCAGGCATGATGCTGCCGCTGAGCAGCAAGCTTTCAACAAAAAGTGCGGCGAGCCCGGCCAGCGCGAACAACAACCCGGTCAAACTGCGGAAAGACAAGGCCCAGCGTGTGCCAGCCACCTTTGCCGGGATCAGCACGTCCGCCACGGCACGGCCCAAGGCCCGCGCCCGGAAAAACAGAAAGATCGCGCCGGGTATGGCCAGCAGGCTGGCCGCGCCCCACAGCAACGAGCGCTTGTACGCTTCCGTCAGCGGCGATATGCCGGAATAATCCAGCCCCGCTAACAGGCCGGCCGATATATAGGTGACCGCCACCAGCGCCAGCAGCAGCAGCACAAGGATCAAATTCAAACGCACCGCCGCCGCCGCGCCGCTTGGCGCCTGAGTGTGGCGGAAACGCCCATGCCAGTTGGCGTACGTTTCCAGATACTCTTGCCAGCGCCCGGGCAAATGCCCCACCGCCCAGTCCGACAAAGGTTCCGAACATTTCAGCAAAAAAGGGTTCAGCATGGTCGTCAGGATCGAGACCCCGACCGCGATCTGATAAAGCGATGAGTCCACCGCATGCGTCGTGACGCCAATCAAAGCCACCAGATAAGCGAATTCGCCGATCTGAGCCAGCCCTATCCCTCCCTGTATCGCGTTCTTGAGATCCTGCCCCGTCAACAAGAAGCCGGCCGTGCAATTCAGGCTTTTGCCGACGGTAACAAGCAAAGTCAAGCCCAAGATAACCGGCCATTGCGACAGCATGCCCGCCGGATTTACCAACAGGCCGATCGTCACGAAAAATATAGCGCTGAACATGGTCCGCAAAGGCACGCATTGCTGATAAATGCGCCGCAAATGCTCCGATTCCGCGCCCATCACACCCACCATGAACGCGCCCAACGCCAGACTGTAGTTGAGCCGCAAGGCGATGAATGAGACCAAGAAACAGAAGCCCAGGATCGTCAACAGCAGCGTCTCGTCGTCTTTCAGTCGCGCCACGCCGTTGATCACGCGCGGCACCAGCAGCAGACCGAAAACCGTGACGCCCGTCATGAACAGCAGCAGGCCGCCCAGGCTGGCTAGCGCTTCCCCTATCTGGACGCGGCCTGTCTTGACCAGCCCTGTCAGCAACGCGATCAGGCCTATGCACAATATATCCTCGAGGATCGTCACTCCGAAAATGTATTTGGTGAAACGCCGCGCGCCCCACCCCATGTCGTTGATGGTCTTCGCCAAAAGGGTCGTGGCCGAATCGCTGATGGCGGCCCCCAGAAACAAACTCTGAATCGAGCCCCAGCCTAATATCTTGGTGCCCACGAAATGACCCAACCAGATCATTATCGCCATGTCCAGCAACGCGGTAGGCAAAACAACGTTGCCCACTTTCCTTAGCTTCCGGACGCTGAATTCCAAGCCAAGCGTGAACATCAGGAACACGATGCCGATCTGACCCAACACGTCAATGCTGCGCTCGTTGATGAAGAATGACCCGCCGAACGTGTGTCTGCCCATGGCGGCACCGGCCAGAATATACCCGATGACCTTAGGCCAGCCGAAACGCGTGCACACCGCCGAGACCGCGCCGATCACGGCCAGAATCAACGCCAGATCTTGTATGAATGAACCTGTGTCCATGCTGAATTTATTGTTTCTCCCACATCTCTAATTGATTAACACCTGGTTCTGTCGCTGCGTATTCCGCAAATGTCAGAAGGTCGCCTTTACCTTCCTCACTGGTCCCATCATACCAAACCACACACTGCTGTCATTATCTAAAGTGTTTGACTGTACCGAAAGTCAATTCTGATTCTGAACTTAGAATTGCTGCCGTGCTCCGCCCGCTTGCCCTGCCGACGGTTTAACGCTAAACTGACACGGTAATGACAAACCTTGTGCTTAAATCCGCGCGGGTCATCGATCCCGCCGCCGGGCGCGACGAGATCGCCGACATCATCATTCGTGACGGTGTCATTTTTGACGCGGGCGCCTCTGCCGAAGGCCTGACCGTCATCAACGCAATAGGCTTGCTTGCGGCTCCGGGCTTCTGGGACGTCCACGTGCATTTCCGCGATCCGGGACATCCCGCGGCCGAGACCCGCCGCAGCGGCGCGGCCGCGGCCGCGGCAGGCGGCTTCACCCATGTTGTGACCATGCCCAACACCAACCCGGCCGGCGACTCTCCCGCCTGGGTGCGCGAGCAGATCGAAGACGCACTGCCGGTCAAGATCCTGCCCTCAGCCTGCATCACGCGCGGCCGTCAGGGTCGCGAGATCGCCGAGCTTGCCGAGCTTGCTGCCGCCGGCGCCGCGGCTTTCACGGATGACGGCGCCACCGTGGCCGACGACGCCATCATGCGCGCGGCCATGACCCGCGCCGCAGTGCTGTGCAAGCCGGTGATGGACCACGCGGTCCTGCCCGGCATCGCCAAAAACGGCATGATCCGCGACTGCCCGCTCGCCCGGCGGCTCGGTCTTCCCGTCTTTCCGCCCGAAGCCGAAACCGAGGCGGTCGCGCGCGACATCAGGCTTTGCCGCGAGACCGGGTGCGCCACGCACATCCAGCACATATCTTGCGCGGCCTCGGTGGACGCGATCCGCGCCGCGCGTGCCGTAGGCCTGCCGGTAACCGGCGAGGCTTCGCCGCACCACATTGCCCTGGCAGCCGAGGATATCCCCGGCGATGACGGGAACTACCGCATGAACCCGCCGCTCGGCAACCGCGCGGACGTAAGCGCCATCCGCGCGGGCGTGCTCGACGGCACACTCACTATTTTCGCAACGGACCACGCCCCGCATATTGCCGCGACCAAAGCCCACGGTTTCAGTAATGCCGCCTTCGGCGTCATCGGCCTTGAAACCGCCGTCGGCGTGACTTGGCGCGTGATGGTGGCTGAGGCTGGCATGCGCGTGACGGACTGGGTGGCGCGCTGGACCGCCGGCCCAGCCGCGTTGCTTGGCCAACCGTCCCCCACTCTGGCCACCGGCGTACTGGCGGACCTGACGCTGATCGACACCCGCGTTCCCCGGCTGGCCGATCCCGGCGCTTTCCGTTCGCTCTCGCGCAACACGCCTTTCACCGGATGGAGCCTGCCCGCGCGCGCCGTCCTGACCGTCTGTCAAGGCCGCACAACATTCTGTGACATCCATTCATAAGGTGATGAACGTGCATGTAAAAATTTTTGAATCCGCCGCAACCGTACTGCCGCCAATATGTTTCGAACAGCCGCCGGCCTGCGGCCTCATCCTCGGCTCGGGCTGGAGCGAGGCGCTCTCATGCGGCCGGCCGCTGGCCTCGCTGCCTTACTCCGACATCCCGGGTCTGGGCGCCAGCACGGTGGTCGGACACGCCGGCGAGTTCCGCCTGTTCGAACGGCAAGGTTTGCGCGTCGCGGCATTCCTCGGACGCCGCCACTGGTACGAGGGAGAGGGCTGGGCGCCGGTGGTGCTGCCAGTGGAACTGCTGCGGCGCATGGGCGCGACGCGCCTGCTGGTCACAAACGCGGCGGGCGGCATCAACCCGGACTTTAAACCCGGCGACCTGATGGCCATCATTGACCACATCAACACCGTCGGCCTGAACCCGCTCGTCGGTCCGGTCATGCCCGGCTGGGGAACGCGTTTCCCCGACCAGTCGCAAGTTTATGACCCGACAATGCGTAAACACCTGCGCAATGCGGCGACAGAGATCGGCATTGCGATCAGCGAAGGCATCTACGCCTTTACCGCAGGGCCCGTGTACGAGACCCCTGCCGAAATACGCGCCTACGGGCGCATGGGAGCGGACGCGGTCGGCATGTCCACCGTCCCAGAAGTTACCCTCGCCAGTGCCGCCGGCATGCGCGTGGCAGGCCTGAGCTGCATAACGAACATGGCGGCCGGCATCAGCGGACCGCATCTCTCGCACGATGAGGTGCTTGAGCAGACCCGCCGCACCGCGCCGGTCTTGGCTGGCCTGATCAACGCTTTCTTGGCGCAGATTGCTTCAGAATCGGGACGCTTTTAAGCGCGGTCCTCCAACTCCCGGCAAGCATCATAATCCCCCTCATGTGGAGGGTAAGTGACATCGCCAATCCACGCGACAAAAATAATATATTTTTTAACGTAATTTTTGTACTAGACATCATGTGGCTAAAAACGATAGAATCCATCGGCATATTGTTTTAGGCGTTTTGAGGGTTTATTTATGGCGATCTTGGCACAAGGTTTGGTTTTAATGGTGGCGGGCATGGGAATCGTTTATTTGTTCCTTGCGCTGCTGGTGTGGGTCATGAACCGCGCGGCTGATCTTGTGCCGCGTTTTAACCACATCCTCCCCGATCCGGAACCGAAGAAGAAGTCCGCGCCCGCCAAAACCTCCGGCCATGACAATGTCATGGTGGCCATCGCTATCGCCGCCGCCCAAACCCGCGCCGTCTAAACCTATTTCAAACTAATAACCAAACCCTTTATCAAGGAATTTGACCGTGGCAAAAAAACAGATCAGTTTCATGTGCACAGCTTTCCGTGACGGCTTCCAGTCCGTCTACGGCGCCAGAGTCCTGACCGAAGACTTCATGCCGGCCGTGGCCGCGGCCCGCGAGGCGGGCATCTCTTATTTCGAAGCCGGTGGCGGCGCGATGTTCCAGAGCCCCATTTTCTATTGCAACGAAAACTCGTTCCACATGATGGACCGTTTCCGCGAGACCGCCGGGACGGAGGCCAACCTCCAGACCCTCGCGCGCGGCGTCAACGTCGTCTGCCTTGACTCGGCCTCTTCTGACGTGATCCGCCTGCACGCCAAGATGTTCAAGAAGCACGGCGTCACCACGATTCGCAACTTCGACGCGCTCAATGACGTAAACAACCTGATATTTTCCGGCCGGTGCATCCATGAGGCCGGACTTAAGCACCAGGTGGTGGTGACCATGATGGCCCTGCCGCCTGGGTGCGAGGGCGCGCATGACCCTGATTTCTACGAGAAGACACTCCGCAACATACTGGACGCAGGAATACCGTTCGACTCTGTCTGCTTCAAGGACGCTTCCGGAACGTCTGTGCCGGCCATCGTACACGAGACGATCCGCCGCGCCCGCAAGATGGTGCCGGAAGGCACCCGCATCCAGTACCACACCCACGAGACCGCCGGATGCGGCGTGATGGCCTACAAGGCCGCCCTCGACGCCGGCGCCGACACGATCGACCTTTCGCTCGCGCCGGTTTCGGGAGGCACCTGCCAGCCGGACGTGATCGTGATGTGGCACGCCCTGCGCGGCACAAACTATGACCTCGGTGTCGATATCGACAAGGTGCGCGAGGCCGAAAAGATCTTCTGCGACTGCATGAAGGATTATTTCCTGCCGCCGGAAGCCACCAAGGTCGAACCGATGATACCGTGGTCTCCGATGCCTGGCGGCGCTCTGACCGCGAACACTCAGATGCTGCGCGACAACAATCTGATGGACCGTTACAACGACATGATCGCGGCAATGTCCGAGGTCGTGCGCCGCGGTGGTTTCGGAACCTCCGTTACGCCGGTCTCGCAGTTCTACTTCCAGCAGGCCTTCAACAATGTCCTGCACGGACCGTGGAAAATGATCGCCCCCGGGTACGGCAAGATGGTGCTGGGCTATTTCGGCCGCACGCCTGTCGCGCCTGATCCGGAAATCGTCAAGATCGCTTCGGAACAGTTGGGCATCGAGCCCACCACGAAGACAGTTCTGCAGATCAACGACGCCGACCCCAAGAAGTCGCTGGACTATTTCAGGAAGATGCTTACGGACAAGGGGCTGCCGCTGACCGACGAGAACCTCTTCATTGCGGCCGCCTGCCAGGAAAAGGGTATCCTGTTCCTGGAGGGTAAAGCCCAGCTCGGCATCCGCAAGAACTCTCCGGGTCAAGCCGCCGCGGGCGCCAAATCAACATCCGGTTACACGGTCACGGTCAACGGCAAGGCTTACTCGGTCGAGCTGAAAGACGGCAAGGCCGTGGTCAACGGCAGCGAGTATGCTTACAGCGTGTCCGATGGCGTGGCCGCCGCGCCGGCGGGGGATAGAGGCGCTCCGGCATCCGCCGCATCCGCCAGCGGCGGTAATGATACCGAGGTCAAGGCCGTCCTGCCGGGCGCGGTCCTGCGCGTTTCGGTCAGCGCCGGCTCCGCAGTCAGCGCGGGCGACGAGCTGCTGGTCATGGACGTGATGAAAATGGAGACGCCAATCACGGCCCCTTGCGGCGGCACGGTCAAAGCCGTCCACGTCGCGCAGACCGACAAAGTCAATACCGGCGACGTGCTGGTTGTCATCGCCTGAACTACCGTCCCCTGACAGCAGACCATTCATCTAAACCCATTTTCCGAAAGCTATATGAAAAAGACAATTCTGTTTTGCTTGGCATCGCTTGCCGTCGCGCTGACGCAGGCCGCCGACACCTCGGTTCCGGCCCCTGCCGCACCTTCCGTGGCACCGTCAGCGCAGGTCGAGCAGAAGGCGGACTGGCGCGAAACGATTAAAAAGGTCAAGGGCCTGACCGCCACCACCGGCATCAGCGGATTCATGTCCAAGGACGCGCCCGATTACCTGACCAAAGGATACACAACGCCGGAGGGCGTCTTCGTGCCCGGCCACGAGATCAAGGTGATCGGCGGCCTGCCATACGGCGCCGGCCAGGCGATCATGATCTTGATCTGCCTGACCCTCATATATTTGGCGGTGGTCAAAGGCTTTGAGCCTCTCTTGCTTTTGCCGATCGGCTTCGGCGGCCTGCTCGCCAACATGCCGTATGCGGGCGTCACGTATCCGCCGGTTGTGGACACGGTCACCAAGCTGGTCACTGAACCGGGCGGGTTCCTTTATTACTTCTTCGACTTCGGTGTCGCCACCGGACTTTTCCCCATCATGATCTTCATGGGTGTCGGCGCCATGACCGATTTCGGCCCGCTGATCGCTAACCCGCGTACCGCTCTCTTGGGCGCTGCCGCGCAGTTCGGTATCTTTGTCGCCCTGTTGGGCGCGCTCGCCCTCTCTGAGGCCACCGGTGATTTCATCAAGTTCGGATTGAAAGAGGCCGCCTCCATCGGCATCATCGGCGGCGCCGACGGCCCGACCGCTATCTGGCTAACCTCCAAGCTGGCCCCGCATCTGCTCGGCGCGATCGCGGTGGCGGCCTACTCCTACATGGCCCTGGTGCCGATCATCCAACCGCCGATCATGCGACTGCTGGTGCCGGAGAATGAGCGCAAAATCAGGATGAAGCAATTGCGCCACGTCTCCAAAATGGAAAAGGTCTGCTTCCCGCTGATAGTGCTGCTGCTCTGCGCCCTGCTCCTGCCCAGTGCGGTGCCGCTGGTCGGCGCGCTGATGCTCGGCAACCTTGCCCGCGAGGTCGGGCCCGATGTCGCACGCATCGCGGACACCATGTCAGGCCCGCTCATCAACATCGTCACCATCATGCTCGGCCTGGCGGTCGGCTCCAAGCTCGCGTGCGAGAAATTCCTGAACGCCGAAACGCTGGGCATCCTGGCGCTGGGACTGGTCGCTTTCAGTTGCGGCACGGCTGGCGGCTGCTTGATGGGGCGGCTCATGAACAAGCTTTGCAAAGAACCGATCAACCCGCTGATCGGCTCGGCTGGCGTATCCGCCGTGCCGATGGCGGCGCGCGTCTCCAACAAGGTCGGTCTTGAGTCCGATCCGACCAACTACCTGATGATGCACGCCATGGGGCCTAACGTTTCCGGCGTGATCGGGTCGGCTGTGGTGGCGGGCGTGCTCTACACCCTCTGCCGCTAACCGATTTCCTATTGTTGTTGACTAAACGAGATGAAAACGATTTAATGACACCGTTTTTATGAACAGACCCCGCGCACATTTTTACTTTAGCTTCTTTAGGCTGCCGGACACACAGTTCGGGTCGGCCCGGTAAGCTGTTGTAAATCGGGCAAGACTTTTACGGAACCGCGTGTCAGGTGACACGCGGTTTTTTCGTATGATAGAAAGGTTCATCAGATGATCATCGTACTTAAGCGACACGCTTCCGAAACCGACATCGCCACTGTCAGCGACCTGGTATGCTCTCTGCGTTACCAGCCGCGCATCATACGCGGCGTCGAGCAGACCGTGATCGCCTGTATCGGCGACGAGCTTAGCAACCGGTCGCTCACGGTTCTGCAAGACCTGCCTGCCGTCGAAGCGGTTTTCCCTGTCCAAAAAAAGTTCAAGCTCGTTTCACGCGATTACCACTCCGGAGATTCGGTTGTGAACGTGCTCGGCACGCTCATCGGCGGCGGCAACATACAGGTCATCGCCGGCCCCTGCGCGATCGAGGGTTATGACCAGTTCCGTTCCGCCGTGCAGGACCTTGCCCGCTGCGGCATCAAGATCATCCGGGCCATGCCTTTCAAGCCGCGCACGTCGCCATACGATTTTCAGGGCCTGAAACTGGACGGCGTTAAAATAATGCGCGAGATCAAAAAGGAGTTCGACGTGGCCCTGGTCTCGGAAGTGCCCGGGCCGGCGCAGATCGAGATCCTGCGAGATGTCGCCGACATGTTTCAGATCGGCGCCCGCAACGCCCAGAACTATGACCTGCTGGAGCATCTCGCGCACGCCGGCAAACCGGTTCTGCTGAAACGAGGCATGGCCAGCACCATCGAAGAGTGGCTGACAGCGGCGGAATACCTGATCGTGAACGGCTGCTCGCAGGTGGTGTTGTGCGAAAGGGGCTTGCGCTCATTCGATAAAGCCACACGCAACCTGCTTGACATCGGCGCCGTGGCGGTGGCCCGGCAGTTGTCGCACCTGCCGGTCATGGTCGACCCCAGCCACGCGGCGGGATCGCGCAGTCTGGTTGCCTCCCTCGCCCGCGCCGGGCTAGCGGCAGGCGCCGACGGCCTGATCGTCGAGGCGCACCCCGATCCGGTGAACGCCTTCAGCGATGCCGCGCAGCAACTGGAATCGTCAAGTTTCGGCGAGTTCCTGAAGGGGCTGGAACCGTGGATTGCGTTGGCGCGCGCCGAACGCGCCGGCACATCCCCGCAACCGGTTTCGAACTAATGCGGGCGGAACCCGCAACCCAGCAATCTCACACAACGGCACAACGGACACAAAGGATACGTTATGTACAATCTCTTCCACCTTTGTGCCCTTTGTGGCTTAGTCTTGAAAACAACTTGTTTTATCGTTTTTGTTGGTTCTTAAGGCACTGTCATGAAAAATCAAATCCTGTATCTGGGCCCTGAAGGCACGCACTCGCACGAGGCGGCCCTGAACCGTTTCGGCGGCAACGCGATGTTGATCCCGTGTTTTTCGCATGAGGAGATTTTCGAAAGGCTTTGCGGATCTTGCCGGAGCGGACGTCCCATGGCGATCGTGCCTGTGGAGAATTCCAGCGAAGGCCCTGTCACGCAGACACTGGACCAGTTGTCGGCTTGCCCGCGTGTCACCATCACGGAAAGTTTCTCGGTCAACATACGCCACCACCTGCTGGTGCCGCGCGGCCTCAGGAGCAAATCCGAGATCAAACGCGTATACAGCCATCCGCAGGCTCTCGGCCAATGCCGCGCTTCGCTGCAGGCCTACCTGCCGGGGGCCGAGCGGCAGCCGGAGTCAAGCACCGCCGCCGCCGCGCTGCGGGTCGCGCGGGAATGCGATTCCGCCGCGCTGGCCTCGTCCGCCGCCGCGGCCATCAACGGGCTCAAGATCCTGAAGCGCGACATGCAGGACAGCCGGGACAACGTGACCCGCTTCTTTGTCGTGACGGCCGGCCGCGCCCGGCCCGCGCCGCCGCCTTCGGCAGAGTGCCGCTCGCTGATCCATCTGGTCATCGGAAACCGTCCCGGGGCCTTGCTGCACGCGCTGGCGCCTTTCGACGCGAGCGGCGTCAACCTGACCTTCATCCAGAGCCGGCCCCTGCCAGGCCGCCCCTGGGAATACGGGTTCTTCATAGAAGCCGCGACCGATTGGAAAACCGCGTCCGCTGAGGCCGCCTGGCGCCTGGTGCTTGCACTCTCCGAATCAGGCCGCAAAATCGGCACCTACCCGGTCACTTGAGAGCCGCCTGTCTGCCTGACTTGGAGGGAGCGCGGGCGTCCTCGCCCGCTGTGTGGGCACTGACTGGGAGCGCGGGCGTCCTCGCCCGCTGTGTGGGCACTGACTGGGAGCGCGGGCGTCCTCGCCCGTATGTGAAACTTCTGGCGACCGCTATTCTGTCGTCTGGCCGCAGGCAATAGCGGGCGGGGACGCCCGCGCTCCCGACTCGCCCGACCCCCTTTTTCTCACCAGAAACGATTGATCTTCGCGTAACCGGCCACCAACCGATTGCCGGAACATGATTGACAATCGTGACAAACCGTGCCAACCTTTGGGCATGAAAGTGCCTCTTGAAGAACTCACGCGGATGCTGGATCAAGAGTTGTCGCTGGACGCCTTCCAAGACGTTTCAAACAACGGCCTGCAGATAGCCAACAGCGGCACGGTCACACGTGTCCTGACCGGCGTGGACGCGAGCATGCGCCTGCTGGAAGAGGCGGCGCGCCGCGGCGCCGACTGCGTGGTCTGCCACCACGGGCTGAGCTGGGGCGACTCGCTCAAGCGCATCACCGGACTGAACCACCGGCTGGTCTCTTTCGCGATCAAAAACAACATCGCCGTCTACGCAGCGCACCTGCCGCTGGACGCCCACCGTCTATACGGCAACAATGCCCTGATCTGCAAAGCGCTCGGGCTCATCAGACTCGAGCCGGCCTTCGAGTATCACGGACAGAAGATCGGCTTCAAAGCCTCCTTCAAAATGCCGGTGCATCTGGCATACTTGTCAACACTGGTGCGCAGACGAGTCAGCGACGAAATTAAATTTCTTGATTTCGGCAAGCGTATCATCAGGACCGCCGGTGTGGTTTCGGGAGGCGCGGCAGACATGATCGACCAGGCCGCGGCGATGGGCGCGGACGTCTGTCTGACTGGCGAAGCCAGCCTACAGGGTTACAATCTGGCGGAGCATCTGGCCATTAACGTGATCTTCGCGGGACACTACGCCACCGAGAAATTCGGGGTTCGGGCTCTGGCCGGACTGATCAAAAGGCGCTGCAGGATTCCGGCCGAGTTCGCTGACTTCGGCATCCTCTACTAGCCCATCGCGGATAAGGCGGCATTGCCCGCTGCGCATTGATGGTCGCAACGCCCGCAACCGTGCGTGCATCCCCCGGGCTTGGAGACGTCCTCGCCGGACCAGCAGTACGTGCACAACTTCTCGCGCGGCAGACCGATGGCTTCGACAAGGTCATCAAGGCGCTGGTAAGCCAAGGAGGATAGACCCAAGCGCTGTGTTATGCGCCCGACCATGTCTTTAAAGGGCGTCCCGTCAGGATCAAGGTATGACGCTATATCGGCGTCATCACCTTCAATCTCGCGGATGATGCGGCGCGTGGCCAGATCCATCACGTTCTTTGAGCGCGAGAAGTTCAGAAAACGGCATTGGTAAAGCAGCGGCGGACAGGCGATGCGCATGTGGATCTCTTTCGCACCGTGATCATATAAACGCGTGACCTGATCCTGAAGCTGTGTTCCGCGCACGATCGAGTCGTCACAGAAAATCAAGCGCTTGCCCTTGATCAGCCCCGGGATCGGTATCAGCTTCATCTGCGCGATCAAGGCGCGCTCTTTCGGATTCGGCGGCATGAAACTGCGCGGCCAAGTCGGCGTGTATTTGACGAACGGGCGCGAGTAGCGTATGCCAGCCTCCACCGCGTAGCCCAGCGCGTGCGCCACCCCCGAGTCCGGCACTCCGCCGACCGAATCGGCGTCTACCGGATTACGCCGCGCCAGCGCCCCGCCGCAACGGTAGCGGGCCATCTCCACGTTACGCGCCTCATAAGATGAAGAAGGGTAGCCGAAATAAACCCAAAGGAACGAACAAATAGCCATCTGATCGCAAGGCGGGAGCACCGTCTCGAAACCTTCGCATGTGCAACGCGCCATCTCGCCCGGGCCGAGTTCATGAACCGGCGCATATCCGAGATTCGCGAAGCAGCATGTCTCCATCGCCACCGCCAGCGCGTCCTGCTTCATGCCGATCACCACCGGCGTGCGCCCGAAACGATCCCGGACCGCGTACAGCACGCCCGCATCCGTCAGAATCAGTATCGAGCAAGAGCCTTCGATCTTCGATTGCGCGTAGCGCACGCCCACTTCCAGAGTCTCCTGCGAGTTGATGAGTGTGGCAACCAGTTCCGTCGGGTTAACGCCGCCGCGGCTCATTTCCGAAAACTGCACCGAATTCCGCTTGAACATCTCATTCACGAGGAGATTAAGGTTGGTTACAACCCCGACTGTCACGATCGCGTAAAGCCCGAGGTGCGACGAGATTATAAGCGGCTGGTCTTCGTTGTCGCTGATCACGCCCAAGCCGCTCTTGCCTTCGAAAGTTTTGAAGTCGTCTTCGAACTTAGACCGGAACTGCGCGTTCGAAATATCATGTATCGCGCGCTGGAACCCCTTTTCGGCTAGCACTGCCATACCGCCCCGCATCGTGCCGAGATGCGAGTGGTAATCCGTTCCGAAAAACAGGTCCGCCACGCAATCTTGTGCCGCAATCGCGCCAAAAAAACCGCCCATGTCAGCCTCCGCAAAGATTAATGACATTAAAACCGCAAGATCAGCCGTAACGATCGCATACGATACCCGATTGCCGCTCAAGCGTCCAATAAAACCGAAAACGCATCACACTCGCGCCGATTTATCCGGCAGACGGCACCTCCGCCTAATTGCCCAAGTCAAACACTTCACGCCAGGTAATGGCGTTCTCCTCGTTCAGCATGATTGACAACGGGCGCTCGCCGTCAAAGCTGAAGGATGCCCACCAGACCGCCGTGGCAAAAGCTCCCGGACCCTGCGCGGGCGCTTCCTTGATTTTTTGCATTACGCATAAAACATAGTCGCCCGGCGGCATGCCAAAGTGATGTACGCTGCCTTCCGTAATCGCCTGAGAGCGGATACGGAAATACTGCCGGAACAGCGTCTCCATGAAATTGACCGCGCTGAGTTCGGCGCTCTTGTGCGCATTCTGCTTGTCACGCTTCGATACCTGCACAACCGGACTGAAGTTGCCGCCTGTCGCCCTGGAACGTATGCGCGGCACACCCTGTAAAACCATATCCGACGTTTCGGCGTCCACCCGCGCCGCCAGCGCCGCGAATTTGCCGCGCAGCACCTGAAGCTCGATCGCCAATTTTTGATCGTAAACGGCGATGCCGATCATCGGCGACTGGTTGATTTTAGCGGCATGCCGCAATGAAACCTCAAGCCGCACGGGCGTCCTGACAACCGTCATGACCGTCTGGCCGATAGTTACCTTGGCGCCGTTGGTGGCGGAGAAAGGCCCGTATGCCGTCCCCGCGTTTTTTTCCGGCACCAGCTCAAACTGACTTCCGCCTTCCGTCAAACGCAAGCGATAGGGAGATTGCGCATTACCGACCAACGTATTGTCCGCCAGTTCGTAGGGACCATGTCTGCCGCTCGTCCCGAAATTAAGGTAAAAGACTGGCGGACGCACGGACACAGGCAACTGTGCCATGATCATCTTCTGGTTAAGTTCTAACGACTGTGGCGAGCGCACAACGGAACTGCGCGCGGACACACCGCCGCGGCCCTGTCCGATATCCAGCGACTGCGACCTGGCTGCCACAACCGCAAACACGCTGACCCCTACCGCCATAAACCGCATGTCAATCACACCTCACCTCCATCAATGACCGCCAGACTCGACAAGATCGGCATTTTTCACGCGAAGAATAAAAATCACCTTTGACGACCAGCCTTCTTTTGGTATTGTGTGTATCACTTTTGCGGGCGTAATTCAATGGCAGAATAGGAGCTTCCCAAGCTTCTTACGTGGGTT
>CAYRZP010000031.1:0-19090 GCA_964428885.1 uncultured Lentisphaeraceae bacterium
TCGCCGCTGAAAGCTGCCGTGGCCCTGGGGTCGGCGGAGAGCGTGGCCTGGAGTACGATGCGGGAAGGTTCGGACTGGACGCTGAGCGGCCCGCCCGGCGACGAGGACAAGAAAGGTTGAGTTAGTTGTTGCTGAACGCCACCGCCTGTCAGTTGTCCGGTGTCCGGCAATATGGCGGTGGCGGTGTTGTTCACGTTGCTCGGCTTCTGGGCGGTCACCGTGTAATACGCGCACAATACGGCCATGACTGCCTTAGCCGATGTCGGCATGTTAATCCAGTCCCGCCGCATGCCGTGAAACCAGCGGCGTTCCGCGCAGACGGCAATGAACCAGAGCGTCCAAAGGAGGACGATCGTGATTCCCCAAAAAATGCAGGAAGGGGGTAACATTTTCAGGGGGAGAGTAGCTGAACCCCGTATCCGTTGCAAGACAGTTTTTGGTGACTTGTGGTGCATTTTGCGCTTCATGTCTTTTACCGCCTTGCAATCGGCAGGGGCAGGGGCTAAACTTTAAAGTCAGCCGGGGAGACAGGAAACAAGCCCGCCGCCCGGGGTTCCGGGCAAAAACGAGAGGGCGAATGGAACGCGCAACGTTCAACGCGCAACGCTCAACTTTCAAGTTATAGGAAGGCAATGGCGGTAACGGTCGTCATCGACAATGTGTTCAAGGCTTTCGGTTCTTTCGAGGCCCTGAAAGGGGTCAGCGCGGGGATCGGGGCCGGCGAGCTGTTCTTTCTGTTGGGGCCTAGCGGCTGCGGCAAGACCACGTTGTTGCGCTGCATAGCCGGGTTTCACGCGCCGGATGCGGGGCGCGTCCTGATCGGGGGGCGGGATGTCACCGGGCTGCCGCCGCACAAGCGCGACACGGGCATGATGTTCCAGAGCTATGCCTTGTGGCCGCACATGACCCTGGTCGAGAACGTGGCGTTCGGGCTGGAGATGCGGAAGGTGCCGCGCGCGGAGACGCGGCGCCGGGCGCTCGATGCGCTGGAAAGGGTGCATTTGGCGGACAGCGCCAGGAAGCGTCCCAACCAGCTTTCCGGCGGCCAGCAGCAGCGTGTGGCGTTGGCGCGGGCGCTGGTGGTCGGGCCGCAGTGCCTGCTGCTGGACGAGCCGCTGTCCAACCTGGACGCCAAATTGCGGGTGGAGATGCGCGGCGAGATCCGGCGGATCTGCAAGCAGGAGGGGCTGACCGCCGTTTACGTGACGCATGACCAGAAGGAGGCCTTGGCCATCGCCGACCGTCTGGCCGTGATGCGGGACGGCGTGATCGAGCAGGTCGGCACGCCGCAGGAGGTTTACCGCGCGCCGGCGAACCGGTTTGTGGCGGGGTTCATAGGCGAGGGCAATTTCATAGAGGGCCGTCTGGAGGGCGTGGGCCGGGAAGGGGCGCGCATCGGAACGCCCTTCGGCGTGATAGCGGCGGCGCGTGTGCCGGACGGGGTCGCGGCCGGCGACCGCGTGGCGCTGTGCGTGCGTCCGGAGGCGGTCAGTTTCGTCAGTCTGCCCGAAGGCGGCGAGAATGTGCTCAGGGGCTTTTTCAAGGAGAGCGTTTATCTGGGCGAGGCGGCGCAGCACACGATCGCGTTGGCGGCGGACGGGTGTTCGATGGACTTCAAGGCTTTTGAGCTGAACCCGGCGGCCGGCCGCGACCGCGCGGGCGAGCGGGCGGAGGTGCGGGTTGATCCGGAGCAGGTGATTGTCTGCAAAGGGGTCGGCGCGGCAAAATCGGCGACAGACAAAAAGGCGGGAAGATGAGCGAGAGAATGGTGGTTTTGGCGATCGGGGCGCATCCCGACGACATTGAGTTCATGATGGCCGGGACACTGCTGCTTTTAAAGCGCGCGGGGTTGGAGACGCATGTGTTCAATCTGGCCAACGGGTGCTACGGGTCGCAGGTGTATTCGAAAGACGAGGCCGCGCGCGTGCGCGCCTTGGAGGCGCAGGACGCGGCGCGTGTGGCGGGCGCGGTGTGGCACCCGCCACTGTTTGACGACCTCGCCATCTTTTATGACGCGGCCTCGCTTGCCAAGGTGACGGCGGTGGTGCGTCGGGTCAAGCCGGATATCGTGCTGACGCTCTCCCGGTATGATTATATGGAGGACCACGAGTACGCCGCGCGCCTGGCCAGCTCGGCGGCCTTCAACCGTTGCATGCCGAGTTATGTGACCGATCCGCCGGTGCCGTCCTACAACAAGCCGGTGGCGGTTTACCACTCGCTGCCGCATTCGCTGATGGACATGCAGCGTGATCCGGTGGAGCCGGAGTTTGTGGTTGACATCACCGAGGTGATGAGTCAGAAGCGCGAGATGCTGGCGCGGCATGTCAGCCAGAAAGAGTGGCTGGACGCGACGCAGGGCATGGACTCGTATCTTGAGGGCATGGTGGAGGTGTCGCGTCTGGTGGGCACGCGTTATGGCGGGTGCGCTTACGCCGAGGGTTGGCGCAGGCACAGCCATATGGGGTATTGCGACCCTGATTTCGCACCCCTGCAGACGGCGCTGGCGGATGTTTTGAAGGCGGTCGGCGCGTGATCGCGGGTTGACAAGCCTGCAGTCGCGTGTCAAAATTTACGGCTATTTTTGTTTAAGGGTTTTGACAAGGGGAGTGTTGACATGGCCAGCGCTAAGAAATCAGTCAAACGGGTGGCGATCGTCGGGTTCGGGTTTATGGGCCGCATGCACTACGGCAACTGGAAGAAAATGAAAGGCGCCAAAGTGGTGGCGCTTTGCGACCGTGACAAGACGCAGTTTGCCGCGCCGGTGACGGGCGGCAACATTGCGGGGGCGGACGCGGCGACGGATTTCGGTGACGCGGCGCTTTATGAAGATTTCGACGTCATGCTGCGCGAGGCCAGGCCGGATGTCATATCGCTGACCCTGCCCACGCCGCTGCATGTGCCGCTGACGCTCAAGGCCTTGCAGGCGGGCGTGAGTGTGCTGTGCGAGAAGCCCATGGCGCTGAACGCGGCCGATTGCGGCAAGATGATTGATGCCGCCCGGCAAGCGCGCAAGGGCGCCAAGCTGATGGTGGCGCACTGTTTGCGTTTCTGGCCGTCGTACGTTTATCTGAAGAAGCTGGTGGACAGCAAGAAATACGGGGAAGTCTTGGCGGCTTCTTTCCGCCGTTTCAGCGCGCCTCCGGGCTGGCAGAAAGGGGCCAACTGGTTCGTGGACGAGAGCAAGAGCGGCGGGGTGGCGCTGGACCTGCATATCCATGACACTGACATGGTCAACTTCCTTTTCGGCATGCCCAGGGCGGTCGCCAGCACGGCTGCGTTCGGGAAACACGGCGAGATGCGGCACATCTCCACGCTGTATGATGTCGGCGGCGCGGCGGTGACGGCCGAGGGCAGTTGGGCGATGACTCCCGCCATGGGCTTCGAGGCCAGTTATATCGTGACTTTTGAGAAGGCGGTTGTGGTGCTTGACGGCAAGCGCGAGAAAACGCTTTGCGTTTATCCGGCCAAAGGCGCGGCTTTCGAGCCGCAGCTGCCGTCCGGCGAGGGGTATGAGTACGAGATCAAGTGGTTCTTGGACGTGCTCAACGGCAAGAAGGTCGAGAAGGTCATCACGCCGGAGCAGTCGCGTGATTCCGTCAAGATTGTCGATGCCGAGCGGCTTTCGGCCAAGAGCGGCAAGAGGGTGGTTATCCGTTAAACCGGGGTTTTGTTCCTTGCGGGGAAGTGCCGCGGCAAAAGGAGGGCGTTAAGATGCGAAAGTGCGGAAAGTGGCCGATAGGTGTGTGCAGTTGGTCTTTCAGGAAAGGCGTGGAGGAGATCGGTTCGGTCATGACAGCCCTGGGGGTTGATCACATCAACCTGGCGATCGCGCCGGCCCTGGGTCCGGACGGCGACGAGTATCTGGAGGCGGTCAAGCGTCAGGGCTGGACGGTCTATTCCGGCATGATGAACTACGATTACGAGGATTATTCCACGCTGGACTCAATCAGGTTGACGGGCGGCATAGCGCCGGACGCGCACTGGCCTGAGAGCGGCGAGGCTTTTGCCCGCGCGGCCAGGATCACGGCCGGGCTGGGATCCAAGTACATCATGATGCACGTCGGGTTCCTGGACCATTCGGACAAGGTGTATGCCAGAAAGTTTTACGACCGTGTGCGGTATCTTGGTGACCGCGCGGGCGAGGCGGGGGTGGCGCTGCTCATGGAGACCGGGCAGGAGTCGGCCGAGGACCTGCAGAGGTTTGTGGAGACGCTCAACCATCCGAATGTGTTGCTGAACTTCGATCCGGCCAACCTGATCCTGTACAACAAGGACGAGCCGATTTCGGCTTTCCGCCGCTTGGCGCCTTGGGTGCGGCAGATCCACATCAAGGATGCGGTCAGGACTGCGGTTCCGGGGACATGGGGCAGCGAGGCGGTCTGGGGCGATGGGCAGGTCAACGCCTTCGCCTTCCTCAACACGCTGGCGGAGTGCGGCTTTGAGGGCGCGGTGGCGGTCGAGCGCGAGGCCGGAGAAGATCGCGTGAAGGACATTGCCACGGCTGTGCGGCGGCTGACGGCTTATTGAGGCGCTACGCTCCTCCGCTGGCGGTCGGTCCGTGAGAGGGTTGTAGTATCGGACATTCAGGTGTGGAGGTCTAATGTGTGCTAAAGTTGACGCGACAACTTATCTGTCCTTTGTGTGTAAAGCCTGCCATCAAGAGATTGAAGCTCCCGCCGGCATGGCGCGGCGGGAGGCGGAGTGCCCGTCTTGCGGGGCGATAATCGAGGTGCCTGAGACCTCCGAGCCGGGGACTATCTGGGCGGCGGGCTCGGAAGTGGCGCAGCCGACCAAAGAGCAGGTTGACGCCATGAAGAGCCGGACGATACGCATCGAATTGAATGACCAGTGGTGACACTGGCTCGCGCCAGGCTCTTGCGCTATGCCCCGAATTCTATTGATTGCCGCGGGGCCCTACCGTCCTTGGCAAGGGTCCTGTCACCGTATCCGCCATAACCTTGAGGCCATTTTTGCCCTCGGCTATGAGGCCGACCTTCTGACATTCGACGCGGGGGATCTGCCGGAAATGGAGGGGGTTAAAGTTTTTTTTGCGCCGAGGCCGTTTGCCGGCAATAAGTCTGCCGCTGCCGGGGAGGGCGGACGCATCGCGCGGTTGCTGATGTTTCTCAAGGCCTGTGTGCTGGCTGACCGCGAACGTTACGGGCTGATTCACGGCATGGGCGCGTGCGGGGCGGTGGCTGGCCGGGTCGGCAGGTGGTTCAGGACGCCTTTTGTGGTTGAGCTGCATAGCGACGACCTGCCGCAGGCAGAGCATCCCGGACGGGACGGGCTGGCACATCTCCGGCGTTTGTCAGAAAGACACGCGCTGGCAAGGGCGAATGCCGTTATCTGCAACGACATGTGTGTCATGCCGTATCTTGTCGGCCTGAACCTGCACAGCCGCGCCTGCGTGATACCCGACATGCCGGCGGTCACGGCAGAGGTCGCGGAGCCTGCGCTGAATCTGGCGCGGGTACGTTTCAGGACTGGGCCGGACCAGAAAATCATCACGTGCGTGGGTTCGCACAGCCGGTTTAACGGGCTGGACATTTTCTTCAACGCCACGCCTCTTATTCTGGCGGCGGTTCCCGGCGCCAGGTTCGTGGTGGTTGGCGGCGAACCCGGGGAGATCGAGATTATGCGCGGCCGGCTGGCGGCGGCCGGCGTTGAGAGCGCCGTTTCGTTTCCGGGGCGCATGCGCCCGGACGAATTGGCGGCATTGCTGGCGGTGTCGGATGTGCTGGTCTCGCCGCGCCGCGGGGGCGGCGCCGTTCCGGTCAAGGTTCTGGATTATCTTAATGCCGGGACTCCGATAGCGGCGGTGGACACGCCGGTGAACCGGGCCATACTCTCGCCGGCCAACGCGCTCATAACGCGGCCGGCGCCCGACGCTTTGGCGGAAGGGGTAATCAGGCTGTGCCGGAATCCCGGGGTCGGCGCCAGGCTGGCGCATGAGGGCAGAGCGACCCTGCGGCGCGAGAACCGCTGCGCGGGGGCTTTCAAGGAAGCTCTGCGCGGATGTTACGGTTACGCCTTCTGCGCGCGATGATGTTTGGCTTCCAAAAGGCGACCGGATGTGTATAATGGGCACTTTCACTAACGTTTAGCGCAATAGGGAGGCTACGGATGAGCAAGACGGTATGGTGTGACAGCGGTTTTCCGAAGGTGGGGATTCGTCCGACGATTGACGGGCGGTGCCGTGGCGTTCGCGAATCACTTGAAACGCAGACCATGAACATGGCCAAGAGCGCGGCCCGTCTGATCTCATCAAGCCTGAAATATCCGGACGGCACGGCGGTGCAGTGCGTGATCGCGGACACCACGATCGGCGGTTGCGCCGAGGCCGCGGCTTGCGCCGCCAAATTCGAACGCGAGAACGTGGGGGTTTCGTTGACCGTCACCCCCTGCTGGTGTTACGGCACAGAGACCATGGACGCCAACCCGTATTGGCCGAAGGCGGTTTGGGGGTTCAACGGCACGGAGCGTCCGGGCGCGGTGTATTTGGCTTCTATGCTGGCCGGTTACGCGCAGAAGGGGTTGCCTGCCTACGGCATTTACGGACGCGAGGTGCAGGACCGCACCGACACGGCGGTGCCGTCGGACGTTCGCGAAAAGATTCTGTGTTTCGCCAAGGCCGGTCTGGCAATGGCCATGATGCGCGGCAAGTCATATCTGTCGCTGGGGAGTTCGTCCATGGGCATCGCTGGCTCGTTTGTGGACTACGACTTTTTCCAAGAGTATCTCGGCATGCGCACCGAGAACGTCGACATGTGCGAGTTTGACCGCCGCATAACTGAGGGCATATTCGACCGCGAGGAATACGCCCAAGCTTTGGCCTGGGTGAAAAAACACTGCCGGGAGGGCAAGGACTACAACCGCAAGGAACTGCGTAAGTCCCGCGCCGCGAAAGACGCCGACTGGGAGTATGTGGTGAAGATGACGATGGTGGGGCGTGACCTGATGGTGGGCAACCCGAAGCTGGGCAAGATGGGTTACGGCGAAGAGGCCTTGGGCCGCAACGCGATAGCGGCGGGATTCCAAGGGCAGCGGCAGTGGACTGACTACAAGCCCAACGGCGATTTCATGGAGGCGATGCTGAACAGTTCTTTCGACTGGAACGGCATACGCGCTCCTTACATTATGGCGACCGAGAACGATTCGCTGAACGGGGTCTGCATGCTGCTGATGTATCTGCTGACCGGCCGGGCGCAGATATTCGCCGACGTGCGCACATATTGGAGCCCGGATGCGGTCAAGCGGGTGACGGGCAAACGCATGACCGGCCGCAACGCCAACGGGTTCATCCATCTGCTCAACTCCGGGGCGGCCAGTCTGGACGGCTGCGGCAAGCAGCGCGAAAGCGGCAAGCCGGCCATGAAGCCCTTCTGGGAGATCACGCCCAAAGAGGCGGACGCCTGCATGAAGGCGGTGGCATGGGAACCTGCCAACATCGAATATTTCCGCGGCGGCGGGTATTCTTCCAGTTTCCTTTCCGAGGGTGGCATGCCGATGACCATGACGCGCATAAGCATCGTCAAGGGGCTGGGGCCGGTGTTGCAGATCTCCGAGGGTTGGTCGACATCCTTGCCGGGAGGCGTTTCCGAGGCGTTGATGGCGCGGACGGACCCGACGTGGCCATGCACATGGTTTGTGCCGCGGCTGACCGGTTCCGGGGCGTTCAGTGATGTCTACAGCGTGATGAACAACTGGAGCGCGAACCACGGGGCGATCAGCTTCGGGCACATCGGGGCGGACTTGACCACGCTGGCGGCGATGTTGCGGATACCGGTGGCGATGTCCAACGTGCCCGCGGAGAGCGTGTTCCGTCCGCACGTTTGGGGTCTTTTGGGGGTTGACGACGCGATCGGGGCTGACTATCGCGCGTGCCGTCTGTTCGGGCCGGTTTACGGTTGAGCGCGGTGATGTGAGAAAGGGACAGGCGAAGGAGGTTTCTGGTGTTGCTGCCGGTCGTGACTTACGGAAACGAAGTTTTGCGGGAAAAGGCGGTGCCGGTTGAGGCGGTCACAGACGGGATACGGTCGCTGGCGCGTGACATGCTGGAAAGCATGTATGCGGCACGGGGTGTAGGCCTGGCGGCGGAGCAGGTGGGGCGCACGGAGAGCCTGTGTGTGATCGATGTGCCGCCGGATGCCGAGAAGGAGGAATGCCGGGCCGAGAACGCCGCGGTGGCGATGCCACTGGCGATGGTCAATCCCGCGATATTAACGACGGAGGGATCGCAGCGCAACGAGGAGGGGTGCCTGAGTTTTCCCGAGATCAGCGCGCAGATAACGCGGGCCGACAAGGTCACGGTGGCGTATACCGGCCTGGACGGTGAGCGCCGGCAAATTTCGGCGCGCGGTCTTCTGGCGCGCGCGATACAGCATGAGGTGGACCATCTCAACGGCGTTCTGCTGGTGGACAAGATGAGCCCGATGCAGAGAGTGGCGATGGCCGGCAAGCTCAAGCGCCTGCAAAAGAACGCTTAGCAGGCGCGTTTACTGATAGCGGTCAAGATAGCTGCCGGGAAGGGGGATGGTTCCCTCCCAGGCGGCCGGGGCCGACCACGGCATATCGGTTTCGGCAGGGTTGTCATGCATGCAGCCTGCCGCCAAGAGCAGAGCCGCCAAAGCGGCAAACGCTAGTGCGGCGGCCGGCGGTTTAGAAGAAAACCACATCGCCTTTCTCCACGGGAGCCTGTTGCCAATCGTTCAGGATATCGGCGACCACCAGGTTCTTTCCGCGCACGGCCTGGCGCAGTTTGATCCGCGTCACGAACTCTCCGGCGGCGCTCTGCCGGCCGGGGCGGCGGATGTTCATCTCGATCTGCGGCAACTGGTTCTGGCGTTCCGCGCCGAGCATCTCGGACATGGTGTCGTCGGAGAAATTGATGATCACGAATTTGAGGTCGTCGTTGGCTTCCAAGATCTGGCCCTTGTCGCCGGCGGAGAGCGCGGTGACGGCGACGGCCTCCTGCTGGCCGGCGGCGGACGGGCGTTTGCCGGCGTAACGCTCTTTCATTTCGTCGAAGGCCTGGCGCACCTTGGCCAAGTCCTCCTGGATCGTCACGATGTTCTCGTTGAGCTTCTCGACTTCATTTTTGGAGTCCGCGAGTTCGGCGGCAAGATCGCGTTTTTCCGCGGTGAGGCGTGTCACGCTGGTTTCCAGTTCGGCCTTCTCGTTAGTCAGCGTCGCGACCTTCTCTTTCTCGCCTTTGAGTTCCACTTTGGTGGTGCGCCCTTCGGTTTTCAGCTTGTTGATCTCATTTACGGAGGCGGTGAACTGGTCGCGCATTTTCGTCAGTTCCGAGCGCGTGGTGTTAAGCACGGCCTGCTGGGTTTTGGCGCGTTCGAACAACTGGTCCATCAGGTCTTGCATTGAGCCGGGGCCTTTGGTGCGGGGCTTTTGGTCCACAGGATCCAGTTCCGGCTTGCCTTCAGAGTCCAACACGAAATAACTGCGCAGTTGCAGGCGTTTGTCCGTGTTGCCGAAATCCAAGGTCGGCAGGTTCTGCTGCTCCAGGCGGAACGGGTAGGCGGCGAGCACCGATTCGCGCTCGGGGTTGGCCAGTTCGCGGTCTGTCACTTCTGAGATGTCTTTTTGTACAACCGGTGCGGCGGCCTCCGCCGCGTCAGAAGCCTCTACGGTCTTGGACAGTTTGATGAAAGTCTCTTCCAGCACACTGTTCCGTTTAGTGAGCAACTCACGTTTCTCGAACAACTTAACTGCGAAAAACAGCGAGACTACGCTCAAAGCCAGAATTATAAAAACCAATACACGCAGCACTTTAGCCATTGTCACTACCTCAACGTTTATTTTTGACACGGTTGACGCATAGGTAAAAGGTAAATCAAAAGGGGGTGGTTCTGCAACAACAAAGTTAGGCGGATGTGTTTTTTTAGAGTTTTGCCGCGGCCGTCGGCTTTTTGGTTTCCCCGGACGGCAGGCGCGTCCATGAACGGCAGCTTTTTTGTGCCGGCTGTTGTTTGAAATTGACCTGCCAGCCAACTTAGCGTATAAAAACGACACCATGAATGACAAGGGCATAAACATTTTTACGGTTCACGGGCTCGCATTGCTGTTGGTTTGGTCTTTGCCGTTAAGCGGTGTTCTGGCGCAGGGCCCTGCGGCGGCAGAGCTGGAATTGCGCGATGAGTTGAAATACATCGAGCTTTTGCAGCAGATGCGCATGCCTGACATCGCGGAAGAGGTCATAGCTGAGGCGAAGAAGCGTTTCCCCGAGGCGGCGGCTCAGCTCAAGGTGCGTGAGACACAGGGTTTGCTTTGGCAGGGCAAGTTTGATGACGTTAAAAAAGTCATCGAAGCGATATCTGACAAAAACAGCGACGAATACTGGGCCTTGAATCTTGCTATGGCGGACTCCCTTTACGCTTTCGCGCGCTACGCGGAAGCGGACAAGCTTTATCTGGATTTCTTCAAGAAACACGAGAAGCCCGCGCCGGGCCTGGTCACTTTTTACCGTGACTCGGCCTACAAATATGCGCAGATGCTTCTATATTTGGGCAAAGAGCGTGAGGGGCTGGAAGCCTACCGGCGCCTGTTCAAGGTGCCGCTGGAAGAGGATGTCGAGAGGAACGTGCAGGCGGACATGGCCGAGCTGATGCTGAAACTGATCCCGGGGGTCAGCGATAAAAAAGAGAAGGCCGCGATGCTCACGGAGTGCGAGGGGCTGATCGACAAGCTGCTCTGGAAACAGGACGTCTGGTTCGGCAAGGCGATCGTGATGAAGGCGCACATCTTGCTTTTGCGTGAGAACGTCAAAGGCGCGCAGGAGCTGGTGGAGAACTACATGCCGCAGTTGCGCATCATACACGACGCGCTGCGCGAGCAGGACAGTGACGGGTCGCACGGGATGCTGAGGATGAGCCCGATGCCGCAGTGCCGCTATCTGCTGGCCGTGCTGCTGCTTGATGAGGCGGTGGGAGAAACAAAGAAGGACAAGCCCGACGAAGAGCGCATTAAGGACCTGCTGTTGGGCGAGCGCGACCCCCAGACCCGTCAGCGCAAGGGCAACGGCGCCTTCAACCATTTCGTTAACGTCTTCATCCGTTTCCCCGAGAGCCAGTGGGCGGCGGAGGCCGGCGAGCGTTCGGAAGCGATCAGGAAGATGATCAAAGAGCGTTACGGCGCGGAGCTGCGCACGCCGGTGACGGCCGAGCAGATGGCCAAAGTGCGTCAGATGCAGTTCGCCGGCGCCCGCCTTGAGTTCAGCCAAAACCGGTTCAAAGAGGCGGCCGATAAATATCTGCTGGTGTTGAACCAGTTCCCTGAGACGCCGGAATCGGTGACGGCGCTGGGTGACCTCGCGGTCAGTTACATTGAGCTGTCCGCCGATGATGCCGGGGCGATGCTGCTGGCCGAGACGGTCGCCGCGCATCTTTCGGAGCGGTTTTCCGAGAACGAGAAGCTGTCGCGTGAGGCCGGCGACCAGGTGCGCCGGATCGGCGACCGTTTCGGCGAGATGCGGATGGAGGACAAGAAGCGGCAGACCTACGCGCTGTTCTTCCGGGATTACCCGAAGCATTACGCGGCGGGGCAGCTTGTGATGAGTTTCGGCGAACGCGAGTTCCAGTCCAAGAATTATAAGGGGGCGCTGGAATATTACGCGCAGATAGCGGAGATCTATACGAACTCGCCGTATTACTACGACGCTTTGAGCCGGATCGCGCAGATCCACAAGGAAGAGGGGCGTTATAAGGAGACGGTCGAGGCACTGGAGCTTTACGTCGCAAAGGTGGCGGCCCGGCCGCGGCCGGGGCACGCGCTGGTGGTGGGGCGTTTCAGTCTGGCGGAAGCTTGCCGGGAGTACGGGAATATCCAGTTGAAGGCCATGCACACGAATGTGACGGCAGAGGCCGCACAGCGCGAGGCGGTGACCTGGATCACCAAGGCCGCGCTGGGGTTCGGCGGTGTGGTCTCCATGCTCGCAGGCGAGGGCGCGGCCGCGTACCAGAGCAGCGCGGAAGAGAAGCAGCGTAACGAGCAGATGGCGGAGATGGCGCTGTTCACCAAGGCGGTCTGCCTGACGCAGATCAATTATCCGGCGGACCGCCTGCCGGCCTTGCGCAAGATGGCGATAGCCTCGTTCGAGGAGTACGTGAAGAGTTACCCGGCCGGCCGCTACGCTGCGCGCGCCCAGTTGCAGATCGGCACCCTCTACACGATCATGGAGGACGTGCCGAACTCGCAGGCGGCCTTTGAGAAACTTAGCAAGAATTTTCCGGAATCGGACGAGGCCAAGAACTCTGTGCCGATGCTGGCGGCGGCCTTGATCGACATGGGGCTGCGCGGCGAAGGCGTGGCGAAATACCGCCAGATGCTGTCGGTGGACGGCAAGTACACCGAAGGCCAGTTCATGGCGGCGGCGGAGGCTCTCGAGAATGCCCGCGAATACGACATGGCGCTGCAGGCGTACGAGAAGGTTCTGGCCATGGCCAAGGAGCTGTCCCTGACGGCGCGGGCAAAGCTGGGGCGGGCGCGGTCATTGCGCGGTTTGAAGAAATTCGGCGAGGCGCGCAAGCTGCTGGAGGAATTCGTCGGGTCGAAAGAGCTTTCCAAGCTGCAACTGGTTGTCGACGCCAACATGCTGCTGGTGGAGGTCGCGAGCGAAGAGGGCAAGGACGTGCGTGACGACAACGAGCGCACCAAGCTTTTCAACACCGCGGTCGACGCCCTCAAGATGGTCAAGCGCTACCGTACCGCGCCGCAGGAGCTGGCGGAACTTGACCTGATGGCGGGAGAGGTGCTGCTGCGCAAGAGGGATGCGGAGAAAACCCTGGGGCTTGAGTCTCAGGCGGCGGACACGCGCGGCAAGGCGATTGTCGCTTTCCAGGTGATGATCATGAACATCAATCCCGGCAACGTCAGCCTTGCGGGTGTTCTGGAAAAAGCCTATTATTATTGTTTGCCGCTTTTATTGGAGCACAAAAAGTATCGCGACGCCGAGGAGGATTGCCTGAAATATCTTGAGCTTTTCCCGAACGGGCGGTGGACGACGGATGTCAGGAACTGGCTGAACCAGGCGAAGATCGGGCAGTGAGCATAAAAAGGTTAAGGAGCTGATGATGAACAAAAGCAGGGATAATTTATTGGCGGCGTTGGCGCTGGCGGTGCTGGTGGCAGGCATGGCTTCGGCCCAGATACAGGGCGTGATCATGACGCCGGAGGGCCGCAAGATCGAGGGCGCGATCAAGTGGCTGCCGCGCCAGAAGGCATACGGCATCACGGCCAAGGGCGGCAATGTCGAGCTTGAGATGGCGCCTGCCGCCATCAGCGACATGCAGATACCGCGCCCGCGCGAACTGGACGCGGCGTTGGACAGCATCCGGCAAGGCAACGCCGCCGCGGCGGTGCCGGCGCTCGAAAAGATCGCCGCAAACTACCTGATGCTGCAGTGGGACAAGGTCGCCACGCGTTATCTGGCCGAGGCCTATATCAAGTCCGGCAGCGCCGAAAAAGCCTTGTCGGTTTGCGATAAAATCATCACAGCCAATCCCGAGGCCGCGTATTTGGGAGAGATGGCGCCGCCCTATTGGCAAGTGCTGCTGAGCCTGGGCCGCACCGCCAAGCTGGACGGCTTGCTGGCGAAGGCGGTCAAGAGCGGAGACCGACGGGCTTCCGCCTTCGCGCTGGTCTTGCGCGGGGACGTCATAAGCGCGGAAGGCGATACGAGCGAGATCGTGCGCCGGGCGCTGCGCGACGGTTATTTGCGGGTGGTCACGCTGTACCGCAGCGAGCGCGACGCGCAACCCGAAGCCTTGTACAAGGCCGCCAAATGTTTTGAGAAGCTGGGGCAGACCGCAAGGGCCGATCAGTTCAGGACGACCCTCAAGAACGATTTCCCGGCGTCGGAATGGGCGCGCAAAGGCTGAACGGCGCGTACGGCTGTCTTGTGTGGATGTGAAAAGGATCAGACGCAAAGTTTTAAATGTTAGTGCTAAAAGCTAACCGGAACAAAGGAAAAAGCGAGAGGTAATGATGAAAAGACTGGTAATGTCGATGTTCGTGTCCGCGTGTTTGACTGGTGGCGCCGTGCTGGCCCAGGACGCGGCGCCTGCCGCTGCGGCGGCGGGGGCGCCTGCTGCTGCGGCGGCGGTGGTGACGGCGGATGGCACGCCTGCGGAGGCCGCGCCCAAGCAGAAGAGCTCCACCGGTTTTTTTGCGGTCATTCGCGGTTCGGGCTGGCTGGGTGTGGTGCTGTGGTTGGCCCTGTTCGGGTGCGGTGCGGCGGCGATCTATTTCATCGTGGACAGTTGGGTTCTGATCCGTCCGCAGAAGATCATGCCGCAGACTCTGATCGACAGGGTCAAGGCCGGCATGTCCGAGGGGGATGTCCTCAAGGCGATCAAAGCCTGCGAGTCTGAACCGGGTCCGATGGCCAATATCCTTTCCGCGGGCTTTTCGCACGTGGAGGAGGGCTTCGAGGTGATTCAAGAGTCCATCGGCGCCGCGGCCGATCTTGAGACCGAGCGCATCATGCAGCGCCTGACCTGGATTTCCGTCTGTTCCAACTTGGCCCCCATGCTCGGGCTGCTGGGAACAGTGCAAGGCATGATCATGTGCTTTGAGACTTTGGCCACGGGCGCGCCGGACGTGGGCGCGCTGGCGCTGGCGATCTCACAGGCATTGTGGACCACAGCCGCAGGTTTGACGACAGCGATCCCGGCCATCACGTTCTACTACAGCATCCGCAACAATGCGAACCGGCTGATCCTGCGGATGCAGGCAATGACAATGGAACTTATCAAGGACCTGCGCAACGTGGAAGTCGTGAATGACTAGCGCCGGTCACAGCCGGGCGGCTGTGCGCGCTTACGCGCCGGCCTTTAGCCTTTATGGCACCGGGCAAGGGACTGACAAATGCCGCCGTGGCGGCGCGCCGGGATATGGACGGTTGTCAAAAACAGGCGGGCTGATCCGCAAACGGGGTTGATTATGGGCAAACAGTCGAGGACTGAACAGTGTGAGATGGACATGACGCCGATGATCGACGTGGTGTTCCAGTTGATCATTTTCTTTGTGGTAACGTTAAAAATGACCACGGACTCCAATCAGGACATAATTCTGGAGGACGGCAGGCACGGCGTTACTTTGACGCAGGACAACATGCCGCCCAGCACACTTGAGATAGAGCTAGACAAGCGCGGCAGGATTTCGATCCATAACGCGACCCTTTCGCCTGAAATGCTGACGACGATCATAAAAGGCCGGATCGCGCGGCATAAAAGCAATGAATTCCCGGTGCACATCAAGGCGGACCGGCGGGCGCGGCACGATCAGGTCAAGAAGGTGATGGACATCTGCACGACGGCAGGTATCTGGAAGCTTTCGTTTGTGGCGGTGCAGGAGCACAAGGCGAAGAAGAGCGAGTAGGGGAGGACCGGAATGGCTTATCAGCGCAAACAAAACAAGGGGGAATCCCCTAAACTGGACATGACGCCGATGATCGACGTGGTGTTCCAACTGCTGATTTTCTTCGTGGTCACGCTCAAGCAGGAGGACATCCTCTCCAAGCTTTCGGCGGCGCGGCCTGCCCCGAGCACAGACGAGCGGATCAAGGAAAACCCGCCCGAGCTGATCAATGTCGTGATTGCCCCGCAGGGGTTCGTGTTTAACGGGCGTCTGATGCGGCTGCCCGAGCTGGACCGCAGCATAGAGCGTTTGTCGGGCTACAGCAAAAGCGCCATGGTGGTCATTAAATGCACGGCGGACTCGCCGCACGCGTTCCTGATTCAGGTTCTGGATGTCTGCAACAAGTACGGCATGACGAACCTGTCGATTTTCAGCATTTGATAAGGACTCTGACATGAGCAGCAATGTGGATATGAACGAGGTGGATTCCCATCTCGCGGATATAGCCAAAATGTACGAGAACGAGAACTTCATCAGTCGTATGAAGGTGTTGTTCTCCGGTATCAAGGCGCCGCGCCAGTCGAAGGAATACAAGCTGGCGGTCATTGAGCTGCAGCGCCTGTCGGCGCCGGTCACCGCGATCGTGTTGCCGATGCTGGCGATCGGCCTGCTGATAGTCATGTCCAGCGGCGTGTCGACGGATGACCTGATCATAGAGACACAGGTGCTTGAGGCCGAGGAGCTTAAGGAACTGGATAAAATCGAGGAATTAAAGAAACCGGACGAGCAGATTGAGGATGTCGACATCGACATCCCGATCGCCAACCCTAATGTCACTGTGCAGGCTGACGCGCCGGACCAGCCGGTGAGCCCGCAGCCGCAGGCTTTTGACGCGGTGATGATGGTAAAAAGCCCGGTGATCCTCAAGAACATTTACGGCAGCACGCGCAACACCGGCACCCGCGGCGCGCAGTTGGCGCGTTTCGGCGGCGACAAACAGACCGAAGAGGCGGTCTTGCGGGCTTTGCGCTGGCTCAAGAAGACACAGAACAAGGACGGCTCATGGCCAAAAGCCAAGGTGGCCATGACGGGGCTGGCGATCCTGACATTTCTTGCGCACGGCGAGAAGCCGGGCGAGTCGGAGGAGTTCGGCCCTACCGTGCAGGCCGCCCTTGAACACCTGTTGAGCGTTCAGAACAAGACCACCGGCAGGATTCCCGGCAATTATGAACATCCTATCGCGACATACGCCTTGTGCGAGGCGTACGGCATGACGCTAAATCCGAATGTCAAGACCGCTGCGGAAAAATCGCTGGTCCATATCATCAAGGGCCAGCACCCGACCGGCGGCTGGACTTACAACATGGATCCGAATCCCGACAAAGGGTCGGGCAAGTACCGTGACGACACCTCCTATATGGGGTGGTGCGCTCAAGCGCTCAAGGCCGCGCACCTGGCGCGTCTGAAGGTCGATGGGCTGGACAAGGCCATTAAGCTCGCGATCAAAGGGTTCAAAGCCAATGCGCACCCGGAAGGCGGTTTCGGCTACTGCGAGCCCGGACGCGGCGGCCTGACCAGTGTCGGGACCCTTTGCATGCAGCTTCTGGGCGCTTCAAACGAACCGGAGGTCAAAAAGTCGCTGGAGATGATCGGCACCTGGAAGCCTCTTTACTCGAGCAGAACGGCGATCACGGAAGAGCTGAATAAAGGCAGGGGAGTGGCCGCAAACGCCGACGCGCTTAAAGCGGCCAAAGCCAAGGTTGCTGCAACGTTGAGCCCTGAAGAGCGCATGTTTTACAACGCCTCTGCCCAGTATTATTATTATTACGCCACCCAGTGCAAGTTCCATGAGGGCGGCAAGCAATGGGAAAACTGGAACGCGGTCATGAAGCCCAGCTATATCAAGGCCCAGGAGATCGAGCGCAATGCGATCAAAGACACCAAGGGCATAGACCGCGACATCGGCTGGTGGACAAACGTGGACCACCACTCCGACCGGCCGGTGATGGATACTTGCCTTGCCGCGCTGCAATTGATGGTGTATTACCGCTATCTGCCGACCACCAGCAAAGAGGCTGTGCAGGTGGAGGAGGAGCTTTCGGCGACATCCGTCGATACGGAAGACATCAAGGTCGACACCGGGAACCTTTGAGCAAGGCATCAGTGCGTTAATGCGTTGACGCGGGCATTGCCCGCATCCCATTTCAATCTCACACAAAGACACAAAGGTCACGAAGGATTCTGTTCAGTCTGTCGTTTCAAACCGTTGTGCCCTTCGTGGCTTCGTGTGAGTAACAATTTGTTTTTATTGCTGTTGTTGGTTGGTAACGCACTAACACACCAACACACTAATGAACTAAGGCACCATGCCCTTCCCTCTTTTCTTGGCGCTTAAATATTTGAAACCGGCACGGTCTTTCACGTCGGTCGTGACTTTGATTTCAGTGGTCGGCGTGGTGCTGGGTGTGGCCATCATCATCATTGTCCGCTCGGTCATGACGGGTTTCGGTGACATGTGGAAAGAGAAGATACTCGACTTCAAGCCGCACATCACGGTCTCGCCGCTGGGCGGCGGAGTGATTGAGAATGAAGAGGATCTCTGCCGCAGGCTGGAAATGGCACCGGGGGTTTCGGCCGCGGCGCCAGGCTTAGAAACGCGCGTCTTGGTGGAACACCGGCGGCGGGTGTCGGCGCCGCTGATCATAGGCACGGATCCAGACCGGGCCCTGCGTGTCATGAAGCTCGGCCGCATGGTAGCCGGCAGTTTCGATATCGCAGGCGACGCGGTGGTTATCGGCGTGGATCTCGCGGGCGAGCTGGGCGTGATGGCCGGCGATGAGCTGATGGTTTACTCGCCTATGAACCTGGTTTCGAAAGACGAGGTTTATTTCGCCGAAAGACTCACGGTCAAGGGCATTTACGAGTCGGGGCAAAGGGATTTTGACTCGGGCTTCGTGATCACCTCCATCGCCGTGGCGCGTGACTTGATGGGCATGAAGTCAGGTGTCTATTCGGTACATCTGAAAACCGATGATCCGCAGAACATTGCTAAGTTCGCGCGGGTGGTTGACGGTGTGCGCGCCGTCACGCCCGCATATGCGGTGCGGACGTGGCAGGAGGTGGACAGCCAGCTCTTCAATGCCTTGGCGGTGGAGAAGAACATGATGGTGATCCTGCTGATGTTCATAACCGTGGTGGCGATCTTCTGCGTCACGAACACGCTGATAGTGTTGACGGTTCAGAAGACGGACGAGATCGGGCTGCTCAAGGCCTTGGGTTTTTCCTCGCGGCAGGTAATGGGCGCCTTCGTGCTGCACGGCTGGATCCAGTGCCTGATCGGCACGGCGTTGGGTATCGGCGCGGCCTTGCTGATCCTGCACAATCTTCAAGGAATGGTGGCGCTGCTGGCGCGTCTGGGCATCGAGGTTTTCCCCAAGAGCGTTTACGGGCTCGCCCAGATACCCTGGCGGGTGATCCCGCGTGAGGTGCTGGAGGTGGCCGTTTCGGTGATACTTTTCTGCACGGCGGCCAGCATGCTGCCGGCCTGGCGCGCCGCCCGCATGGATCCGGTGGCGGCCCTGCGCAAGGAGTGAAGAGAGAATAGTGAAGAGTTGAGAGAAGACATGATTCTGGAAGCGGAAAATCTTTTCAAGGCCTATTTGTTGCCGCACAAGCGGGTCGAGGTGCTCAGGGGCGCGGCGCTCTCTGTCGGGAAAGG
>CAYRZP010000032.1:0-4965 GCA_964428885.1 uncultured Lentisphaeraceae bacterium
CGGGCGCGGCCCGCGTTAGGGTGAAGGCGAATGGACTGGTCTGAAATACTAGCGGAGCTGATCAGGCGCGCCACGAGCGACCTGCCTTCCGATGTGGAGGCCGCCCTGCGCGGGGCGTCCGACAGCGAGAAGCCGCGCTCGCGGGCGGCCCTGTTTCTGGCGGCGCTGGCGGAAAACGCCGCTCTGGCCAGAGAGCGCTCCGTGCCGATGTGCCAGGACACCGGCACGCTTAACTTCTTCTGGCGGGTGCCGCGCGGCACGGACACGGCTGCTTTGGAGCAGGCCGCCCGCGCGGCCACGGAACGCGCCACGCGGGAAGGCTGGCTGCGGCATAACACGCTGGACGGTCTGACGGGCAGGTCGGTAGACAGCAACGTGGCGGAGGGTTGCCCGGTTTGTCATTTCGAGCAGACGGATGCGGCGGCTGAGACCGAGGTCTGGCTGCTGCAGAAAGGCGGCGGCTGCGAGAACATGAGCCGGCAATTCAGCCTGCCCGACAGCGCGCTGCAGGCCGGGCGCGACCTGGAAGGCGTGCGCAGGTGTCTGCTGCAGGCGGTGTGGGAGGCGCAGGGATACGGCTGCGCTCCGGGCATTCTGGGTGTGTGCGTCGGCGCCGACCGGGCGGAGGGTTTCGCGGCCGCCAAAAGGCAGTTGCTGCGACCGTTGGGCGACGCGGCGGCTGATCCGGCGCTGGCGGAACTGGAGCGGCGCGTGCTGACGGAGGCCAACAGCTTGGGCATCGGCCCGATGGGCATGGGCGGCAGCACCACGCTTTTGGGCGTCAAGATCACGGCGCGGCCGCGCCTGCCCGCCTCGTATTTCGTGACGGTGGCCTACATGTGCTGGGCCTGCCGGCGACGCGGCGCGCGGCTGATTGGCGATAAGGTCGAATGGCTGGGGTGAAGATGCGCGAGATCGTCTATCCATTTTCAGAAGCGGCCGTGCGGGAGTTGCGCGCCGGCGAGGCGGTTCTGGTCTCGGGTCTGGTCTTTACCGGGCGCGACCGGCTGCACAAACATCTGGCCGAGGGCGGCGTGGCGCCGGTGTCGCTGCGCGACGGCGCGATCTACCATTGCGGGCCGGTGGTCGTGCCGGAAGGCTCGGGCTGGCGCGTGGTGGCGGCGGGGCCCACCACCTCGGTGCGCGAGGAGCCTTACATGGCCAGGGTCATCGCTGAGCATGGCGTTCGCGTGATCATCGGCAAAGGCGGCATGGGCGCGGCCACGCGTGCGGCGTGCGCGCGCTGCGGCTGCGTTTACCTGCAGGCCGCGGGCGGCGCGGCGGCGCTGCTGGCGCGGCGGGTCAGGCGGGTCGCGGGCGTGTGTCTGCTGGAAGAGTTCGGCGCCACCGAGGCGCTGTGGCAGTTGGAGGTCGAGGGCCTAGAGACGGTGGTGGGCATCGACGCGCGCGGTAGCGACCTTTACGAAGAGGTGCGCAGGGCTTCCAGCACCGAGCTTGCGAGGCTGGCAAATCTTCAAAACATTGTAACTCCTGATTCCTAATTGCTGACTCCTAACTCGGCGGAGGTGACGAAGCGCGTCCCTCCATGTATTGTGGTCTGGCGTGTGTTGGGGGGCGAGTGTCCTCACGAGCCGCGGACGGCACGGGGAACCGTCCCTACCGCGACTGGCGACAAGCGACCCTCGACCGGCCTCGGAGGGCGCGGTGCCGCCCGCGCAGGGCGTGGGCCCGTCGTAGAGATTTGGCTTGTCTGCCGGAAGGGCAGAAAGTATCCTTACCGTCAGTCAATACGAAATGCGGGCCAATAACCGAAACGAGGGGGAAAACATGTCATATCGTGCTTCACGCCGGGATTTTCTGAAACTGTCCGCCTTGGCCGGATACGGCGCGGCGGCCGCGCAAACGCTGAGGCCTGCGGCCGCGCGCGCTCAGGACACCGCAGCCGGCACGGTCATGGGATTGAAAACGCCGAAAATGGAGCGCGTACGCGTGGGCTTCATCGGGCTCGGGGCGCGCGGCGGCGGCCATCTGGGCGACATGCTCAAGATCGAAGGGGCTGAGGTCACGGCGCTTTGCGACACCCATCAGCCCACGCTCGATCGCGCGCTCAAGCGCGTGGCCGAAGCGGGGCGTCCGCAGCCGGCGGCGTTCGGCGGCGGGCCGGATGCCTACAAAAAGATGCTTGAGCGGGACGACGTTGACATCGTGTATATCGCGACGCCGTGGGATCTGCACACGCCGCAGGCCCTTGACGCGATGCGGGCCGGCAAGCATGCCTTCAGCGAGGTTCCCGCCGCAGTCACGACGGAAGAGTGCTGGGCGCTGGTGGACACGGCGGAGAAGACGCGGCGTCACTGCATGATGCTAGAGAACGTTAACTACGGGCGCGAGGAGCTGATGGTGCTGAACATGGTCAGGCAGGGGCTGTTCGGCGATTTGCTGCACGGCGAGGCCGCCTATATCCACGAACTGCGTGGGCAGATGAACCAGGTCGACCACGGCACAGGCTCATGGCGCACCCTGCACTACGCGCGCCGCACCGGCAACCTCTATCCGACCCACGGCTTGGGCCCTGTGGCGCAATACATGGGCATCAACCAGAGCGACCGCTTCGACTACCTCAGCTCGGTGTCGTCGCCGGCGTTGGGGCGTCCGCTGTTCGCCAAAGAGCGTTTCCCGGCCGACCACAAGTGGAATCAGATCAAGGATTGGCGGTGCGGCGACATCAACACCACTATCATCAAGACCGTCAAAGGCCGGTCGATCATGGTGCAGTGGGACGAGACCTCGCCGCGCCCATACACCCGCCACAACCTGATTCAGGGTACGCGCGGCGCGTTCGCGGGTTTCCCGAACCGCATCGCCCTGGACCGCAAGAAGCAGGAGCTGCCGCCCGCGATACAGAAAATGTTGGGCGACAAGGCGTCCATGAGCTACCACGAATGGAATCAGGACATGGCGCCATGGTACGAGGCCTACGACCATCCGCTCTGGAAGCGGATGGGGGCTGAGGCCGCGCGGGTCGGCGGCCACGGCGGCATGGATTTCATCATGAACTGGCGCGTGATCTACTGTCTGCGCAACGGCGAGCCGCTGGATCAGACCGTGTACGACGCGGCTGCCTGGAGCGCGGTCGGGCCGCTGAGCGCGGACTCCGTGACGCACCGCAGCCGTTCGGTGGACGTGCCGGACTTCACCCGCGGCGTCTGGGAGAAGACGCCGCCGCTGGGCGTCATATCCTGATGCGCAACGATCATGCGCGCGGGCCACGGCGGGCGGAAACCAAGGTGTCTGACCGCGGTTTGACCGTTTGGCAGAATGGCAAAGGAGTATTAGAGCCATGGAACTTAGCTTAGAACAACGACAGGCGGTCATCGAATGGGTGGCCCAAGGTGCCACGCTTTCAGAAGTCCAGAAGGCGCTGAAGGAACAATTCGGCATCGCCATGACCTTCATGGACGTGCGGCTGCTGGTGCTGGAGACCGGGGCCGAGCTTAAGGACAAGCCGGAGCCGAAAGCGCCGGCGGAAACCGCGGCCGCCAGCCAAGGCGCGACAGAAGATCCTTATGCGGACGAGGATGAAGATTATCCCGGCGGCGGCCCGGATGCAAGCGGCCCGGGTTCGCCTTTGCCGGACGGCGGCGGCGCGCAGGTGACGCTGTCGCTGGACCGTGTGATGGTGCCGGGCGCGATGGTCAGCGGCGAGGCGACCTTTTCGGACGGCGTCAAGGCGCGTTGGCTGATCGACCAGTACGGCCGCTTCGGGCTCGACCCAGAAAAACCCGGTTACAAGCCTTCGAACGCCGACCTGCAGGCGTTCCAGACGCAGTTGCGGATGGAGCTGCGCCGCCACGGGTACGGTTGAGGCGCTTGCAAAACCTCCGGTTCTTGCAAAGCGGAGGGTTCAGGGGGCAGGGTATTAACGAGTGGGTAACTTGAACGCCGAGCGTAGAACGTTAGGGTAAGGAACGCGATGAAAATAGGTTTTATCGGAGCCGGCAAGATGGCGGAGGCGATACTTTCCGCCGCTTTGGAGAACGGGCTTTGCGCCCCCTGGGAGGTCACGGCCTGCGACATCGCCGCCGCGCGCCGCAAGCTGGTAGAGAAAAACTACGGCGCGGTGGTGACTGAGAGCGCGCGGCAGACGGCCAAGTCCTGCAAAGTGCTGGTGCTGGCGGTGAAGCCGCAGGACATGGACGCGCTGCTGCGGGAGATCAGGCCGGAGCTGTCGGAAAAACACCTGCTGGTCTCAATCGCCGCCGGCAAGAGCCTGGCGGCGCTTAGAAAGGCGGCTGGTGGCAGGCCGCGCCTGGTGCGGGTGATGCCCAACCTGGCCTTGCTGGCGCAGGAGGGCATGAGCGTTTACTGCGCGGCCAAGAACGTAAAGGCGGCTGACAAACGGTTGGCCGCCCGGCTGTTCGGCAGCGCCGGCGCGGTGCTGGAACTTCCCGAAAAGCATTTCGATGCCGTGACCGCGCTGAGCGGCTCCGGGCCGGCTTTCGTGGCCTGCTTCATGCAGGCGATGGTCGAGGGCGCGCTGGCGCTCAAGCTGCCGGCGGACGCCGCCGCGCTGCTGGCCGGCCAGACGCTGATCGGCACGGGCGTTTACCTGCAGAGCACGGGGCGCGACCCGGCGGAGTTCATAAAAGCGGTGGCGTCTCCGAAAGGCACGACCGCCGCGGGCCTGGCGGTGCTGGAGCGTTCGGATCTGAAACGGGTGGTCGCCGATACCCTGGCGGCGGCGGCGGCCCGCAGCGCCGAGCTGAACCGCGCGTGAGGACAAGGTTTTATGGAGCGGCGGATCGGGTTTGTGGGGATTATTCTGGAAAACCGCGACAGCGTCGAGGCGGTGAACCATGTCATTTCGGAGCATTGCGGCCTGATTCTGGCCCGGGTGGGGCTGCCGTGCCGCGAAAAGCATATCGCGGTCATCACGCTGGTGGTGGAGGCCACGACCGACGAGCTGGGCAAGTTCACCGGCCAGCTCGGGCGCATTGACGGCGT
>CAYRZP010000032.1:5065-18656 GCA_964428885.1 uncultured Lentisphaeraceae bacterium
GCGGCGGGCGATTCTGTTGACACGCGCGGGCGTCTCTGCGAGACTACACGGACGACATGAAACCACCATACAAGACCGTTCTTTTTCTGGGCGACGGCATGGCCGACGAGCCTGTGGCCGAGCTGGGCGGGCGCACGCCGCTGCAGGCCGCGCACACACCGCACATGGACGCCATCGCGCGGCTGGGCCGCAGCGGGTCGATGCAGACGTTGCCGGCCGGGTTCCCGACTTCCAGCGACGTGGCCAACATGTCGGTGCTGGGTTGCGATCTGGCAACCGAGATGTGCGGGCGCGGGCCGCTCGAGGCCGCCAGTCAGGGCATCAAGCTGGGGCCGGACGACATTGCGTTCCGCATGAATCTGGTCACCGTCGACGGGAAAGGCATACTGCGCGATTTTTCGGGCGGACACATCGCCCAGGCCGACGCGGAAGAGGCGGTGCGTCTGCTGAACGAGAGGCTCGGCAGCGAGAAGGTGCGTTTTCACGCGGGCGTCAGCTACCGCAACCTGCTGGTGCTTTCCGGCCCGGAGTTCAGCGCGAACATCTCGTACGACAAACCCGACGACAACCACGGCGAGCCGGTGGCCAAGCACCTGCCGCGCACAAAGTCGACCGAGGGGATCCTTACCGCGGAAGTGCTGCGCGACCTGATCGCGCGCGCGGCGGAAGTGCTGAAGGGGCGTGAGGCCAACGGCATCTGGCCGTGGAGCGGCGGCAAGGCCGGGGCGCTCCACAATCTCTGCGAACGTTACGGCGCGCGCGCGGCGGTGATCTCGGCCGTGGACGTTATTAACGGCCTGGGCGCGTGCATGGGCATGGACGTGATCCGGGTGCCGGGCGCGACCGGCTACATCGACACCGACTACGAGGGCAAGGCGGACGCCGCAGTCAAGGCGCTGGCGGACGGCTACGATTTCGTGTACCTGCACGTCGAGGCCATGGACGAGGTGTCGCACGCGCAGGATCTGCAGTTAAAGCTCCAGGCCATCGAGGATTTCGACCGGCGGCTGGTAGGACGGGTCATGGAGGCGGCCGGGCCGGACGTGGCGTACTGCGTGTTGCCGGACCATCCGGTGCCGCTGGCCACCGGCAAGCACACCCGCACCCCCGTGCCGGTGGCGGTCTACCAGCCCGGCGTGGAGCCGGACGGCGTGGAGAGCTTCGACGAAATCGCCGCGCCGAAAGGCGCGCTGGGGCGGCTTTGGGGCTCCAAGCTGATGGACCTGCTGCTCAAGGGTTAGAGCGCAGTCAGCCCTCCAGGTTGTGGACATCGCGCGGCGTGCGCCCGAAAGTCTCTTCCATCTCCGCCCAGAACAGGCCGAGCCGGATCGTCACGAAGGTCATAGCCACGGCAACCAGGATCGCGATCACGCCCATCTTGTATCCGCCCGTGCCCAGGTTAAGCATGATGAACAGTGCGCAGACCAGCGCGGCCAGGAAGACGGCCTGCCCGGCCAGCACGGCGTTGGGGCGGCGGCGCCAGGCGGCCAAGCCTTCCGCGTGGCCGCGCAGGGACTGCAAAACCGGCAGGACGGTGACCAGTAGCATGGCCTTTGTCGCCAGCGGGATATCGACCGCAGGCAGGTTCTGGACCGCTCCGAAATACCAGCGCGCCACGGCGGGTATCTGGCCGATTAGCGGCACCAGCGAGAGCAGGCAGCCCGAGACCACGCCGAACAGAAAGACGCGGTGGTCGAGCTTGTGGCGCGGCGGGAAGGAGATCGCGACAGCCTGCATGCGCAGCGCGGCGAAACCGACCGGGTTGACCACGCCCATGGTGATGTAGTGGATCGGCAACATGCGCGCCGGCTCCGGCGCGCGCGCGATGAAGGCGCCGATCATGAATCCCGAGACCGCCAGCAGCACTCCGCCGAAAGAGAGCGGCGTGCTGAACAGGAACTGGCCCTTGACGCCCGGGGGCGGTTCCGCGTCCGGCTGTAGTTCCTTGACGATCGGCCGGGCCATGAGGAAGGCGATGAGCGTCTCGAAGGCGATCGGCAGGGTGATGGCCAGCACGCCCATGCGGTGGCCGGTCCAGCCGAAACGCACAAAAAACGGGACAAGCGCCGCGGTGAGGCCGATCCGGAAAAGTGTGGTCAGGTTCACGGCCAGGCCGGCCCGCGCGTTGTACAGCGCCACCAGCGGCTGGTTGCGCATCACCAAGAGGATCAGCATGGGGACGCTCAAGAGCAGGACCTCGCCGGCGACTTTGTCCATGGGGCTCTGCAGGCCGAGCACGGTCCGGAAAATCAATCCGTTGCACGGCGGGGCGAAGACCAGCAGTTGCAGCAAGGCCAGGAACAGGCAGAAGTTCCGGTTCAGCACACTGAACTGGCGGAAGCCTTCGACACCGCGTCCGAACACCATGCCGGTGGTCAGCATGCCGCCGCTGAGCGCCACGATCACGAACATGACAGCCAGGCCCTGCGCGAAGGCGGCGAGGTCGACCACGCCGTTGCCGCCGTGCGACACGACCGCCGCCACCAGCGGATAAGTGAGGCTTTGGGAGAGCGCCTGGATCAGCAGCGGAACGTAAAATTTTGTGGCGCGCCACGGCGTGTATTCATCCGTCGTCGCTCCGTAACCTGAAAAAGGTTGCATGTCGCACATGATAGCAGGACGGTCAAAAATTAGAATCCTTTTTTGATGGTTTTCAGGGCGGCCAGCCTTTATCATAATTGGCAGTTTTACCAAAAAAGGCGAGGGATGTGCTATGCCTGTGTACGGACGTTTTTTCAGCGGCTTATTGGTTGTTCCTGTTATCCTGTTCGCATTGGTGTTTACTGGGTGCGACCGGAGACCCCGCGGTTTAGAGCCTGCTAAAATCGTTTCTATCACGCCCGAGACGCAGATCGGGGGTACCGGCGAGACGCTTGTCAAGAATGTGCGTGTCGAACTGCTCAGCAATGTTATACCCGGTATGTTGGGGGGCAAAGGCGAGCCGCATTCGCTGGCGGGGTTCAGGCTCATGGCTGCGCCGGTTGACGCGGAGTCCGGCCTGAAAGCGACACCGTCTGAAGGGGTCACGGACGCTGGCGGCAATTTCGAGTTCAGCGTCACGCTCGGCAACCGGTTCGGCGACCAGTATCTGGACGTATTCTGCGCCGATGCGCCGGAGATCAGAAAGCGTCTGCGTTTCGTGGCGGGCGCGGTTATCGAAAACGACCGGCAGGAAGTCGCGGCCGGTGATGCTCTGGCCAAGCCGTTTCGGGTGCGGTTGACAGGTCCGGATCAAAAGCCGCTGACGGATGTTCCGGTGTACTTCACGCTCTCCCGGCAGCCCGGCAAGGCCGGGCGTCTCAGTAAGAACATGGCGCTGACCGACAGCGGCGGCGTGGCCGAGGTGGGGCTGAAGACCGACAGCCGGGCCACCGGCAACTATGAGATCAATGTCGAGGTCGCCGACCCCGTGCGCGGGCTCTTTGCCCGTCCGTTCTACGGCGAGGCGGTCGCGCTGTGTCCGATAGGTGTCATCATCGTCGTGCTGGGCGGATTAGCCATATTCATCTTCGGCATGACGCTGATGAGCGATGGCCTGCAGCAGGTGGCAGGCAGCAAGATGAAGGCCGCGCTGGCTTACATCACGCGCAACCGGGTCACCGCGATCATGGCCGGCACGTTTGTGACAGCTCTGGTCCAGTCATCCAGCGCGACCACGGTCATGACGGTCGGCTTCGTGAACGCCGGGCTGTTGACCCTGCGGCAAGCCATCGGTGTGATCTTCGGCGCGAACATCGGCACCACCGTGACCGGTCAGATGATCTCTTTCAAGCTCGACGCGCTGGCATTGCCCGCGACGATCATCGGCGTGAGCCTGCTGATTCTAGCCCGCAAGGATACGCTGCAGGGGATCGCGCGATCCATTCTGGGCATCGGCCTATTGTTCTTCGGCATGACCATGATGTCGGATGAATTGACCAAGGTCAGCGCCTTCCCATCCTTCGTGCGCTTCTTCCACACGTTCGACTGCACACCGGCGTCTGCCGGAGCCAACATGCCGATCACGTCGGTTTTGGGAGCGGTCGGCATCGGCACCGCGCTGACGTGCCTGGTGCAGAGTAGCGCGGCCACCATCGGACTTACCATCGCCCTGGCCAACAGCGGGCTGCTCTCGATTTGGACCGCGATCCCGATCGTGCTGGGCGACAACATCGGGACCACCATCACGGCCATTTTAGCCGCGCTCAACGCCAACCGCACCGCACGGCAGACGGCTATGGCACACTCCATGTTCAACATTCTGGGCACGGTTGTGATGATCCTCTTGTTTTATTGCCACATTGACGGCATTCCCTGTTTTCTGTTCCTGGTCAACAACGTGACATCCGGAAACGTGTTGTTAGGCGAGAATATCGGGCGCCACGTGGCCATGTCGCACACGCTCTTCAACGTGATGAATGTGTTTCTGATGACACCGTTCATCGGCACGCTCGCCTGGATCTGCGAGCACATACTGCCCGGCAAGAAAGTGACTACCCGCACGGTGCATCTTGAAATGAACCTGCTCAACACCCCGCCGCTGGCGTTGTTCTGCGCGATGCGCGCGCTGGGCGACATGACCGAGACGGCATGGAACGCCGCCGCCATGGCCTTGCGCGGCTACAAAGATGGCGCCCCCGCCGACATTAACGCTATCCAAAAGATAGAAGATCAGGTTGATGAAAGACAAGAGGCCATCATGGACTATCTGGTCCAGCTCGCCCGCAAGGAGATTTCGGAACAGCAGGCCGCAGCCATACCCGTGCTGATGCACTGCGTCAACGACGCCGAACGCATTTCCGATCTGGCGCTGTTAGTCGCCAAGCGTTCGGCCTCGCAGGCTTCGGTGTCGACCCAACTGTCAGAAACAGCCCACAAGGAACTGGATGTCCTTATGGAAAAGGCCACGATCATCGCAGACCTTACCCGCGAAAGCCTGCAGGACGGACGCCTGCTGGCCAAAGCGGTTGAAGTGGTGGTCAAGGATCTGGAGGGGGTGGCGCAAAAATCGATGGAAAGCCATGTTGACCGCCTCCAGAAAGGGCGCTGCACACCAGAGCGCGGCCTGGTCTATGTCGAGGTGATCGGCGCGATCGAGAACATCGTGCGCCACCTTGAGAACATCGCGCAGCGATCGGATCTTTTGACCGAAGCGGCTAGCTGAGGCCGGCAGCCGTCTGATGCAGAGGCACAGCGCCGTCATCGCGGGCAGGCGCCTGCCCGCATGTTTCAGGAGGCCTGGGATGAGCACTGTTTTTAACAGACAGACAGGCGGATGCTTTCTTGCGCGGTTTGCCCGCACCGTCTTGTTGGCATCGTCAGTGGCGCTGCCGCGGCTGCCTTCATTGGCCGCGCCCTCGTTCCGCGCCGACAAGAACTACCCCGAGATCGGCTTGCGTATGCGTGTGCTCGGAGGGGCAGTGCCGGAGCCGTTGCCCACGCACAAGACCTACAGCTACACTTTCACGCGCGGCAGCGAGAGTTTCAAGAAAGACATGTTCGAGGTGCGCGAGCTTTGGTACGCCACGCAAAACGCCGGGCAGTGGCGCGACAACGCGGGCAATGTTCTGATCCTCGGGCGGGCCACACGCCTGCTGCCGCGGGTCGGGTCGGGCACCGGACATGTGCCGCGCGAAGATTTCGATGCGGCGATGGCCGGCCCGGCCACGGAGTTTGCTCCGGAGAACAACACATCCCTGACGGCGTGGGTCAAGGATTTTTCCGGCTGCACCCCGCTTCAGCCGGAGAGCCTGCGCACCGGATTCAACTTGACCCGCGCGCTGTTTTTTCCGGTCGAGGAAGCCGCCACGCTGGTTTACGCCTTTCGCGCCAAGACCCGCCTGCCGGACGGCAAGACCGTGCCTTCGGACTGGTTCTGCGCCGTGGTCAAGATCAATGACGGCACCCTGAAAAGCAAGGCCCGCAAAGATTTTGAAACGCAATTCCTCGCAAACGTGACAGCCTTGCCGCAGTCCGGTTGGGCCGCTGCCGCGGCCGACGTCGCTACCAAACCGGGCGTTCTGACATCTGCGTTGCCGGATGCGGCAAACATACCGGAGCATCCCAGCCGCACGGCCGCGCGTAAAAGCGTCGCCAACATGAAGGGGTGGTGGTATGCCGAGACGCCCGAATACATCTTTCTTTCGGACATGCGCAGTGTCGCCGGCAAGACCATGGTGCGCGAGCTGCAAAAAAACATGCCGGCGCTGCGCGGCGCTTTCATGCGCCTGATACCGCCATTCGCCGCCGACACCGACGTCAGCGTCGTGCGCGTCTATGAAGAGCCGGAAGCGTATAAGCAGTATGTGGGCAAAGACCATGAGTGGAGCGCCGGGCTATGGTCGCCGATGCGGCGTGAGCTGGTGATCCTTGCGCAAGGCAAAGACCGCGCGCAGACCATAAGCGTCATCACGCACGAAGGTTTCCACCAATATCTTTTCTATGCCTGCAACATGATTCCCAACGCCGTGTGGTACAACGAGGGGCACGCCTGTTTCTTCGAGACAGCCAAGATTGACAGCCGCGGGCATGTCGCGATAGACGAGAACGAGCGCGTCGGCCACCTGGAACGCGATCTGGACGCTGCGGTGGCGCTGCTGCCGAAACTGCTGAGATACGATCACGACGGATTCTACAACTGTTCAGAGCGGCAGCGCGCTCTCAACTACACCACCGCCTGGGCCTTGATATACTTCTTGCGCAAGGGCGTTCCCGCGGGAAAGCTGGAAGCCTACGCGGGCATTCTTGACGCGTACCTGAAAAGTTTGGCGTCCGCCAAGGACGCCGCCGCCGCCACTCAAGCCGCTTTCGGAAACGTCGACATGCCGGATTTGCAGAAAGCCTTCGCAGACTTCTGGCGGCGCGGCAGGAGTTCCGCCCGGCGCTTGGATCTCTTCGCCAAACCATGATGAACGGGGCCAGTTCCGCAGTTGAATCCACGTGTCTTATTTTTTCGGTGCGCCGTATTTCCGGCCATGTGATAACATATCTCCCGCTTGCTGTCTTACAGGGATACGTCAATGCGCATTGTCTTCATGGGTTCTTCAGAAGCCTCGGCTTACACGTTGCGCGCGATTTTGAAATCGCCGCTGCTGAAAGTCGTCGGCATGGTGACGCAGCCGGACCGGCCTTCGGGCCGGCGGCAGCGCTTCACCCCCTGCCCGTGCAAGGCTTACGCGATCCAGTGCGGGGTCGAGCCGATCGTGTGTCCGGAGAAGGTCAACGCGCCCGAGGCGATCGAACAGATAGCCGGGTTCAAGCCCGATGTGATCGTGGTGGTGGCGTTCGGCCAGTTCCTCGGCAAGCGGCTGCTGGCGCTGCCGCCGCGCGGCTGCGTCAACGGGCATTTTTCGCTGTTGCCGAAGTACCGCGGCGCGGCGCCGGTGCAGGCCGCGATCGCGGCGGGGGACGAGGTGACGGGCGTCACGATCATGCGTATGGCGGAGGGCATGGATGACGGCGACATGCTGCTGCAGGCGATCGAGCCGATTTGCTCCGATGACACGGCAGTGACACTGATGGACCGGCTCGCGATCCTGAACGCGGTCACGATGGTCAAGGCTTTGAAGCTGATGATCGCTGGCGGCTTGGAGGGCAAGCCGCAAAACCACGCTTTGGCGACTTATGCCCACAAGATGCAGAAGGCGGACGGGTTGATCGGCTGGGAGCTGCCCGCCGCCGTGATCGAGCGGCGGGTGCGCGCTTACGATCCTTGGCCGGGAGCCTTCACGTTTCTGCCTGAACATTTGCGCAAGCCCGGCTGGACGGGGCGCATCAAAGTGCTGCAGGCGGAAATTCTGAGGGTTCTGCCGGATGGGATGCGTTCCGGTTTGGCGCCGGGCACGGTCTGCGGGCTAGCGCCGTCAGGGCCGGTCGTGGCAACGGCAGACAAGGCTTTGTGCCTGACGGCTGTGCAGCCGGACGGCAGCAGGCGCATGGACGGCAAATCATTTCTTAACGGGCACCCGCTGGTTATAGGAGACCGGTTCTCGGGTGCGCCGGAGGGGGTGCAGACATGAAGGTTAAAATCACGGGCAGAAGAACTAGGGTGTGCCGGAGGCGCGCCGCGCTGGCAACGGCGTCGCTGGCGGGGCTGTTGGTTCTGGCGTGGGGCTGTGTGACCAATCCGATCACCGGGCAGTCGCAATTCAGCATCGTCGGCAAGAGCCAGTTGCTGTCGCTTGCGCGCGAGGCCGCGCCCTCGCAGTTATCGGCTGATTACGGGGTTGTCAACGATCCGGCGCTGAACGCTTATGTCGCGCAGGTCGGCCGCAGATTGGTGGCCACGCTCAAGCCGTCGGACATGGTCTATCAGGACATGCCATTCTCGTTCCAGGTGGTCAACGCCGTCTACGTCAACGCCTACGCTTTTCCGGACGGCACGATCGCGGTGACGCGCGGCATGATGGCCGAGATGGAGAGCGAGGCGCAACTGGCGGCGGTGCTGGGGCACGAGATCGCGCATGTCAACTGCGGGCACACGGCTTCGGCGATCAGCAAGAGCACGGTGTATGACGCGCTGGTCTCAGGGGCCGCCGGTTATCTGGCCGGCAAGGGCAGCTCGTGGGCGGATCTGGCCGGCAAGGCGGGCCAGCTCGGCAGCGCGGTCGTGTTGGCGAGCTACAGCCGCGAGCAGGAGCGGCAGGCGGACCAGGGGGGCATGGAGTACATGGTGCGCGCGGGTTATGATCCGCAGGGCATGGTGGATCTGATGCAGCTTCTGGTGCGTCTTGGCGGCGCCAACCCTTCGGCCTTGGAGCAGATGTTTTCTTCGCACCCGATGAGCGGGGAGAGATTGCAGGCGGCGCAAGAGCGCATCCGCGCGCAATATGCGGGGGCCAACAGCGGCGCGGACGGCCGGGCCGCGTATCAGTCGGCGACGGCTGGCCTGCGCAAGAGTAAGCCGGCGTTCCAGCAGTTTGCGAAGGCCGAGCAGAGCCTTGCGCAAAAACAGTACGCCGCGGCCCAAAGCGCCGCGGAGCAGGGTCTGAGGCTCGCGCCGAACGATTATGTGGGGCTGATGCTGGTGGCGCAGGCCGCGCAGCAGGGCGGCAACACTGCGGCCGCCAAGCAGGCCGCCGCGTTGGCGGCGCGGGTCAAGCCCGACGGCGCGCGCGCGCAGAGCGTGCTGGCGCAGTGCGCCTTGCAGCAGAAGGACTATGCCGGTGCGCTGGCACATTTGGGGGCTTTCGAGCGCCAGGTGCCGGGCGAGGCGCGCACCGCTTTCTATAAAGGGCTGGCCTACGAGGGCATGGGGCAGAAGACGCGGGCCTCGCAGGCTTATCAAGGTTATCTGCGCAAAGCCGGCACAGGCTCGGCCGAGGGGCGCTACGCCGCGCAAAGGCTGCAGCAGACCGCGCCGCCAGCGGCTACACGGAAGTGAGCGATGATCATTGCGAGGACTTTGATCGTCGGCGAAAAAGAATCCGGCTGCCGGCTGGACATGCTACTGCTGTCGGCCTTCCCCGGATCAAGCCGCGCGTTCTGCCGCCAGGCGATCGGGCGCGGGCTGGTGCTGCACAACGGGCGCCAGGCGCAGAAGGGCAGCAAAGTGGCCGCGGGCGACACGGTCGAGGTGCAGGCCTTAAACGAGGAGTGCGACAACCGGGTCCGGCCCGACCCGTCGGTGCCGCTTTCAATCATTTTCGAGGACGCGCACATGGTCGCGGCGGACAAGCCGGCCGGCGTGGCGGTGCATCCTTTGAGCTGTGACGAGCGCGGCACGTTGATGAACGGGCTGGTGGCGCGCTATCCCGAACTCGCGAAGGTCGGCGACCAGCCTTTGATGGCCGGCGCCGTGCACCGCATCGACACCGGCACCTCCGGTCTGGTTCTGGCCGCGCGCACGGCGGAGGCCTTTGCCCGGTTGCGCGGCCAGTTCAGCGCGCAGGTTGTGAAAAAGGTCTATCACGCCCTGGTCGAGGGGCATGTGGCGGTGCCCGGACATCTTGAACATGAGCTTGCGCATGACCCGGACCTGCCGCACTGCAAGATGGCGGACGCGGCGGGATTGGCCGCGCCGCGCCGGCGCATGCGGGCCGTGACCGCCTACCGGCCCTTGGAACTGGCCGGGCGCCGTACGCTGCTGGAAGTCGTGATTTACACCGGCGTGACGCATCAGATACGCTGTCAGCTCGCGCTGGCAGGCTGGCCGGTAGTGAACGACACGCTTTACGGGGCGCGTCCGGTGGAAGGCTGCGGACGCCACATGCTGCACGCGTCCGCGGTTGAGTTTGAGCATCCGGCCAGCGGCGGCCTGTGCCGTCTGCAGGCGCCGCTGGCGGCAGACTTTCAGGCTTTCATGCGGGCTGCGTGTAACGTATGATAAGAAGTTATGAGCAGGAAGTTTGGGGTTTATCTCATACTGATCATGTTGTCATGCCGGTTTGCTTGGGCGGAGGGCCGTCCGGTGGTCTGCGTTTCCATCCCGCCGCAGGCGTGGCTCGTGCGCAGGCTGGCGGGGGAGGATGCCGAGGTCCAGACGTTGTTGACGCCGGGCGCCAACCTCCACACCTACGAGCCTGACGCGCGTCAGGTCAAGAAACTGTCAGAGGCGGCGCTGTATCTGACGGTCGGCATTCCCTTCGAGGTCACGCTGGCCGCGCGCGCACGGCGGCTGAACCCGGGGATGCGGGTGGCGGCGATGGACAAAGGCATCGTCAAGACAGGCGGGCATGGGCACGGTCATGACGGCGTCCAATGCTGTCCGGGCGGCGCGGACCCGCACATCTGGCTGTCGCCGCGGCTGATGGCCGCGATGGCTTCAAACACGGTCGCGGCATTGTGCGTGGCGTTTGAGCGTCAGCCGCGCGCCTACGGGGAACGTTTGGGCGCGGTTGTCGCGGAGATAGAGGCGGCTGACGCGGCGGTGCGGGCGCGGCTGCGGGGGGCGCGCGCGAGCGCGTGGGTCGCTTATCATCCTTCGTGGAGTTATTTCGCGGCGGATTACGGTCTGCGGCTGCTGGTGATCGAGCAGGACGGCAAGGCCCCGTCCGCCCGTCACCTTGCCGACGTGATCTGGGAGGCCAGACTTGCGGGGGTCAGGCGGGTTTTCACTGAACCGCAGTATGACCCGCGGCCGGCGGAGACGCTGGCGCGTCAGATCGGGGCGGATCTGAGGGTGATCGATCCTTTGCGCGGGGACTGGCCCGCGCTTTTGCGGGAGGCCGCGGCTGGTCTGGCGGATTGACAGGGGGTATCATGGACCGAACGGCATCGGCAGTCGAGGTGCGTGACGTATGCTTCGCTTACGGCGGCCAGGAGGTGCTGCACAATGTGACTTTCAGCATCGCGCGGCATGAGCTGGTGGCGATCGTAGGCCCGAACGGCGGCGGCAAGACAACTCTGCTTAAGCTGCTGCTGGGCGAACTGCAGCCGCGTTTCGGCGAAATCCGTGTTCTTGGCGCGGCTCCGTCGGTTTCAAGGAGCCGTGTTGGTTACGTCCCGCAGGCGATCCCGTTTGACCCGCGTTTCCCGGTTTCCGTGCGCGAGGTGGTCTTGATGGGCAGGGTGGCGAAAGCCCGTTTGGGGCTTTTCGGCAAGGCGGACCACGCCGCGGCCGAGGCGGCGCTGGCTAAGGTGGGCATGTCCGGGTTTGCGCGGCGCGCTTTCGCCGAGATTTCCGGAGGGGAGCGTCAGAGGGTGATGATCGCGCAGGCTTTGGCGGGCGGTTCCGAAATGCTTTTCTTTGACGAGCCGGTCGCGAATGTCGATCCGGAGCACGCCAGCAAGTTATACAACCTTTTCAAGGATCTGACTTCCGACGGGGTCACGGTGCTGATGGTCTCGCACAATCTGGGTGTGGTGACGGGGCACGCCACGCAGATTCTGTGCGTGAACCGCACGGCCGGCATGCACGCCATCGGCGAGCTGGCCTCGCAGACTTTCACCGAGGCTTTCGGCGGCAGCCTCACGGCGATCCGGCACGAAGCTGATTGCCATGTGCTTGATCCGTCGGCCGCTATGCACGCGCCGCACCACGGGCAGGGCAGAGGGTAGGCATGTGATGGGTGAGTTCTTCAAAGATTTGCCGGAGTATCCGTTTCTGGTGAATGCCGTGCTGGCGGCCGTGCTGGCGGCCGTGGCCGCCGGCATGACGGGGAGCCTGGTGGTGGTGCGGCGCTCGACCTATCTGGCGGGGGCGATCTCGCACAGCGTTTTGGCGGGCCTGGGGTTGGCCAGGCTGCTGCAGCGGCGGTTCGGCGTGGAGTGGCTGACCCCGATGGGCGGCGCGGTGCTGGCGGCGGTGGCGGTGGCACTGGTGATGGCGCGTCTGACCGCGCGAGGGCGGCACAGGTCAGACACGGTCTTGAGCGCGGTCTGGACCGGCGGCATGGCTTTGGGCGTATCGTTCGTGGCGGCCACTCCAGGCTATCAGGACGACCTGATGAGTTATCTTTTCGGCTCGATTCTGTTGGTAAGCGGCGCTGACCTGCTGTGGATGGCCGCGCTGGACGCGGTGATCGTTGTGGTGATGGCGTTATGCTACAACCGTTTTCTGGCGATCGCGTTTGATGAGGGCCTGGCGCGCTTGCGCGGCCTCGACACGGCGTTTTACGAGACGGTCTATCATCTCGTCACAGCCCTGACCGTGGTCTTGCTGGTGCGCGTGACCGGGATTGTGCTGGCGGTGGCGCTGCTGACGCTGCCGGCGGCGGCGGCCGGTCAGCTTGCGCGGCGGCTCGACCGCATGATGGCGGCGGCCGTGGTAATCGGCATCGCGGTCGGTGTGGGCGGTCTGGCGGTGAGTTACGCGCCCGGGTGGCCACCCGGCGCGACGATCGTGGAGCTGGCGCTGGCGGTTTACCTTATCGCGTCGCTGATCCGCAGCAGGTTGGCGCGCGGGTGAAGGCGCGGTGGTGGCGTGGACCGGCGGCTCGCTGGGACGCTCGCCACCCAGGCTTTCGGCAAGGAATGGCTATGGCGCGTGGATCTGCGGCTGGGTTGAAAATGCCGAAGGGACTATTTGTTGTTGTGTTCAGGCCGTACGGTCGGTAGGCTAATGCGCTTTTGAAAGCACAAAGGAGGCGGTTATGCGAATGGTCGGATGGGTTGTTTTGTCGGCGATGCTGTGGCTGACGGCTGGTTGTTGCCGGATTTGTTCTGGCAGGGATAGCGGCGCGGCGGTTGGCGCGGCAAGTTCTGGTGCTGCGGCTTGCCCGCTGCAGGCGGACGCATGCCCGCACCCCGACTCGCGTAACTGGCGTCCGCTTTTCAGCCTGAACCTTGACAACGCGGTTTTCACCAAGGGGGTCTGGTTCATCAACGAGCGCGGCGATCTTACGGCCAGCAAGGACGAGGCGATCTGGACGGACCGGGATTACGGCAACTTCATTCTCGATCTGGAGTACACCTTTGATGCGGCGGCCAACAGCGGCGTGCTGATTTATTGTGATGACACGGCCAACTGGATACCCAACGCGGTCGAGATCCAGATCCTCGACGACAACAATCCGCATTGGGCCAAGGAACAGCCGTTCGCCAGAAACGGCGGGTTTTACGGCCACCTGCCGCCCAAGGTCAACAACGTCAAGCCTGCGGGAGAATGGAACCGCATGACCATAACGGCGCAAGGCAAAAAGGTCAAGGTGGCGGTCAACGGCGAGATCACGGT
>CAYRZP010000033.1:0-18199 GCA_964428885.1 uncultured Lentisphaeraceae bacterium
TTTGCCCGGCGTGATGTTGGGCATGAAAACGTTAGCGCCGCGGCGCAGGACCAGGCTCCTGCCGTCGGGTTCCAGGGCGTCGAAAGCCGTGGTGGCGGGCATGTGGGCCAAAGGGTTGAGTATGCGCAGGAGCGCGACGGTTTTGTAATAGACGCCGCGGTCCGCCAGCAGGGGCTTGCCAGCGAAAGGCGTGTCGGGATGGGCCAAGAACGGGCCGCAGCCGATCATGTCCAGATCGAGTCTGGTGGCGAACAGGATGTCTTTGGCGATCATTTCCAGCGTGGTGCCGGGCAGTCCGATCATGAAGCCGCTGCCGACCTGATAACCGAGCGCGCGCAGGTCGCTCAGGCAGCGGGTGCGGTCCTCGAAAGACTCGTCGGGATGCATCGCGGTGAAAAGCGCGTTGGAGGTGGTCTCGAAGCGCAGCAGGTAGCGGTCGCATCCGGCCGCCCTTAAAGCATCGAGTTCGGAGCGTGGCCGCACGCCGATCGAGAGCGTGATGGCCAGGCCGGTCTCCTCTTTGATGCGGCGCAAGATTCCGGACAGGGTCGCGACATTGAAAAACGGGTCGTCACCGGACTGGAGCACCACGGTCCCGCAACCCCAGTTGCGGGCGTTGCGGGCGGTCTCGACGATTTCGTCGGCGCTCATGCGGTAGCGCTGGACATGCGTATTGCCGCATCTTATGCCGCAGTACCAGCAATTGTTCCTGCAGTTGTTGGAGAATTCTATGATGCCGCGGAGGTGGATGGCGGCCCCGTGTTTTTCAGCGCGAACCCGGTCGGCGGCGGCGTAGATTTGTTCCCTGAGCTTGCCTTGAGCCTTGAGCAGGTCCGCCAGTTCAGGAGCGTCGGGAAACGCGCCTGCAAGGATGCGGTTTAGGGTTTCATGGGCGGCGGTCATCGGGGAGTTGTCCGTAAGGTGTCGGCGTAACGGGGGCCGTCACAAAGCGCACTGTGCCATTGCGGGCGCGTTTGAGAAGGAGTTTGCTTCAAAATGGTGGGCCCAGCAGGGCTCGAACCTGCGACCAAAGGATTATGAGTCCTCCGCTCTGACCAACTGAGCTATGGGCCCGCGTCAAAAAACAGACGGAAATATAGCACGGGGTGGCATGGTGTTCAACGCCAAAGGCGAGGCGCAGGCGGGGTTTACCGGCCGGGCTGGGTCTTCAGCCACTCGGCGACAATGCCGTTGACGGTCTTTTTTGCCTGTGGCAAGGGCTCTTGCAGCGTGAATCCTGCAGCGCGGTTGTGCCCGCCCCCGCCGAAACGGGCCGCTAGCCAGGTCGCGTCGAGGGGCGGCCGCGTGCGCACGCTCACGCGGGTCTCGCCTTTTTCCTCCTCGTTGCCGTAGAAAAACAGGGCGACGCGGTTGCCGATCAGGCTGCGGGGGATTTCGATCACGTCCTCGGCGTCAGCCTTTGTGCCGCCGGTCTCCTCGAAATCCTTGCCGGTCAACGTGACAGAGGCCACCTCGTTGTTTTCCGAGACCGTGAGGGTGCGGAAAGCCCGGCGCTTGAGTTCCACCGCGGTGCGGCTGAAAGAACAGTATAGCTTGTCATTGATGAAGGCGGTGCGGACGCCGTGCCGCAGCAGGTCGGCGCCGCAGCGCATGGTGGCGGGCGTGGTCTGGTCGTAGGCGAACCGTCCGGTGTCGGTGATGACCGCCACCCACAGGGCCTCGGCCGCGGTCTGATCCAGTTGCCAGCCGGCCTTGCGCGCCAGTTGCCAGATCATCTCGCCGGTGGATGAGGCGCGCGCGCCGATCCAGTTCAGGTCGCCGAAAAAAGTGTTCGTGCGATGGTGGTCGATGTTGACCAGCGGGACGTTCTTTGACGCCGCCTGCCGCACCGGCTCCGGCAGCCGCTCGAACGAACCGCAGTCCGTGGACACGATCAGGTCGAAGCGGCGCTTGACGACGTCACCGGCGGGCAACAGTTTTTCTGTGCCTTTGAGGAAGGCCGGGCCGCCCAAGTTGTTGCCGTCGGCCGCGGCCACGGCTTTGATGCCGGCGCGGTTGAGCAGATGGGCCAAGGCGATCATGCAGCCCAGTGAATCGCCGTCCGGACGGACATGGCCGCTGACAAGGACGCTTTTGCTCCTGGTCACGGTCTCGATCACCTCCGCGAGCTTGGCCTTGCGTTTTTTTGTTTTCATCATCGCTTCGCTCATCTGACCTGCCCGTTGCCGGAGACCAGATATTTATAGGTGGTGAGTTCTTCCAGCCCCATGGGGCCGCGGGCGTGCAGCTTGTCGGTGCTGATGCCCATCTCCGCGCCCATGCCGAACTCGCCGCCGTCCGTGAAGCGCGTGGAGGCGTTCACATAAACCGCCGCTGAATCGACCTCTTTCAGAAACCGCCTGGCGCTGCGCCCGTCCGCCGTGATGATGGCGTCAGAGTGGTGCGAGCCGAAAGTGTTGATGTGCTCGATCGCCGCTTTGAGGTTTTTAACGACCTTGACCGCCAGGATCAGGTCCAGGTATTCGGCCGGCCAGTCCGCTTCGGTGGCGGCTTTGCAGGACGGCAGCGTCTTGAGTGTCTTGGCGCAGCCGCGCAGTTCCACGCCGCGCCGCAGGGCCATTTCCTGCAGCCGCGGCAGAAAGGCCTCCGCGACATCCTGATGCACGAGCAGTGTCTCGATCGCGTTGCAGACGCCGGGGCGCTGGCATTTGGCGTTTTCCGTGATGGCCAGGGCCCGGTCCAGATCGGCGGAAGCGTCCACGAAAACATGGCAGACGCCCTTGTAGTGTTTGAGCACAGGCACGCGGGCGTGTTCCATGACGGCGCGGATCAGCGATTCGCCGCCGCGCGGTATGACCACGTCGACGCGGTCGTCCATTTGCACCAGCTCGCGCACGGCCTCGCGGTCGACCGTTTCGATGAGCTGCACGGCGCCTGCAGGCATGCCGGCGCTCTCGCCGCCTTCGCTGAGAGCGCTGGCGATCGCGATATTGGAGTTCAACGATTCCTTGCCGCCGCGCAGGATCACGGCGTTAGAGGTCTTGACGCACAAGACCGCGGCATCGGCGGTCACATTCGGGCGCGCCTCGTAAATGATCGCCACGACACCCAGCGGCACGCGTTTCTTTTCGATCACAAGCCCGTTGGGCCTGACGCGCCGCCAGATTCTTTTGCCGACAGGGTCAGGCAGGGCGGCCACCTCGCGGATGCCTTTGACCATACCGTCGATGCGGGCGTCTGTCAGTGTCAGGCGGTCGGTCATGGCTGCAGACAGACCGGCTGCGGCGGCCTGCGCCAAGTCTGCGGCGTTGGCGGCTTTAATCAGTTCCCGCCGGCTGTCCAGCGCGTCGGCCATGGCGTGCAACACCGCGTTCTTTTTGGCGCTGGACAGGCACGCCATCCTGCGCGCGGCGGACAAGGCCCGGTCGCCCGTTTTTCGAATGCTTTCGTGAAGTGTCATGGCGCGTCTCCGCTCTTCAGTGTCCGCATGACTACAGTGCGCTGCTCATGATCAGGGTGCCGACATCCTTGCCCGCGACCGTGTCGGTGAGCACCTGCTTGTCGCGGCCGCAGGCTATCACCACGCCGCAGCCGGCCTTGACAGCGATCTGCGCGGAGTGCAGCTTGGACTGCATGCCGCCTTTTGAAAGGCCGCCTGACGCCGCAGGTTTGACCAGAGCGAAAGCGTCCGAGAGGTTCTCGATGCACTTGACCCTTTTGCCATCGGAGTCCAGGATACCGTCGACGGTGCTGAGAATGACCAGCAGATCGGCGCGGGTCAGCTTCACCACCAGAGCGGCCAGGTAATCATTGTCGCCGAGCGACAGGCCGGCCTTGATCTCCTCATCGGCGACGACATCGTTCTCGTTGATGATGGGTATGACATCATGGCGTATCAGGTGCTCCATGGTGCGTTTGGCGTTGGCGAAGCGGATACGGTGCTGGAAATCCGCGTGCGTCAGCAGCACCTGCCCGATCGTGATCTTCTCGAGATCGAAAAGTGCCTCATAGCTTGCCATCAGCCGCGCCTGCCCGACCGCGGCGCACATCTGCAGATCCGGCACGCTGGTCGGCCGGGATTTCAGGCCCAGCGCTTCCACGCCCGCTCCGATGGCGCCTGAGGAGACCAGCAGGATCTCGTATCCCTTGCGGTGCAGCTCCGCGATCTGCTTGACCAGGCGCTTGATCGGATGTATGTCGGGGCGCCCGGACGCCTGTGTGATGACGCGTGTTCCGATTTTGACGACGATGCGCCGGGCTTCCGGCAAAAACTCTCGATAACGGATTTCGATATTCATACTCTCTCTCAAATCGTTGAGTGATGACATATTACGTTAAGCCAGAGTGGAATGCAAGCGTGCGGCACGCTGGGCGCGATTTCACCTTGTCGCATCGCGCCCGAAAAAAATTGCGGGCCGGATCAGGTTGTGGACTTCCGCAGGCGGGCGGTTTACAATATTGGAATGGGCGGGGTTAACCCGGCCAGCGTGGCGCGGGAGCGAGGAGGTTAAACATGCGGAGAATGATGGCAGTGTCGGTTGTATGCGCACTGCTGGCGGGCTGTGACTACACGGTGCCGCTGGTCAAGACCGCCAACCTGCCGATTGATCCGGCGGTGGTTGGCTTGTGGCAGGTGGCCGGCGGTGACAGCGGGGGTGATCGGCTGCTGGTGTTGCCGTTGAACAAAAAGGAATATCTCGTCGTCTATCCGGCGGGCTCGAAAGACGCGATGTTCGCCCGAGGATGCCTTTGGCGTGACGGGGGTGCCGTCCTGGTGCAACTGGACTGGTTCGGGACCGCACAGGGGAAGGTGCCCGATGACAACCGCACGTTCCAGTACGCGGCCTACACGGTTGAGTCTGACACTCTGACATGCCGGCTGCTGAACCCCGAAACCGTGCGCAGTGACATCGCTTCTCCAGCCGACTTGGCCAAGGCGATCGCGGCCAACAAAGGCGACCCGAAACTCTTCCGCGAAAAAAAGGTGTTTCATAAGGTTAAGAAATGATTGATGGACGGCTGGGCAGGCGACGCTGACATCCGGCGCGGCCGGTCTCCGTCCGTTTTATGATAACGACAAACACGCAAAAAAGGAGTCACAACATGACGAAAGTCCTGGTTCTATACCACAGCATGTACGGACACGTCGAAACGATGGCGAACGCGGTGGCCGAAGGTGCCAGAAGTGTTGAAGGCGTGGAAGTCACCGTCAAGCGGGTGCCGGAGCTGATGTCGGAAGAGGCGTTGCGCCAAGCCGGCGCCAAGCTCGACCAGCCCGCTCCCGTCGCGGCAGTGGGGGAGTTGGCCGACTACGACGCGATCATCTTCGGCGCGCCTACGCGCTTCGGCAACATGTGCTCCCAAATGCGTGACTTTCTCGACCGCACCGGCGGTTTGTGGGCCGCCGGCAAATTGGTCGGCAAGGTGGGCGGCGTTTTCATTTCGACCGGAACTCAGCACGGCGGCCAGGAAACCACCATCACATCTTTCCACACCACGCTTTTTCATCACGGCATGATCGTCGTGGGAGTGCCGTATTCCTGCCCCGAACTCACGGACATGAGCGAAATAACGGGCGGGACGCCTTATGGGGCAACCACGCTGGCCGGCACTGACGGAAGCCGCCGGCCCTCCGCGAATGAATTGGCGATCGCCCGTTTCCAGGGCAGGCACATAGCGGCGATCGCGAAGAAGCTGTCGGCCTGACCGTGGTTTGATCTCCACGCCCAGTCGCCGATAACCCGGCGCGGCGTGCTTGCCGGACCGGGTTAAAAAAAAGGGTGCCTGTCCCGCGCGGGACGGGCACCTCCGGCGTTAAGGCAAAAGCACTACACCGTGACCTCTTTCATCTCCCAGCCCTTGCGGAAAACCGGCTTGATGAAAGCGTTCGCCTTCTCGTTGTTGGTGAAACGCATGTTCTTGGCGTCCCACAGGAGCTTCTCGTTCGGGAAGCGCCAGGAGATCGCGCCCAGCAGCATCCACTCCGTGTAGGGCGCCGAGATGCTGAAATTCGAGCAGGCCGCGGGGCCACCCTTGCAAGCGCGGATCCAGTCCTTGAAGTGTCCCGGCGAACGCGCGATCACCTCGGGCGGCCGCTTGTACTCCTTCATCTTGGCCTCGGGGATCAGGCGCACTCCCTCGCCGCGTCCCGTCGTTCCCATGAAGCCCTTGGTGCCGACAAAAATTTCGTTGTACCGCTGGACATCCTCGCGCGACAGACCTTCCGGGACATTGAACTTGCCGCAAGTCTTGCCTTCGTACCAGTACACCGACACGGGCGGCATCTTGCCGCCGGGCACAAACTCATTCGGGCGTTCGCCGAAATCGAACCGGCAGGCGTAGTGCGGATAGGTCACCTCGTTGGCTCCTTCAACCGCGATGCACTCCACGCTCAGCGGGTCGGCCAGTCGCAGCCCCCAGTTGGCGGGGCCCATGATGTGGATGCCCCAGTCGCCGATCATCATCGTGCCGTAGTCCAGGAAGCCGCGCCAGTTGACCGGCGCGATCTTGCCGCTGTAGGGACGCATCGGCGCGCGACCGGTCCAGAGCTCCCAGTCGAGCGTGCGGGGCACCTCTTCGCCGGCAGGCCATGCGGTGATGCCGCGCGCGAAACCGCCGCCGTGCATGGCGTGGACCTCTTTGATGTCGCCGAGATCGCCGTTCCAGATCGTCTCGCACGCGATGCGCGTGGCCGGGTGCGAGTAGCCCTGGTTGCCCATCTGCGTGGCGACCTTGTACTTCCGCGCGGCCTTGGCGAGCTGGCGGCACTCCCAGACCGACTGCGCCAGCGGCTTCTGGCAATGCACGTGCAGGCCGCGTTCCATCGCCCACAGCGCGACGGTCGCGTGCATGTGATCGGGGATCGTGATCGTGATGCCGTCCAGGTTCTTGCCTTCCTTGTCCAGCATCTCCCGGAAATCGCGGTACTTCTTGGCCTGCGTATGCTTGGCCGCGGACCTGTTCAGGAAGTTCTCGTCCACGTCGCAGAGCGCGTAGATGTTCTCGCCGCTGACGCTGTTCACGTCGCCGCCCCCCTGCATGCCGCCCACGCCGACGCAGCCGAGGTTCAGCTTCTCGCTCGGCGCCGGTTGCCCGGACTGCGCGATGACGTGCCGCGGCACGATTGAAAACGCCGCGCCCGCTGTCAGCGTGGAACCCAAAAATGAGCGCCGGGACAGCTTCGCCGCCCCGTTGGCCTGTTTTTTCATGAATTTATGAGCCTTTATTTGGGGTTACGCCAATGCCTGTTTGCAGAACTGCACACATTTCGCGACTTCTTTAACTGAGTCGGAGCCTTTAGGTATCGCGTACTCCAACTCAATGTCTGCCGGGAAAGACAGCTTGTTCGTCTGCATGTACTTCAGCGCCGCCACAATCGGCGTGTCGCCTTGTCCGAACGGCATGTTGGCGCCTTTATTCGCCCTGCTTTTACGGTCTTTGAGGTGCAGGCTGAGAATCCTGTCGCGGTATTTCTCTATGATCTCGAGCACCGAATCGTCATTCGCGGCGACATAGTGGCCGATGTCAAGATTGATCGCAAGGAACTTGCCGTATGACAAGATCGGACCGTCGTAGGTCTTGGCGTTGATCTGGGTGTGGTTGTGGAAGCCGATCATGATCTGGTGCTTGTCCGCGATCGGCCCGAGGCGCTTGGCCGCAACATCGGAGATCTCGCGGGTGATGCCCTTGGCGCCGAGCGCTTTGGCCGCGCGGAAGTAATAGTCGATCTTTTCGTCAGTCATGTTCTTGTCGCCGATGTTGCCGAACTTGACGATGTGGATTTTGACGCCCGCGTCCTGATACATTTTCCGCAGCGCCACGTACTTGGCCATGTCGTCGTCCGGGGTGCCGGATGCCGCGTCGGCAGGTGCCTTGAACCCCTCGGCCGTGTCGCCCATCAGTTCGATCGAGCTGATGCCGCTGGCGACGACAAGCGGCAGCAACGACACGGCGTCGTGGCGCCATGAGCGGTAGCTGTAGGTGATTGTCCCTATCTGGACGCCGCCGAACAACGAGTCAGGTTTCGCGTCCGCCCCGAAGGCCTTGCCCGGAACCAGGCCGGCCGCGCCCAGCGCCGCCGCCCCGCCCATGAACGTTCTGCGTGATACACAAACCTTTTTTAAGTGCATTCTGTCTCCTTGTCTTTCGTGATGACTGAATCCCGCATGAGTGGTCAGGGGCATGCCTTCGAGGCACGGGCGGTTCCCCGAACCGCCCGCAGACATTTCTTGTCGTTTTCTGAAACATCCCTCCCCGGCACTCGTTTCAGTTCCATACAATGCTGACAGAATACACCTTCCGTTCTCCGCGGGCAAGCGCCGTGTTTCAGCGACATATTACAGGGGCGCATGGCAGTTCTGTTGGGGGACACGGCTTAATCGTAATCTTAATCCTAATCCGCTGACCGCCGGTTGTCGGCCTCATGTTCGGCCAGTGCCTCATGAATACGATCTTTGGAAGTGTTTCCAGGAGTTCACCCGCCCGCACCGCAAAACGGATCGCATCCTGACTACAGGCCGGACCATTCGCGTCCGTCCGCCGCCAGCAGCGCGTCGGCGGCAGCCGGGCCGCCGGAACCGGCCGGATAGGCTGACAAGGGGCAAGTTTCGGGAGTGTCGCGCCACAGTTCCAGCACAGGCGTGAAGAGTTCCCAGGCGGACTGGATGGTTTCGCTGCGCACGAACAGCGTGTGGTCGTGCAGCATGGCGTCCAGCAGAAGGCGGGCGTAGGCGTCCGGCGCCTCTTGTTCGCCGGACAGGCTGGCGTAGTCGAATGAAAGCGGCAGTTCGCCGGCGCAGAGTTTTGGGCCGGGGCATTTGGCCAGCAGGTGCAGGCGCATGCCCTCTGCGGGCCTGGCCCGCAGCACGAGCGCGTTGGCGCCGGGCCGGCCCAGATCTAGGTGGGGCGAAGTCTTGAAGACGATTGTGATGGCGCTGCTGTCGGCGGCCATCCGCTTGCCGGCCCTCAGGTAAAAAGGCGTCCCCGCCCAGCGGGGCGTGTCGATCCAGAGCTTGGCCGCCACAAAGGTTTCGGTGGCCGAGTCCGCCTCGACGCCCGGCTCCTCGCGGTAAGCGGGCATGCCGTGTCCTGCGGCATATTGGGCCCGCACGATCGCGCCGGGGAGGCAGCGCGTGTCGAAAGGGCGTATGGCGCGGATGAGCTGCAGTTTGCGCGCGTGGATCGCGTCGGCGTCAAAGCGTTCCGGCGGCTCCATGGCCGTCAGGGCCAGCATCTCGGTCATGTGGTTCTGGAACATGTCGCGCAGCAGGCCGGTCTCGTCGAAATAGGCGGCGCGCCGCTCGACCCCGAGGGTTTCGGCCACGGTGATCTGCACGTGATCGACGTGGCGCGCGTTCCAGACCGGCTCGAACATGATGTTGGCGAAGCGCATGACCATGATGTTCTGGACCGTCTCCTTGCCGAGATAATGGTCGATCCGGAAAAGCTGTTCCTCTTTCGCGACGGTTTTGAGAAAGGCGTCCAGCCGCGCGGCGGACGCGGTGTCCGATCCGAACGGCTTCTCGATCAGCAGATGGCGCCAGGGGCCGCGGTCATGTTCGTGCTCGCCGATCTGACCGGCCGCGTCGAGCATGGAAATGATCGGCTGGTATGATGAGGACGGGACGGCGAAATAATAAAGGCGGTTCAGCGGCACGGGCGTGTCGGCCGTCCGGTCCAGGGTGTCCAGATGCGCCGCGAGTCCGCGGAAAGTGGACGGCTCGGCCGTGTCGGCCTGACGGTATGTGACGCGCGCCAGGAACGCGGCGCGTGGCTGCGGGTCCGCCTGCCGCAGGAAGGTGGACGCCTGCTCGCGGAAAGCCTCGTCGGTCAGGACGGAGCGTCCGCAGCCGACGATGCGGGTGGCGTCGTGCAGCAGGCCGAGACGGTGCATCTGGAAAAGCGACGGGAAAAGTTTGCGCCGGGCGAGGTCACCGGTGCCGCCGAAGATCACGAGCGCGCAAGGCGCGGGCGCGACCTCGATGCAGAATGTGCCGTAAGGCGTTTCCTTTGACATGCCCGATTGTTAGCGCAATCAAGGCGCAAAGTCAATCCGCAAGGCGGAGACTCGAAGTTCGCTCATCCGGACGCGGGACGGGGGTGCTGTCATTTTGCGGGGGCGGCCGCGGCGAGGGCGCGGATGGAGCGGCCCTCCGCAAACACGTCTTCGATGACCGCCTTGCCGTCGAGGATGCGGACCTCTGCCCAGCAGTTGGTGACGCGCGTGGCGTCCCGCACAGCCTGCTCGGCCCGCGGCGCTTTGGCCTCGTCCATATAGAAGCGGTCAAAGGGCATTTCGACGCGCAGGCCCTTGCGGACCGAAGTTTTGGCCGTCTGGTCATACACGAAGTGGTCACCGCGGTAACGGGTCTTGAGATACGGCCCTGAGGACGGGCGCTCCCTGCTCCAGCCGCTGAAGCGCGCGAAGCCGTCCGGCCCTGTCGCGATCCCTGCGTACAAGACCTGCCGGCACGCGAGCGCGGGCGTCTCGCCCGGCGGCAGGGGGATGTGGTCCTCTTCAAAGCCGAGGCTAACGTAGCGGCCGCGGAAGGGGTCGGCCGGGTCGATGGGGCGGGTCTTGAAGCGGAACGCCTCACCGTCGCGCAGGACGCGCTCCTTGCCGGAGATCATCGCGGCGAGCACAGCGAACTGCGCGGCCGCAAGGACGCCAAGCAGAAACAGATGCGTCTTTCTCATGGATGAACCTCCTTCAAGTTTTTACGGCGCGCCATCACGAGGTTGACGGTCAGGAAGATCGTGCCCAGGGCGATGAAGACGAGGCTGCGCGCCAGGTAGCTTAAGTCGGTGTCGAAAAAGCGCGTGACGAGCAGCAGGGAGAGGATCGCCATGCCGCTGTTCAACTGCCGCAGCTTGTCGTTGCGGCAGCCCATGACGATGTACATGATGCCGAGGCAGAACATGAAGGCGTTGAAGACCAGAGTGTTGAACAGGCGGGCCTGGCCGCCCGCCGTGCCGACGGCGAAGCAAAGCGTCGCGACCGCCGGGAAGGCCGCCAGCGTCAAGGTCTCGGCAGAGTCGCGGCGGAAGGCTTTGAGGGCGGTCACAACCCAGCATGCGAGAAAAACCAAGGTGACGCCGCCGTCCAGCCAGACGCCCCACGCGCGATACTGCCAGTCGTAACGCATGTGCTCCCAACCGATATCGTGCCACATCTCCTGCCACGTGAAGATGTAGGCCAGCACGACCATGCCGGCCAGGCCGAACAGTTTCGGGATGTTGCCCCATCCGTCACGCTCGCCGTACAGCCACAGGCCTAGCAGTCCGGCACCGCTGAGCAGGGCCGAGTAAGCGACGATCCAGAGTCCGGGCACGGTGCGCTCGAACACGATCCCCGTGCATGTGCAGAGCGCGAGCAGCAGGGCGGCGAAGCAGAGCGCGGTCTCGTTGGCTTCACGGCCGGTCCGGACCAGCCGCACCAGATGGGCGGCGGCCGGCAGGACCAGCAGCCAGAATGCGGCGGCTTGTCCGTAGACATTTTGGGCCACGCCGCTCCAGCCGCAGAGCAGCGCCAGATAGGCCAGGCAAGCGCCGGTGGACCGCAGCAGGAAGATCAGCGGCAGGACGAGGAGGGCCCAGGTCAGCATGAACGACGGGGCGTCGCCGGGCAGGTGGTAGGTTTGGCCGACCAGCGCGATGGACGCGCCGACGGCGAGCGCGTGGAAGAGGCCGGCCGCCTCGCGCCAGGCTGTGCCGCCATTCCGCCGTAGGGCCGCGGCGCTCAGAGCGGCGCCGAGCGACAACGGACAGAACGAGAGCGCGGCGCGGACGGGGCGGGAAAAGTTCTCCCAGTTGTGCGCGAACAGCAGGATGATGCCGGAGCCGATCAGCAGCGCGCCCAGGACCGCGAAGGCGATGACCGCCCAGTGGGCGCCGCCGCGCGTCTGCGTCTCGTAATAAGCTTTGATCGCCTCGGCCCTGTCGGGCGGTAGCACGCCCGCGCATTGCAGGGCAGGCAGCTCCTTGATCAGCCATTGCCTGTGGCGGTTGGGCACTTTTCGCATGGGGCACCTCGTTTTGTAGGGACATAATTTACCAGAACACGGCAGAATGCGCCAAGTTTCAATCTCGAACGCTGGCGAGGGGGTATGGCGTTCTTACTTGTATTTTGATGCATACGGCGAAAAAAGCGCAACATTTTGTGGTTGCAAACGGTTTGTGATCTATATATAGTAAAACCCTGTCATATCAAATGGGCTTTAGGCATGGCGCTGCTAGGTCTTATGGAAGCGGTCAGGATTGGCCTTTAATAATTTAGAGAGGGGTGTCATGAGTCAGCTTGTTCAGCCGGATTTGGTGTTGCGGATGCGCAAACGCGACGGCAGGGAAGAGGTTTTTGACGCGAAAAAAATCATGGCCGCCATTCTTAAGGCGGGTCAGGCGGCGGGCGAGTTCGGGGCTGAGGAGGCCGGGCGGCTGACGCTCAAGGTGGTCACCCTGGTCCATGCGCTGCGCGACACGCTGGAGGTCACGGTCGAGCAGGTGCAGGACATCGTGGAGGAGGTGCTGCTGAACTCTCCGTACCGCCGCACGGCCAAAGCCTACATCATCTACCGCGATCAGCACGCCCGCATGCGCGATATGGTCAAGAACGCCGATATGGACCTGATCGACAGCTATCTGGGCAAGGCGGACTGGCGTGTGCGCGAGAACTCGAACATGGCCTATTCGCTGCAGGGGCTGAACAATTACATCTCCAGCGAGGTCAGCAAGGTCTACTGGCTGAACAAGATCTATCCGGCGGAGATCCGCGAGGCGCACGACAACGGCGCGCTGCACCTGCACGACCTCGGACTGATCAGCGTCTACTGCGTGGGCTGGGACTTGCAGGACCTGCTGCGCAGCGGGTTCAAGGGCGTGACCGGCAAGGCGGAGAGCCTGCCGGCCAAGCATTTCCGCACCGCGCTGGGGCAGATCGTGAACTTCTTCTACACGCTGCAGGGCGAGGCGGCCGGCGCGCAGGCCTTCTCGAATTTCGACACCCTGCTGGCGCCCTTCATCCGTTACGACAAGCTCGGTCCCAAGGAGGTCAAGCAGGCCCTGCAGGAGTTCATCTTCAACGTGAACGTGCCGACGCGGGTGGGTTTCCAGACGCCCTTCACGAACGTGACCATGGACCTTGAGCCGCCGACCTCGCTGGCGGCCGAGCAGGTGATTATCGGCGGCAAGCCCAAAGCCGAGACCTACGCGGAGTTCCAGGCCGAGATGGACCTGTTCAACAACGCTTTTCTGGAAGTGATGACGGAGGGGGACGCCAAGGGCCGCGTCTTCACCTTCCCGATCCCGACCTACAACATTTCCAAGGAGTTCGATTGGGAGCACAAAGGCATCGAGAAACTTTGGGAGGTGACCGCCAAATACGGCATACCGTACTTCGCGAATTTCGTCAACTCCGACATGAGCCCGGACGACGCGCGCTCGATGTGCTGCCGGCTGCGTCTCGACAAGCGCGAGCTGAACAAGCGCGGGGGCGGGCTGTTCGGCGCAAATCCGCAGACGGGGTCGATCGGCGTGGTGACTGTCAACATGCCGCGCATCGGGTATCTGGCCAAGGACGAGCGCGATTTCATCGAGCGCCTCGACGGCCTGATGACGGTCGCGCGGAACAGCCTGGAGATCAAGCGAAAGGTGCTCGAGCAGTTCACTGACCAGAACCTCTATCCCTACACCAAGTTTTATCTGCGCAACGTGTACGAGCGTTACGGCAAGTACTGGCAGAACCATTTCTCGACCATCGGCCTGGTCGGGCTGAACGAGGCGTGCGTAAACCTTTTCGGCAAGGACATCGGCACCGCGGAGGGGCGCGCTTTCGCCTTGCGCGTGATGGACTTCATGCGGGCGCGCCTGGCTGATTATCAGGAGCAGACCGGCAACCTTTACAATCTCGAGGCCACGCCGGCCGAGGGTACGACCTACCGTCTGGCGCGTCTGGACAAAAAGCTCTACCCGGAGATCATCACGGCCGGCGAGGGCGGCGAGCCTTTCTACTCCAACTCGACACAGCTCCCCGTGAACTACAGTGACGACATCCTGCGTGTGCTGGACCTGCAGGACGAGATCCAGACCAAGTACACCGGCGGGACCGTCGTCCACACTTTCGTGGGCGAGGCGGTCAGCGATCCGCAGTCGGTCAAGGCGTTCGTGCGCATGGTCTGCCGGAACTACCGCCTGCCTTATTTCACGCTGACGCCGACCTTCAGCATCTGTGAGGAGCATGGATACCTGAGGGGCGAGGTGCACGCTTGCCCGCAGTGCGGCAAGAAGACCGAGGTCTATTCGCGTGTGGTGGGGTACATCCGGCCCATCCAGCAGTGGAACGAGGGCAAGCAGCACGAGTTCAGCCGGCGCAAGACCTACCGGGTGGCGGAGATGGCCGTGCGATGAATATCGCGGGTTTCGTGCCGCTGAGCCTGTGTGATTATCCCGGGCGCGTGGCGGCGGTCGTGTTCACGCAGGGGTGCAATTTCCGTTGCCCCTGGTGCCACAACGGGCATTTGCTGCCGGCGGTCGGCCGCCCGGCCGACCGGGTACCTGAGGCAGAGGTTCTGGACGCGGTCGGCCGCCGCCGGAAGATGCTGGGCGGGGTGGTGGTCTCCGGCGGCGAGCCAACGCTGCAGGCCGGCCTGCAGCGCTTCACGCGCTGCCTTAAAGAGCTGGGTCTGGCGGTCAAGCTTGACACCAACGGCTCGCGCCCCGAGGTCGTGCGCGCTCTGATCGCTGGCGGTCTGGTGGATTTCATCGCGATGGACGTCAAGGCGCCGTGGGAGAAATATGCGGCGCTGACCGGCGGCGCGGCCTGCGATGTCGGCGCGATCCGGGAGAGCGTGTCTCTGATCGCCTCCAGCGGGTTGCCGCACCAGTTCCGCACGACGCGCGTCGACCCGCTGCTGGACGCGCGCGATTATGCGGCGATCAGGCGTCAGACTCCGGAGTCCAGCCCGCATGTGTGGCAGGATTTCCGGGCGGCCTACAGCCTCGACCCGGCGTTGCGGGCCGAGGCGGCTGCCGCGCGATAGGGTCGCGGCTCAGCGCGCCAGCAGGTCGCGGGCGCGCTCCAAGACGTTGTCTTCGGTGAAGCCGAATTTTTTGGCGAGTTCCTTGTAAGGCCCGGATGCGCCGTAGGTGTCCAGCGCGATGATCGCGCCCTCGGCGCCGATGTGGCGTTCCCAGCCGAACGGGACGCCCGCCTCCACGGCCAGTCGGCGGCGGCAGGCCGGGTCGATCACGCTGTCGCGGTAAGCGGCCGGCTGGGCCGCGAAAAGCTCCCAGGAAGGCATGCTGACCACGCGCACGTTGCGTCCTTCGAGACGCTTGGCTGCGGCAAGCGCGATCTCGACTTCGGAGCCGGTCGCGATGATCGTCAGTTCCGGCGTGCCCGTGCCGCTCTGCCAGAGCGTGTAGGCGCCCTTTTCCAGGTTTGACGCGGCAGGATAGAGGCTGCGGTCGATCACTTGCATGTTCTGGCGGGTCAGCAGCAGGGCCGTGGGCCCGCGCCTGTTCTTCAGGGCCGCGATCCAGGCCGCGCCGGTCTCGGTCGGGTCGGCGGGGCGGATCACCGTGACGTTCGGCATGGTGCGCAGCGCCGCGATCTGCTCGACCGGCTCGTGCGTGGGGCCGTCTTCGCCGACATAGAAACTGTCGTGCGTGTAGACATAGATGACCGGCAGGCCCATCAGGGCGGCCAGGCGCATGGCCGGGCGGCAGTAATCGCTGAAGACGAAGAATGTGCCGCCGAAGATGCGGAAACCGCCGTGTACCTGGACACCGTTCATGACGGCGGCCATGGCCAGCTCGCGGACGCCGAAGTGGAAATTGCGCCCGGCGAAGTCGCCGGGCTTGATCTCGCCCATATCCTTCAGCCAGGTCATGTTGCTGGGGGCGAGGTCGGCGGAACCGCCCACGAGCTGCGGCAGCCGCTTGGCCAGGGCGTTGAGCACGATCCCGGAGGCGCTGCGGGTGGCCACCGCTTTGGACGGGTCGAAGACGGGCAGGGAGGCTTCGATGTCGGCCGGGAGACGGTCTTCGAAGGCGGCCTGCCACTGCGCGGCTTTGTCGGGATTGGCCGCTGACCACTCTTTGAAGCGGCGGGACCATTTGTTGTGAACGCGCTTGCCTTTGCTGGCGCTGGCGCGGAAGGCCGCGTAGACCTCTTCGGGCACGTGGAAGAACTGATCTTCCGGCAGGCCCAGCGCGCGTTTGGTGAGGCGCACCTCCTCTTCGCCCAGAGGCGCGCCGTGGGCCTCGTGGGAGTCCTGCTTGTTGGGGCTGCCTTTGCCGATATGGGTCTTGCAGATGACAGCCACCGGTTTGCCGGTAAGCTTCATGGCCTTGCGGATGGCGCGGTCGATCTGGCCGAAGTCGTGGCCGTCGATCTCCAGCACGTGCCAGTTGTAGGCCTGGAAGCGTTTTTTGGGGTCGTCGCTCAAGGCCAGGCTGGTGGGGCCCTCGATGGTGATGTTGTTGCTGTCGTAGAAGAGCGTGACCCGGTCGAGCTTGAGGTGCCCGGCCAGCGAGCAGGCCTCGTGGCTGATGCCCTCCTCCAGGTCGCCGTCGCCGCAGAAGATCCAGGTGCGGTGGTCGACCACCGGGTCGGCGTCACCGGCGTTGTAGCGGGCGGCGGCCATGCGCTCTGCGATGGCCATGCCGATGCCGGTAGCGATACCCTGGCCCAGCGGCCCGGTGGTGGTCTCGACGCCGTCGGTGTGGCCGTACTCGGGGTGGCCGGGGGTGAGGCTGTCGACCTGGCGGAAACGCTTAAGCTCCGCCAACGGCAGCTTGTAGCCGGACAGGTGCAGCAGGCTGTACAGCAGCATCGAGCCGTGGCCGCCGGAGAGCACGAAGCGGTCGCGGTCAGGCCAGCGCGAGTCGGCCGGGTCGTGCTTCAGGTATTTCAGCCAAAGCACGGCGGCGATGTCGGCCAGGCCCATGGGCGCGCCGGGGTGGCCGGACTTGGCGGCCTGGACTCCGTCCATGGCGAGTCCGCGGATGGTGTTGGCGGCGATATTCAGCGATTCAGGCGTCAGTTTCATAAATGGTTTCGACTCCTCACAAAGGTTTCTCCGGGCAGACTTTTCCGGCCCGCTTACAAGAGCGCACAGTTTCGCATAAAAGGCGGCGGGCTGTCAAAGGCTTGCGGCGGCGAAAAACGCTCCGCGCCCCTTCTTTTGGCTGATATCCTTGCCGGGGTGTGTTACACTTGCGCGGCATGTTTGGTGAAGAAGGGTTTTGTGAATGAAAGTACCTGTTAGCTGGCTGAACGAGTTTGTGGACGTTTCGGACCTGTCTGTGAAGGAGCTTGCGGACAAGCTGACCTTTTCCGGGGTTGAGGTTGAGGGCATAGAGGAGTGCGGCGTTGCGCTTGACGACGCGTTTGTGGTGGGCGAGGTGCTGACGTGCGAGCCGCACGCCAACTCCGACCATCTGCACGTCTGCAAGGTGTGGGACGGCCAGGAGGAGCTGCAGGTGGTCTGCGGCGCGCCGAACTGCCGCGCGGGCATAAAGTCCCCTTTCGCCAAAGTCGGCGCGACTGTGCCCGAGGGCGGTTTCAAGATCAAGCAGGCCAAGCTGCGCGGCGTGGTGTCCTGCGGTATGCTCTGTTCGGCGCGCGAGCTGAAACTTTCCGGCGACCATGATGGCATCATGATCCTCGATCCGGCGCTGAAGCCGGGCACGCCGTTGCGGGAGGTGCTGCCGCCGCCGGAGACGGTTCTGGATCTGGAGATCACCTGGAACCGCCCTGACTGTCTGTCGGTCATCGGCATCGCCCGCGAGTTCGCGGCGATACTGCGGCGGCCTTTGCGCCTGCCCGCGGCGGAGTTCACGGAGACGGAAGCCGCGGTGGATACTTTCGCCAAGGTGGTGGTGGATGATCCGGTCAAGTGTCCGCGCTACACGGCACGCGTGCTGACGGGCGTGAAGGACGGAACGTCGCCGGAGTGGATGCGCCGCCGCCTGGAGCTGTGCGGTGTGCGGGCGATCAGCCTGACGGTGGACGTGACCAATTACGTGATGCTGGAGTGCGGCCAGCCGTTGCACGCCTTCGACTACCGCCGGCTGGCCGAGCGGACGGTCGTGGTGCGGCGCGCGCTTCCGGGCGAGAAGATCAAGACGCTGGACGGCGTGGAGCGTGTGCTGGACGGAGAGATGCTGGTGATCGCGGACGCGGCGGCGCCGAGCGCGGTGGCTGGGATAATGGGCGGCGCGGGCAGCGAGATCGCGGCGG
>CAYRZP010000034.1:0-18084 GCA_964428885.1 uncultured Lentisphaeraceae bacterium
ACATCCTCGGCGATGATCATCAGCGGCTTGCCGGACTTCGCCACGTTCTGCAGCAACGGCAGCATGTCGTTGAGGCTGGAGATTTTCTTCTCGAAAATCAAGATGTAGGGATTTTCGAGGGAGCACTCCATCTCTTCCGCGTTCGTGACGAAATAGGGCGAGAGATAACCCTTGTCAAACTGCATCCCCTCCACGACGTCAAGGGTGGTCTCCAGGGTTTTGGCCTCCTCGACCGTGATGGTGCCGTCTTTGCCGACCTTGTCCATGGCGTCGGAAATAATCGTCCCGATCTCCTCTTCGCCGTTGGCGGAAATGGTGGCAACCTGGGCGATCTCGGCAGGATCCTTGACTTTTTTCGCCTGCTTGGCAATGGCCTCGATCACCGCCTTGGTGGCTTTGTCGATGCCGCGCTTGATCGCCATCGGGTTCGCGCCGGCCGTGACATTCTTCAGGCCTTCACGGTAAATCGAGTCCGCAAGAATGGTCGCGGTCGTGGTGCCGTCGCCGGCCACGTCGCTGGTCTTGCTCGCCACCTCGCGCACCATCTGCGCGCCCATGTTCTCGAAAGGCTCGGGCAGCTCGATCTCCTTGGCCACGGACACGCCGTCCTTCGTGATGGCCGGGGAACCGAACTTCTTGTCCAGAATCACATTGCGCCCGCACGGCCCGAGGGTCGAGGCGACCGCCTTGTTGAGCTTGCCAATGCCGGCCAGGATCTTCTGACGGGCTTCCATATCATACATCATCTGTTTCGCAGACATGTCATCAATCTCCGTAAACTAATTGGTTAAGGTTAAACAATCACGCCCAACAGATCCTCTTCGCGGACGAGCTGGTAGGTCTTGTCGTCGATCTTCACTTCCGTGCCGCCGTACTTAGGCAACAACACCTTGTCACCGGGCTTGACGTCAAACGGTATCTCTTTCCCGTCGTCGTCACGCTTCTTGCCGATGGCGACAACCTTGCCCTCCATCGGTTTCTCTTTCGCGGAATCAGGTATGATGATACCGCCTTTATTGACTTCCTTGACGTCAATGGGCTCGACCAACACGCGGTCGCCGAGCGGACGAATCTTCGCCATGATGTTTCTCTCCTTCTTTAAGTGCTTTGACTTAAACGGTTTGCTTTTATGCCGCCCGGACACCCGCCCGGCAGCTTCTAAATCCCACTACTTCTTTTTGTTGTCATCCATCATCGTGTAGTCGGCATCTATAACGCCGTCGTCGCCTGCGGCGGATCCGCCGCCACCTGCCTCCGCCCCGGGCTGGGCGCCGCCGGCAGCCGGCTCGGCACCGGGCTGTCCCGCGGACTGCTGACTGTACATGCCCTTGGTCACCCCGTCCATAGCCTTGGTCAAAGCCTCCTGACACGACTTGATCTTCTCGATCGAACCGCCTTTCAGCGCCTCCTTGAGATCTACCACGGCCTTTTCCACCGGAGCCTTGGCTTCAGCCGGTATCTTGTCGGCGTTCTCCGAAACCATCTTCTCCACCTGATAACACAGGTTCTCGGCTTGATTGCGGGTCTCGACCTCCTCGCGCCTGCGCGCGTCTTCGGCGGCGTGGACCTCGGCGTCTTTGCGCATGCGCTCGATCTCTTCCTTGCTGAGGCCGCTGGAGGCCGTGATGGTGATCTTCTGCTCTTTGCCGGTGCCGAGATCCTTGGCGCTGACATTCAGTATGCCGTTGGCGTCAAGGTCGAAAGAGACCTCGATCTGCGGGCGCCCGCGCGGCGCCGGCGGTATGCCGTCAAGGTGGAACTTGCCGATCGTCTTGTTGTCGCCGGCCATTTTGCGCTCGCCCTGCAGCACGTGAATTTCCACTGAGGGCTGGTTGTCTGCCGCCGTGCTGAAAATCTCGCTCTTCTTGGTCGGTATCGTCGTGTTGCGCTCGATGAGCGGCGTCATCACGCCGCCCAGCGTCTCGATGCCGAGCGTCAGCGGCGTCACGTCCAGCAGAAGCACGTCCTTGACCTCGCCCTTCAGGATCCCGCCCTGGATGGCCGCTCCCACCGCCACTACCTCGTCCGGGTTGACGCCCTTGTGCGGCTCTTTGCCGAAAAGCTCTTTGACCTTTTCCTGCAGGCGCGGCATGCGCGTCTGGCCGCCGACCAGCACAACCTCATCCACCGAACTCAGGCCAGCGTCACGCAGACAGTTGCGGCAAGGCTGCGCCGTGCGCTCTACCAGCGCGGCGGTCAACTGCTCCAGCTTGGCGCGGCTGAGCGTCATCGTCAAATGCTTGGGGCCGGTGTTGTCAGCGGTTATGAACGGCAGGTTGATCTCGGAACTGGTAGCGGAAGAGAGCTCGCACTTGGCCTTCTCCGCCGCCTCTTTGAGCCGCTGCAACGCCATCATGTCTTTGGACAGGTCAATCCCGTGCTCTTTCTTGAATTCGCCGGCCATCCAATTCATCAATACCTGATCGAGATCGTCGCCGCCCAGATGCGTGTCGCCGTTGGTGGCCTTGACCTCGAACACGCCGTCGCCGATGTCCAGCACGGAAATGTCGAATGTGCCGCCACCGAAATCGTACACCGCGATCTTCTCGTCCTTCTTCTTGTCGAGACCGTAAGCCAGAGAGGCCGCCGTCGGCTCGTTGATGATCCGCAGCACCTCCAGACCGGCTATGCGCCCCGCGTCTTTGGTGGCCTGACGCTGGCTGTCGTTGAAATACGCCGGCACCGTGATCACAGCCTGAGTGACAGACTGCCCCAAGAAAGCCTCGGCGTCTGTCTTAAGCTTCTGAAGGATCATCGCCGAAATCTCAGGCGGGGAATAAACCTTGTCGCCGACCTTCACCTGCGCGTCACCGTTGGCCGCGCGCACCACCTCGTACGGCACCATGGAGATCTCGTGCGCCATCTCGTCGTAACGCCGACCCATGAAACGCTTGATCGAATAAACCGTGTTCTTCGGATTGGTCACGGCCTGCCGCTTGGCAGACTGACCCACCAGACGCTCCCCGCTCTTCGTGAAAGCCACGATAGAAGGCGTCGTGCGGTGCCCCTCGGCATTCGGTATCACCACCGGCTCCCCGCCCTCCATCACCGACATGCAAGAGTTGGTGGTCCCAAGATCTATCCCTAACACTTTAGCCATCAAAAGCTCCGTTCTGTTCGCTTAGCCAAAAACATTAAATCCAAAACAATATGCCGTACGCGAACGCCATGCTATCAGCACCTAAAGTGCCAGATTGGCGCGCACGTTCATGTTCATACAGCATAATTCCATGAACAACAGCATTTTAGAACTTTATTATAAAACACAATGTCTTTGATCAACATGAGGTGAGACACGCCTATGTCGCACTTTTTGTGGCACTGCCATTCCAGAAGAGTCAATATGTCTCGATGCCCTTTGCGGCTAATTCCCGTGTTTAGGTCGATAGGCGCTTGGAACACCTTCGTTTTATGCCAGCAGAGGGTTCAGGAATACTTTTCAGACGCAAAACTGACACCCCGGCCCCTGCCTTCTGGCCTTTGCAGGGTTTCCGCAAACACCCCGGGTTAAACAAAAGTTTAATTCATTGCTTTGACGAGGCAATAGCATGGGTTAATCAAACGTTTAACAATTTGCGCTGACACCGTGCCATCTCAAGGTTTGGAAGTAGCCGGGATTGACTAGCTGACAACCACACAGTAGACTATGGGACGGTGGTAATCAGCGTGATAAGGAGCGAGCCATGAATAACAACAACCTTACAGTTATGGCGATCATCCTGCTCATGTTTGCTTTAACCTTTAACGCCGCCGCGCGCCGCGATCCCGCGCCAGCCTCTCCTTTCTCGTCCAGACGCTCTGACAGCCGCAGTGACGTCATGCCCTCAATGTCTGGCGGCAGCAGGTCTTACCCTGCGCCAGCCTCTAGTCAGATGTCGCGCCCATCGCCCGCGGCCAACTCCGCGCCGACCCCGATCACCGAGCCCGTCACGCGCCCAGCGCCCGTGACCCGCTCCGCCCCGGCCCAGCGCCCCGAGACCTTCACGCGCCCAGCGCCCGTGACCCGCTCGGCCCCGGCCCAGCGCCCCGAGACCTTCACGCGCCCAGCGCCCGTGACCCGCTCCGCCCCGGCCCAGCGCCCCGAGCCGTCAACGGTGTTCACGCCGCCTGCGCCCCCCTTCACTACACGCGCCGACCCCGAGCCAGCCCGGAACTTGACTCGCGCCGCGCCGGCCATGCCCTCGCGCTCGGACCTTCCGCTTCCCGCCACAACCAGGGTCGTGCCCGCCGCGCCCACGCGCGAGCGCCATGACGCTCGCCCGGCGGCCGAGCCTTACGCGAGCCCGCTAAGGACCGCCTCTCCAACACGCTCAGCACCGTCCGCCAGCCGCCAGCCGCCGATCAATGACGCCATCTCGTCACCCGGCAGCATCAGACCGGAATCAGGCGTTTCGCGCCTGACCTTCGGATCTTCCCGCGACACGCGCGGATTAGCGGATGGCCGCACGACCCCGGCGCTGAGCCTGCGCTCCCCCGACAGCCGCTCTTCCGCCGGCAGCATGCGCTTCGACAAAAGCCCGCCCATGTCTGTGTCACGCCCTTACCGCTCCTACGGCACGCCCCGCCTGACGACGGCCTCGCTGCCACGGGCCCGCCCGCCTGCCAGCGGCTTCGGCCGCAGCCGGCACACCGACGGGCGCAGCACCCTTTACCGCCCGCCCGCCCGCGCACATTACGCAGGCTCCAGGCCATACCGGGCGCCCAGCCACAGCCACCACCGCCCGTATCACCGCAGTGACAGGCAGCCCTACCGGTTCAACCCCTGGACCTTCAGCTACCAGCATTACGGCTTTACGCCGTTCTGGTACCCCGCGCCCTGTTTTAACCCTTACTATTATCCCTACAGCTATCCCTACAGCGGCTTCGGGCTCTCCTGGTTCAGCGGATCCTTCGGGTTATCTTTCTTCTCCTGCGCGCCGGCTTACAGCACATGCTATTATGACAGTTGGCACTGCGGCGGATGGGGCTATTCGCGCATTTATCACGACTGCTGGCGCAGCGGCTGGTACGGCGGCATCTCTTACATATACAATCCCTGGCCGGTCTACCGCACCGTCTACCTGTATGATACGGCGCCGGCCGTCATCAACGCCGAGACCGTGTACGTGACAGAGCCATCAACCGTGGTCTACAACACTGCCCAGCCCGCCTCGCAAACAAGCGTAGCGGCGCCCGCACCGGCCGTTTGTGATTCGGCCCCGGTTGAAGAGCGCGCAGAAACGCTCGCAACCCGCTGCTTCTGCCGCTGCGGCTGCAACGGGCAGCGCCCATGCGTCTGCGAATACCCGTGCGGATCGGAATACGCCTGGCAGCCTGAAGATTTCGACCTGAGCCTCGATTATGCCTCATATTCCGAAACGCTCGACCCTGAAACCATCTGGCTTTCATACGCCAACCTAGATTATTTGGAGGCCGATCCCCGCGTGTTCGACCGCGCAGCCACCGCCTTTTCAAGATGATCCGGCCCCGCCTCAATCCTTAAAACAAAGCCGACTGCCTCAATGTTTTATTCACGCCAAGCGGTTCTGTTACTACTAACCCTGACATGCGGCTGCCGGACCGTCAGGGAAGCTCGTCAGGCCCAGCGCGGCGAAAGCCCCATGCCTGGCGAAACCACCGCCACCGCCACCCAGGCCGGCCTGAACTCCGCCCCCACCAACACTCTATCCCGCCTCGAGGATCTGGCGCTCCGTTACCACCCCTCAATCCTTCAGGCCCGCCAGGCGGCCGAAGCCGCCCGCCTGCAATGCCTACTGACACGCGCGGCGCGCCTGCCGCAGATCAGCGCCAGCGGCGGTTACAGCCGCACCACCCGGAACACTCAAGGACAGCCGTCGTCAGAGCGCATGCAGGGCTCATGGAGCGGCGGCATCGGCCTAGACCTGCTGCTGCACGATTTCGGCAAGCTCAAAGCCCAGGCGCGGCAGGACCGCGAAAACCTGATCGCCGCAGAAGAGCAGTTGCGCGAGGCCGAGCTGGAGACGCTCTACAATCTGCGCTCCGCCTTCTATGAACGCCACCGCGCCGCACACTTGCTGGGCGTCGCGCTGCATGCCGAGGAGCAGTACGCCCAACACCTCGAAGAGGCCCGCGTCATGGCCGAGGTCGGCACCCGACGAAAGTACGACGTAACCAAGGCCGGCGTGGACTGGGGCAACGCGCGCCTGGACACCATAGCCGCCAGCAACAGCCTCGCCGTGTCCCACGCCCAGTTGAACCGCGCCCTGGGACTGGCCGAAAACCCCGCATATGAAGTGGCGGACGACATCTCTCCGCAAGACGCGGTCAAGGACACCACCGCGCTGATGGACGAAGCCCGCGAGAACGCGCCGGCACTGGCAGTGCTGCGGGCCCGCGAACGCGCCGCCTCGGCTTATGTCGATCAGACCATCGCGGACCTATACCCCGACCTTTCGCTGGGCGCCGACGCCGACATCTCCGGCCGGAATTTCCCGCTGGTCTGGAACTTCTCCTGGGCCGTGCGCGCCGCACAGAGTGTCTTTGACGGCCGCCGCCGCACCACGCTCATCCGGGAAGCCGTGACAAGACTGCGGACCGCGCGCGCCGGCCTCGCCTCCGCCGAACAGTCGCTACACCTCGAGGTCCTGGCCGCCCGCGCGCAGCTCGATACCGCGCGCAAACGCTCTGAAGTGGCCAGGCTGGTCGAGCGCCAGGCAGCCGAGAACCTTGAAGTGGTCAACGAGCAGTACCGCGTCGGCATCTCTTCCTCAATCGAACGCACCGACGCCCAGGTCGCCTTGACCCAAGCCCAGTCAGATGCCATACGCGCCCGCTACGACGAACGGATCGCCATCGCACGCCTGCTCCGGCTGACCGGGCGTCTCGCAGCTCCACAACCAGCGCCGTAATTGCATGGACGCTGCCGACCGACAGTCATTTTTTTGAGGCGCGCAAGCGTCTGATCGCGGCGGCGGCCTGTTGCTGAACATCCGCCAGCGGCTTGCCGTTCTCTTTGGAAATCGCCTCGTACCCGATCTTGCGGTCGGCGTTCTCGTTCTTGACCATCGCGTCCTTGTCCGCGCCGATGCCGGCCTTCGCCACCAGGTAGCCGTCTGCCCCCTCCGCGGCCTCGCCTTTCTCAACCATCTGCTCGACCTGCGCGCGCCGCGCCTTGCGGCGGGCTTTCGCGTCATCCTTCGCGTCCGCCTGCGCCAGACCTGCACAACCCAGAAACGCCGCGACCGCTACACACAAAAAACGTTTGGCCTTTTTCATACCTGTCCCCTTTCCCTTTTGTTCCGCTCAATCCAGATTCAAGAACTCTTCCAGATCTTTCTGCACCTTGAGATTCACATCCATGGTGATATGGATCGGCTTGATCTCGTGCTCGGTCTTGATCGAAAGACATCCGGCAGCCAACCCGGCCAGAGAAACAGCCAGCAGCCCCTTCAGCACACTCGCGCGCATAACTTTCATTCGCTCGCCTCCATCATCATCGTTAGGCCTCTGCCCACCGAAGTTCTGTCATGATTCTGTCACTGCTTGCGGGACATGTCCAGCCCCATGTTGAGCAGCTCTTCCATCGGCCCGTGCAGGTTGAGGTTAAGATCAACCGGCGCCGGCCACTCTTTGTAATTGGACTTGCCGCCCAGCTTGATCTTCAAAACCCCCTGATCCTGCGCCAAAGTCTCCAGGTCAAGCCTTGCCGAACTGAAGTCCATGTCACTCAAAGCCTTTGACAACGGCACCTGCACCTCGCCCTTGATCCCGGCCTTCTCCAGCAGCGCCAGCATCTGCCCGCTGTCGTCAAGCTTGAGCCTGCCGCTCTGCCCTGGCAGGGAGTAGAGGAAGCCGCTGGAGAGCTTGACCCTGCCGCGGTCGATGCCCACCGGGAAACGCCCGTACAGGTAGCCCTCGATCTGCCCCCTGAAGGACAGCGCCATCATCAGCGCTTCACCCAGGTCGATGCGGTCGGCATAAACTATGAAATCATCTTTCGGGTTTTTGAAATCAAGGTGCACCGAATAGGCGTTGAGCCGGCCCTTGCACCACCCGATCTCGAGCCGATCCACAAAAAGTTCCTGCGGCGTGAGATGGAAATCGAGCCTGCCCGCGTCCAGAAGCAGTTTGCCGACCTTTGCCCGTTCAAAAGTCATGAACGGCCGTTCTATTGTCCTGAAAAACACGCCTTTCTCAAAAGCCACTTCCGCCGCCACCCCTTCAGCCGCCATGTCGCCGCTGGCGAAATGCCCTTCGCGCAGCTTGACGCGCCCCGTGACATAAGGCCGCGAACCCATCAAACGCATTTCCGCCGCTGCCGAGACCGACCCCGACACCGCCACGCCCGGCACCCGCGCCCGTATCGCCTCTGCAACCACGCCGTCCTTTTCCAGCGTCGCCTCCGGCAACACCACATGCAGCCCCGACTGCCGCACGTCCGCCAAGGGCAGCACAGCCCTGACGTCAACGCCGCCCGCACAGCCTTCAACCCTGACAGCCAGCCGCGCCTCCACCGCGCCGTCGCGCCGCTCCAGCCGGAACTCCCCCGGCTCCGCGCGCAACCCCTGCGCCTCCAGCCTCCGCCACGTCAGCCGCTCTCCACCGCCGAAGTCCAGCCCGCCGGACGGCGACCATTCCAAGTTAACATCACCGCACAAATCTTCCAAAGCCAGACGCGCGCCGTCAGAGCTGCAATGCCCGCCCTTACACGACACCCCTGCCTCGACCAGCATGTTCGATACCGCCGCAACCTCGAACGGCCGCACCTTGAATTTCACCCGAGCGCTGTCCAAGCCCGCTTTCACGGACGGCGCCTGCCCGCCTTCGCTCTTCAAAGCCAGACCGCTCAGCCAAGCCTCGCCTTCCGCCGACATCGCGCCGTTCCCGTAACCGAAAGACGCAAGCGCCCCGGCGCGCGCCTCAACCAGTCCGCCCGGCACCGCCGCCGCCAGACCCGACTCAGGCAAGCGCAGACTGGCCTCCCAGACCGGATTGGTCACGAGCCCCGTCACGGCCACATCGCCTTCGAACCGCACGTAACCGTCATCGACCGCCAAGCCCCATCGCGGTAAGGCCGCGGATTCCTTTAACCTGCCGCTGAATGCGCCCGCCGCCGCCGCATAGGGCGGCCCGGCGCGCATGACCAGCTTGAAATCCCCGCGCGCGTTGACGCCGCGCCGGATAAAATAGCCGTCCGACAAATCAAGTTCGCAAACGGCCGCTCCCGCGCGCCCGCCGCAAACATCCAAACTTCCCGCCAGACTCGCCCTGCCGCATCCCGCGCGGCCTGCCGCCGCCGGCGCCGAAGAACGCGTCGCCTCAACTTTGAATCCGATCTCGCCTTCCCACTTTTCACGCTCCGCGCGTTCCAAGCCCGCATTGACCGACAAGGTCCCGCCGTCCGAGAAGAAAAGCGGCGCCAGCGGAAGCACGCCGGGCAGGATCTGCGACAGCGACCGTCCGGGCAAATCGGAGTCAAGCGCCAAATCAAGTTTCGACACGCCTCCGTCCCGACACCAGCGGGCCGAACCGCGCATCCCGAGCAGACGCCCCGTCTCACGCTCAACCTTTATGGTGTCTTTATAAGAAAACGCCGACAATCCCGCACTGAACCGGCAGCGGATGTCATCCATATTGCCGCCCGCCTCAACGCGCGCCGACTGGAAACGCGCAAACACCGCGTCCCCGTCTTTCCTGAAGGCGCTATCACGTCCCAGCTCGGCATTGACATCAAAACTCTCCAGTTCGCGCCACCCGCGTATCCGCACCGCCGCGCGGGCCGTCAACGTCCCGCCCCGGTCGGGAACCACGCCCAAACTTTCTACCCGGTCGGGAACGACCAGTCGCACGATGTTGTAAAGACGTCTGAGATCCGTCAACCGCCCCTCAGGCGCCACGTAAATCGCGCCGTCACCGACTTTGACATGGCCGTCCGCCTTGAAATTGAAAAGCTGGCTGTCGGCCGCGCTGACCAAGAAACGATAACGGTCAAGCGCATCGTGCACTATGACGGCGTCAATGACCGTGTCGGACACAAGTGTGCCGCCGGCCAGTTCAAGATCGATCATGATGTCGTTAAGCACAACCGTGCCGACCGAAAAGTTTAAGCCCGTCCGCGCGCGCGCCGGACGCGGCTTTCCCGCCTTTGCATCCGTTACCAACAAAGGCCTGAGCATTCCGTAAACCGGCGAAGTGACCGAATGCCCGTCCACGACCAGCAGTGTGCTGACCCCGCTAAGGTCCACGCGGCCGACACGCCTTCGCAGAAGATCGCCGACCGTGAACCGCGCCTCCGCCTTCTTGACCGTCAAGAGCGTTTCTGCGCCGTCGCCCAGCGCGAAGTCCTCTACCGTCACGCGCGTGAAAGACAGATGCGCCACCCGGAAGCAGAAGTTCGTCAGCCCCCGCTGTTCCAGCGCCTGCCGCGCCAGACGGGTGACAACCGCCACCCTGTTGATCCAGGCCGCGCTGACAACGCTCAACACCGCCACCGTAAAAAGACCCGCCGCCAGAAAAACCGCGCGTGAAAGTCCGCCGTGCCGGTAAATGCCTCCTCCCGGCCTCTCGTCATGTTTGTCCCGTGTCACGCGCTAATCTTAACTTTTAACGGGTGCCGCGGTCAAGCCGGGCGCTTATTCCGGTTTGGTCAAACTCGAATCGCGCCGGTTCAGAGATGTTACCGCGCCGTTCCCGAACGCCACCGCACCCAGCGCCTGCTCCAGCACGGCGCCCAGTCCGAAGGCCTCCGCGCTGTTGAAGGATATGCGCGTCCGGCACGCCTGGCCAGCCTCGTCCTTGGAGCGCCGCGAGATGTCCAGAGTCACACCGGGATGCGTGTCATCATTGCGGTTCAGGTTTATCACCGTGGTCATGCCGCGGCTGTCGTGATAGAGCCCCTTGCCTTCCGCGACATTGGCGGCCTGACCCCGCAGGACCAGCAGCATCTGGCAGAGGTCGCCGAAGTTCAGCTTGACCGTGACGCGGCCGCCCCAGTCGAAGGTCGCGTGCTGGCGGTTACCCTGGGCGGACGAGCCCGACGCCACGCTCTTCTGCTGCGCCAAAGTCAGATAGACCGCCCCCTCACGGTCGCCGCCGGCCGGCACGACCTCGAACCGCGCCGCGCTGCCGCTGCCCTTGCCGTTCGCGTGATAGAACGATAGCCGCGGACGGTAGCCGCGCTCCTGAGTCTCTTCATCCGCCGTCTTCACTGTGTCGTTGATCTCTGTCGCTGTGTTCATCTCTGCCTCCTTTTGTGTTTTGCCGTCTCACGAACCTTTCGTGAAATCAACGGCAAAATAACATAAGAGAGTGATGAACATGTCGCCCGCCAAGCGACATTTGCAGAAATCCGACGCTCTTCCCCCAGCCTTGCAATTCCGCGTGTGCCCGTGTTTGCCCGCGGCGCTGAATCTGCTCGACTCCGGCGCGCCTCTCGTCACACCGCCAGAATCGGCTGGCCGAAGGCATAAAGCGCTTCGTTGATCAGCAGAATGTCGTACACGCCGCGTTCAATAAAGAACCGGATGATCAGGTCGAACGCCGAACTCGCAGAAAGCGCGAAGCCTGCCGACACCAGCAGTTCATGCGTCTCGTCCGCTGAAAGTCGCAGGGCCAGCGCGAAAGCCACCGCCGTCGTCTTTCTTGGCTGGTATCCGGGATCGCTCCTTATCTTCGAGAAAAGCTTGCGGTCCACATGCGCCCGGCGGTAAACTTCGACCTCGCTAGATCCGCTTTTGCGGATCAGCTCCAGCAGGCGGCGCGAGAACGGCGCACCCGCGCGCGCCAGATACGCCGAAAGCCCGGCCGGCGGCTCGCAGACGCCCGCTGCCGCCGCCAGGCTTTCTTGCGGCAGTCGGGCGCCGACATATTCGCGGAGCGCCGCCAGCATGTCCGCGCCCAAACGTCCCGACCCAAAACCTGTCCTTGCTTTATTTTTCGCCGAACGCATTTCCGAGAACACCCGTAACCCACCACCCGAACGCGGCCATGATAGCAAATCGGCCCGCGCTAAAAAAAGGCCTTTGCGAACCTCGGGCAACAGGTTAGCGACCGGGGCATGCGCCTCCGAAATCGCGCCCGTGCTTTCCAAACAACCGCCATTTTGTTATTAATAGATATTTCTCCTGCACCGTATTAAGGATTGTAACGATGGTTCCGGAAAACGATTACGCGCAGACCGAGGAGCGATTCCTGTCGCTGTTCGACACTTCTCCGCTCCCTACGCAGGAGATGCTTGCCCTGATCCGCGCCTGCGCGGCGACCCAAGGCGAAGACAAAGCCGACGAATGGTCGGATACGCTCATGCGGGAACTTTCCGAGCAACAGGATTTCGCCGGACTGCTGATGCTGTTCAAAGTTCGCGCCGAAAGCTTCACGCGCACGCTCAAGCCCGCAGGCATGCGCGACATGTTGAAAAAAACCGGCAAGGACCGTCTGGTCGCGGCCTTCATTGATGCCGCCGCCTTCGGCGAAACAACTCTGCAAGAGTCGTTCCGCCGCGTCGACCTGCTCATGACGCTCACCCCCGGAACGCTGGTCATCGACTCCGCCTGGGGCTTCGGCTGCGTGAAAAACATCGACGGCTTCTATAAGCGGGTGGCCATCGACTTCTCCGGGAAACCCAACCATGCCATGTCCCTCGCGTCCGCCTGCGAAACGGTCGCGCTGGCCAAGCCTGACCATCTCCTTACGCGGCGCCACAACCATCCGGCGGAAATCGCGCGCATGACTTCTGAGCACCCTGACAGGCTGGTCAAGCTGGCCCTGGAATGCTTTGGCGAGATGCCCGCGGCCAAACTCGAGTCTGTCCTGACAGGCCACGGCTTCGTGCAACCGCAAGCTTGGAAGCCTTTCTGGGACGCGGCCCGCAAGGAGCTCAAGAACGATCCGCTGGTGGTGATCCCCGCCAAACGTACGGAGCCGCTGCGCCTGCTGTCCGAACAGAAGACATACGACAGCCGATGGTTCGCGGACATGGCCGATCTAAAAGATCCCGCGCTGATCCTCGCGTCAGTCACCGAGCTCGAAGGCGAACGGCGTTTTCAGGAACTTGACGGGGAAAGCCGCAGGATTGTCGGCGAGCGCCTGGCCTTTGCCGTCCAGGCCGCCCACAATACCGACCCGGCCCTTTACGCCAGGCTCGCCACGACCGTCAGCCGCCTCGGCCTGGAGGCGCCTCCAGCCGAAGAGATGCGCCGGCACCTTTGGGAAAACCAACGCTACATCAAAGCCTCCGAAACCATGACGGTGCGCGATAATTCGGCCATGGCCGCATTCCTACTCGTCGGCGACGCGCAAGCGGCTGGACGGCTGCTGGAAGCGCTGCCGCAAATGCCGTTCTCCCTTCTGAACGAGGTCCTGAACCTGTTGCGCGGATGCCCCGAGGCGGCCGACGCATGCCGCCGACTGCTGGCGCAGCCCAAAGCCCCGCCCACACTGGTGTGCTGGGCCTTCAGAAACCGCAAGACTCCGGACTGGCCACTGCCCCCGCTCGGCGAGCTTCTCGGACACGCCGTATTGATCCTTGAAAGCAGACTTTCCGGCGAATCCTTGCGCATGCAAAACAACCTGAAACCACTCTTCACGAACGCCAAATGGCTCGAGGCTGTTTTCGCCGAACTCGACGCCCGGCAGCGGCAACTCCTTTTCGAACGCATCCAGGCTTCCACGGCGTGGGATCCGTCAACGCATCATTCGCTACTCCGCCGTATGCTGAAACTCGACCCGACACTCGCCGGCAGCAAAAAACCTGCTGCCGCAACGACGCAAGAAGCCGCGCGATGGACATCCTGGCATTCGCTGGCAGAACGGCAGGCAAGGTACAAGCGCCTGGTCGAGGTCGAAATGCCAAGAAACAGCCAGGATATCGCGACCGCGCGCAGCTATGGCGACCTGCGGGAGAATTTCGAGTACCAGGCCGCCAAGGACCTGCAGCGACAACTGTTGCAGAAACAGTCCGAAATGCAGCTTGAACTGCAGCAAGTCAAAGGCACCGATTTCGCAGACGCAGCCAGCGACCGGGCCGGGCCCGGCACCACGGTGCGACTCACGCTGGCGGACGGATCAAGACTCACATACACCATTCTGGGCGAATGGGACCGCGACGAACAATTAAACATCATCTCGAACAAAAGCCGCCTGGCCATGTGCCTCGAAGGCAAGAAACCCGGCGAAACCGTGACGGTGCCAAGCGCCTCCGGCGACACCGCCGCGACACTGGAGACCGTGGAGACGCCCGGCGAAGCCGTCCGCGCTTGGATCATGCGTCAGCCGGATTAAAATCCCGTTTTTCCCGCTTGTTTTATAATTACAACCACGTATACTATCGGCACAAAAGAAATCACAGGACAAGTTTTTGACGGTAATGAAAGGGTGCCCCCAATGGCGATCAAGCAAAAGAAAAAGGCCGGAGGAGCCGCAGGCAAAACCAAGCAGCCGGCCGCAAAAACCGCGTCTAAGAAACCAGCGGACATAATGAAGACCAGACGCGTTTCCGCCACAAAGGTTAAGACGGCCAAAGCTCCCGCCGACCCTAAAAAGCAGGCGAAGACGACCAAAACAGTGACCCTGACAACGCCGAAGGCATTGCCCTCAAAGCACGCCTTTAAGTCTCCGGCAAAAAAGACCGTGAGGCCCGCCGTCAAAAAAGTCATGGCCGCCGGCGCCAAGCCTTCGGCACTCAAAGACACCCGCTTCGACAAAAAAGATCTCCTGCAGTTCAGATTTGAGTTGCTGGCCATGCGCGAACGCATCACCGGCCAGTCCGGCGCCATGCGCAACGCGGCCCTGCAGCGTAACGACGAGGTCAACTTGGAAGAGGAAGGGACCGATGCCTTCATACGCCTCCAGACCCTGACGCAGGTGGGCACACAGCAGCAAATCGTGGCCAGCATCGACGAGGCTCTGCGTGCTATCGATCACAAAACCTACGGCGTATGCGACATGTGCGGCGTTCTGATCAGCAAGTCGCGCCTCAAGGTTCTGCCATTCGCGAAGAACTGCATCAAATGCCAGTCCGAGATAGAGCAGAAGCACTATCAGGTCGGACGGCGCTAAAAGGATGTCATGCGCGTCGCCCTGTTCACCGCCCTGCTGGTGGTTTCCGATCAGGTCACGAAACAACTGGCCGTGGCCCGTCTGAAACCTGTCGGTTCGATATCCGTCATAAACGGATTGTTCAACCTCAGCTATGTCGAGAACCGCGGCGCGGCGTGGGGCATACTCACGGGACGGCAATGGCTGCTCGTCGCTTTCTCGATCATCACCCTGGCCTTCCTGATATGGCACAGGCGCCGCCTTTTTGAACACCTGAGGCTCGGGCGGCTCACGATGACGCTGATCTGCGGCGGCGTGGTCGGCAATCTGATCGACCGCGTCTGGCACTCGCACGTCATCGATTTTCTGGATTTCCACTGGCGCGGCGCACATTTCCCGGCCTTCAACGTGGCCGACGCCGCCATCTGCTGCGGGGCCTTTCTTTTCATGGCAACCCAATGGCATCACGATCTGCGGAAGGGGAGTCGCGGTGACGCTCCTCCGGCAGAGCAGCTATGAAGCTATGGCAAAAGCATGGATATTGGCCGGCGCCACCGCCTCTGGCAAATCCGCCGTCGCGCAGATCCTGGCTGAGAAGCTCGGCTGCGCCATAATCTCGGCGGACGCCATGTCGGTATACAAGGGCATGGATATCGGCACGGCCAAGCCCGGAGAGGCGGAACGTGCCCGCGTTAAATATTTCGGCCTGGACCTGACAACGCCCGACCAGAGTTTCAGCACCGGGTTGTGGCTGGCCGACGTCTCAAGGGCCGCCGCCGCAGCCGGCCCGGAACCAGGTTGCCGACTGATCGCGGCCGGTGGCACCGGCCTCTACATCAATGCCGTCACCCGGGGACTCGGCGGCCGCGCCGCCGACCCTGCCGCGCGCTCGCGCTGGCAGGCCCTCTTCGAAAGCGGCGGGGTCGCGGCTCTGCGCGCCGCCATCACAGCCCGCGCCCCCGACGCCCTAGACAGACTGGCCGACCCCGACAACCCGCGGCGTCTGATACGCGCCCTGGAACATATCGACGCCTCGGGCGCGCTCCCCGCGAGCTGGTCCGGCCCGCTCGGCGCGCCGCCGGTCACTGTCCTGCGGCTGCCGCGCGCTCATCTGCACGACCGCATCCGCCGCCGCGTCGCCGCCATGTTCCGGCAAGGCTTCGCCGAAGAAGTGCGCGCTCTCTGCCGTCAGTTCCCGCAATGGTCCCCAACCGCCTCCAAAGCCATCGGCTACGCCGAGGTGCGCGCCATGCTCGAAGGCGCGATGAGACCCGACGCGGCTTTAGAGCGCACCGTCACCCGCACGCGCCAGCTCGCCAAACGTCAGGAAACCTGGTTCAGACACCAGTCCAACGCCGTCTGGATTGACATCACGGACAACGACCCGCCCGCGCAGGTGGCGGATCTGGTACTGCAAAAATGGAGGGAACATGGACCGGCAGAACTCGTATGCGTCTGAAAAGCCCGTTTATCCCGAAACCCCCATGACCGTCAAGGAACTGCCGCTGGCGATGCGTCCGCGCGAAGAGTTCCTGAGCCGCGGGGCCGCCAACGTGCCGGACGAAGTCCTGCTGGCCATCATCCTGCGCTCCGGCGTGCCCGGCAAAAACGTCACCGAATTGGCCCGCGAACTTTTGCGGCGCATGAAAGGTCTGGCCGGTCTGTGCCGGGCGGATTTTGCAGAGCTGATGGGACTTGGCATCAAAGGCATGGGCAAGGTGAAGTGCATGGAACTGGCCTCTGCCCTCGAGATCAGCCGCCGCGTCAACGAGCACAACCGCCAGCATGAGCAGCTCAAGGACGAGCCGGCGATACGCGCTCCGGAAAGCGCATACCGCATCATCGCGCCGCTGGCCAGCGGCCTGAACCAGGAGATATTCTGGGCACTGCTGCTCAACACCAAGAACCGCATCATCGGCCAGCCGATCGAGACCACACGCGGCCTGCTCGACTCTAGCCCGGTACACCCTCGGGAGGTCTTTTCCAAGGCCATCCGCTATAACGCCGCCGCCGTGATCCTCGCCCATAACCATCCCTCCGGCGACCCCGCGCCGAGCAAAGAAGACATTGACATCACCCGCCGCATGATCGAAGCCGCCCGCATCATCGGCATCCGCGTGGTAGACCACCTGATCGTCGGCAAGCCATCCGAAACATCGCCGGGCTACATCAGCCTGCGAGAGCAAAACCTCGTCGCGTTCGAATGACCAGCTGACCGTAGCATGTCTAAGGCCGTCGCGCCCTGCCGAAAGGCACGGGGCCGCAGCCGGGACGGCTCGCCGAGCCGTCAGGGGCGCTGCTAAAAAAAAAGGGCCGCGAGTCTCGCGACTCGCGGCCCTGGGAAAAAATTCCCGGCGGCGTCCTACTCTCCCGCGGGCGCGTCCCGCAGTACCCTCGGCGATGGGGCCCTTCACTGCCGTGTTCGGAATGGGAACGGGTGTTGCCTCCCCTCCATGGCCGCCGGAAAAAGGCGTCTCCGGGCGCACCCGGAAAAAGCCAACGCACAGTCTGGGACAGGCGGCCGGGCAACGCGCCCGAGCCTTTGCCGGCGCCCTCAGGCGCCGCGCCGCCGGTTTAACGGCGGCGGGTTTTTGAAACGGCCAAGCCTCACGGCCGATTAGTAGCGGTCCGCTGAGCGCGTCGCCGCGCTTGCACGCCCGCCCTATCGAGGTGGTGGTCTGCCACCGGCCTTCAGCCCCGCTCGCGCGGGGAGGGAGAACTTGTCTCGGGGGAGGCTTGGCGCTTAGATGCTTTCAGCGCTTATCCGTTCCCGGCGTGGCTACCCGGCGGTGCCGCTGGCGCGACAACCGGAACACCATAGGCCGGTCATTCCCGGTCCTCTCGTACTAGGGAATGTTCCCTTCAATTCTCCTGCGCCCGCAGAGGATAAGGACCGAACTGTCTCACGACGTTCTGAACCCAGCTCGCGTACCGCTTTAATTGGCGAACAGCCAAACCCTTGGGACCTTCTCCAGCCCCAGGATGCGATGAGCCGACATCGAGGTGCCAAACCGCCGCGTCGATGTGAACTCTCGGCGGCGATCAGCCTGTTATCCCCGGAGTACCTTTTATCCGTTGAGCGACGGCGCT